>JAVEYE010000020.1:0-22466 GCA_034003665.1 Rhodospirillales bacterium | reverse complement strand
TTGATGGATTCCCAGCTGGCCAGGATGCAGATGGGTGTCAGCAAGGTGGAAAGCAGCACGAACAGCATCGAAATGCCGTCGACGCCCAAGTGATACGAAATGTTGAACGCCGGCATCCACTCCATGCGGTCCTGGAACTGGAACTCGGCGGTGGTCGTATCGAACCCGATCCACAGGAAAAGCGACATCACGAAGGTGACGCCGGAAGCCCACAAGGCGACGAAGCGGGCGTTCCTGGCGACCAGTACCTCGTCACCGCGGATGGTCAGCACCAGAAGGGCGCCGAGCAGCGGCAGAAAGGTGATGAGCGAAAGAAGGGGAAAACCGGTCATCGCCGCTGCCTCAACCCGCTTGGACCAGAAGATACCAGGAAATCAGGAGCACGACGCCGATCAGCATGGCGAACGCGTAATGATAGACCAGACCGCTTTGAACCCGCCCGCCGCGTCGGGCGATGTCGATGGTGGCGGCGGCCAATCCGTCCGGCCCCAGTCCGTCGATGAGCGTGCCGTCGCCGACCTTCCAGAACTGCCGACCGATACAGAAGGCCGGCCGCACGAAGACCGCATCATAGAGCTCGTCGAAGTACCATTTGCGAACCAGGAACGTGTGAATGGCTCGGAAACGGGCCATGATGAGGGCGGGCAGGCTGGGGGCCAGCAGGTACATGACATAGGCCAGCGCGATGCCGGCGATGCCGACGCCGAGCGGCAGATACTTGACCCACAGCGGCACGTGGTGGGCGTTCTCCAGGGCCGAGTGCTCGGGCAGGACCAGAATGGCGCTCTCCCAGAAACCGGCGGCCCCGTCGCCGATGAACCACGGCGCGCCGACATAGCCCATGAAAAGCGCACCGGCCGCCAGCACGATGAGCGGGGTGAGCATCACCTTGGGGGATTCGTGGACATGGGCCACCACGCGCTCGTCGCCGCGAGGCTTGCCGTGGAAAGTAAGGATCAACAGCCGCCATGAATAGAAGGCGGTCAGGAAGGCGGCGGCGATGCCCATCCAGAAGGCATAGGCGCCGACTCCGGTGTGCGCCGCGTAAGCGGCTTCGAGGATGATGTCCTTCGAGTAGAACCCGGCGAAGGGCCAGATTCCAGCCAGCGCCAGCGATCCCACCCACATGATGCCGTAGGTGACCGGGATCATTTTCCAAAGCCCACCCATGTTGCGCATGTCCTGCTCGTCCGACATCGCATGAATGACCGAGCCAGCCCCCAGGAATAGCAGGGACTTAAAGAAGGCGTGGGTGACCAGGTGGAAGATTCCGGCGGAAAATGCCGACACGCCGCAGGCGAAGAACATGTAGCCGAGTTGCGAGCAGGTGGAATAGGCGATCACCCGCTTGATGTCGGTCTGCACGCACGCCACCGTGGCGGCGAAGATGGCGGTGGTGGCGCCGACGATGGTCACGGCGCTGAGCGCCACCTCGGAGTATTCGAAAAGCGGCGACAGGCGGGCCACCATGAAGACTCCGGCCGTCACCATCGTTGCCGCGTGAATCAGGGCCGACACCGGGGTCGGACCTTCCATGGCGTCCGGCAGCCAGGTGTGCAGCCCGATCTGGGCCGACTTGCCCATGGCCCCCACGAACAGCAGCAGACAGATGACGGTCAGCGCATGAAACTCGCCGCCGAATACGGCCATCGCGGCGTCGGCCTGGCCGCTGGCGCCCGCGAAGATGGTATCCAACTGGATGGAGTCGAACAGCACGTAAGTGCCGAAGATGCCGAGAATGAAACCGAAATCGCCGATCCTGTTGACCAAGAAGGCCTTGATGGCCGCGGCATTGGCCGAGGGCCGGGTATACCAGAAGCCGATCAACAGGTAGGAGGTAAGCCCCACCCCTTCCCAACCGAAGAACAACTGCACCAGGTTGTCCGAGGTGACCAGCATCAGCATGAAGAAGGTGAACAGGCTGATGTAGGCCATGAATCGCGGCACGCCGGGGTCGTGGGCCATGTAGCCGACGGAATAGACGTGGATCATCGCCGACACGAAGGTGACCATCAGCACCATGACCGCCGACAGTGTGTCCCACTTGAGCGCCCAAGACACCTCGAAGGTGCCCGACGTCATCCAGGTCAACAGGTGCGTGGTGCCCGCGTTCTTGTCGATGACCACGTCTACAAAGACGAAGGCGGCGGCGGCGGCGGCCAGCAGAAGGGAACCGCAGGATGCCGCTTGCGCCAGACGGTCGATGCGCCGGCGGCTGTCCTTGGCCTCGGGGGTGACGAATGCCAGGATGCCTGCGATCGCGGCGCCCAGAAGCGGCAGGAAGACTGCTGCGATTTGCATGGGACGCCCCTTATCCCTTCATCAGGTTGATGTCATCGACCGCGATGCTGCCGCGGTTGCGGAAATAGACGACGACGATGGCCAGCCCGATAGCCACCTCGGCAGCCGCCACGGTCAGAATGAACATGGCGAACACCTGGCCGACCAGATCGTTGAGGGTGGCAGAAAAGGCGACCAGATTGAGGTTGACGGAAAGCAGTATCAACTCGATCGACATCAGGATGACGATCACGCTCTTGCGGTTCAGGAATATGCCGCAAATGCCCAGCGCGAACAGGATCGCGGCCACCGTCAGATAGTGGGAAAGACCGATTTCCAGCATTAGATGCCCTTCCCTGTCGGAACCTTGCGAAGTTCAACCGTCTCCTCGGCCCGCCTGCGGATCTGATCGGAAATCTTCTGGCGGCGCACCCCGTCGCGGCTGCGGTGGGTCAGCACGATGGCGCCGATCATCGCCACCAACAGAACCAGCCCGGCCACCTGGAAGAGGTAGGCATAGTGCGTGTAGAGGATCTCGCCCAGCGCGTGGGTGTTGCTCAGCGATTCCGGAGCAGGGGCGGCGGCGGCGACGCTTCGAGCCGCGTCGGGAACCATCGCCCAGCCACCCAGTATGACCAGCAGTTCGGCCAGCAGGATGAGGGCGACCACCGCGCCGACCGGCAGATAGCGGATGAACCCTTCGCGCAGTTGGACCAGATTGATGTCGAGCATCATCACGACGAACAGGAACAGCACGGCCACCGCGCCGACGTAGACGACGACCAGCACCATTGCCAGGAACTCGGCCCCGCACAGCACGAACAGGCCGGCCGCGTTGAAAAACGCTAGAATGAGGAAGAGCACCGAATGCACCGGGTTGCGCGCCGCGATGACCATGACCGCGGCGGCCACCAGGATGAAGGAAAACAGATAAAACGCCAGCGCTTGAACGATCATCGATCCCCCCGACCAGTTCTGGGCTGTCGCGCGGCGCCCGTACTCCGAACAAATGGCATTCCCGTTGTTTCCCCTGATCTCAGCGGTACGGCGCGTCCTGGGCCAAGCGGGCGGCGATCTCGGTTTCCCAGCGGTCGCCGTTGGCCAGCAGCTTATCCTTGTCGTACATCAGTTCCTCGCGGGTTTCCGCCGCGAATTCGAAATTCGGCCCTTCGACGATGGCGTCGACCGGGCAGGCTTCCTGACAGAACCCGCAATAAATGCACTTGTGCATGTCGATGTCGTAGCGGGTGGTCCGCCGGCTGCCGTCATCTCTGGGCTCGGCTTCGATGGTTATGGCCTGCGCCGGGCACACCGCTTCGCACAGTTTGCAGGCGATGCAGCGTTCCTCGCCGTTGGAATAGCGGCGCAGCGCATGCTCGCCGCGAAAGCGCGGGCTCAGCGGCCCTTTCTCGTACGGATAGTTGATCGTGACCTTCGGCTTGAAGAAGTAGCGAAGGGTCAGAACCATGCCCTCGGCCAATTCCCACAACAGGATGGTTCGTGCAGTGCGGTCGATGAAGCTCATCTCGGTTTCCCCTTCTCCTCTCTACCGCACCGTCGGTGCCAGATCGAAGGCCACCAGCACACCCGAAACGATCACCACCGCGGCCAGCGAGATGGGAAGGAAAACCTTCCAGCCCAGCCGCATCAACTGGTCGTAGCGATAGCGCGGGAAGGTCACCCGCACCCAGATGAAGATGAACAGCAGGACCGAAATTTTCAGGGCGAACCAAATGGGACCGGGAATCCAGGTGAAGATCGCCCAGTTGGCCGGCGGCAGCCAACCGCCCAGGAACAGCACCGTCGTCAACGCCGACATCAGGATCATGTTGGCGTACTCGCCCAGGAAGAAGAGCGCGAACGGCATGGCGGAATATTCGACGTTGTAGCCCGTCACCAGTTCGGCCTCGGCCTCGGGAAGGTCGAAGGGGTGGCGGTTGGTCTCGGCAAGGGTGGAAACGAAAAAGATGACCGCCATCGGCAGCAACGGGATGACGAACCACACCTTCTGCTGGGCCATCACGATGTCGCTCAAATTCAGCGAGCCGACGCACAGCAGCACGGTGACGATGACGAAACCCATGGACACTTCATAGGACACCATCTGCGCCGCCGAGCGCAGGCCGCCCAGGAAGCCGTAGCGGGAGTTGCTGGCCCAGCCCGACATGACGATGCCGTAGACTCCCATCGACGACACCGCGAACAGGAACAGCACGCCGACGTTGATGTCGGCCAGAACCAATCCGTCACCGAAGGGAATCACCGCCCAGCCGATTTGCGCGAGGAAGAAGGTCAGGCATGGCGCGACAATGAAGATGGCCCGGTTTGCTCCGGTCGGAATGACGGTTTCCTTGAGGAAGAGCTTAAGGCCGTCTGCCATGGACTGCAGGAGGCCCCACGGCCCGACGACGTTGGGGCCGCGCCGGAGTTGCATGGCACCGATCACCTTGCGCTCGACGTATACGAGCGTGGGGACGGCAACCATGATGATCGTCACGATGACGACGATCTTGATGAGGATCCACAGGCCCGGCCAGACGAAACCATCCAGGAACGGGCCATGCCACGGCAGGAAGGGTTGAATGTATTCAGGCATCGGTTCCCGTCTTCTCCAGTTCACCGGTAACGAAGATCTCGGAACAGCGGGCCATGGTGGACGAGGCGCGGCTGATCGGGTCCGTCAGGTAGAAATTGGCGATTGGCAGGACGAAAGGCGTGTTTTCGAGGCGCCCGTCCTCGCCGAAGGCATCCCACGCGGCCGGCTGTATGGCGTCGGTCCGTGCGAACACGGGGTTGGCCTTGACCAGACGGGCGCGCAATTCGCCCAGTGTGTTGTAGGGCAAGGGACGATCAAGAACGTCGGAAAGGGCGCGCAGGATTTTCCAATCTTCGCGGGCCTCGCCCGGCGGATAGACGGCCAGCCGCCCGTTCTGCGGGCGCCCTTCGGTGTTGACGTAGGTGGCATTCTTTTCGGTGTAGGCCGCGCCCGGAAGAATGACATCGGCGCGTCTGGCGCCGGCGTCGCCGTGGTGGCCCTGATAGACGACGAAGGCTTCACCCAGACGGCCCATATCGATCTCGTCGGCGCCAAGCAGGTAGACGACGTCGATCTCGCCCGCCGTTGCGCCGTCGAGAATGCCCTCGACGTCGCGGCCGTTCTTGCGTGGCACGAAATCGAGATCAAGCCCGCCGACCCGGGCGGCCGCCGTGTGCAAGACGTTGAAGCCGTTCCATCCGCCTTCGGCATCGATCATGCCGCAGGCCTCGGCGATGCGGCGGGCCAAGCCGAGGATGACAGCCCCATCGGGCCGGGTCAGCGCCCCCTGCCCCACGATCAACATCGGGTTTTTGGCCTGCTTGAGGACATCGGCGAAGGGATGCCTGCCGGCGGCGATTTCCTCGAGCACGGCCGGATCGTCGCCGAGATGGCGGGCGTCATACGTCAGATCGACGGCTGGGCCGACCACGCCGACCGGAAACTCTGCCATGACGGATCGCTTGCGGAGTCGAGCATTGAGAACGGGAGCCTCGCGACGCGGGTCCGTGCCGATCAGCAGGCACGCGCCCGCCTTTTCGATGCCGGCGATGGTGGTGTTGAACAGATAGGACGCCCGCACAGAAGAGTCGAGCCTGGCGCCGTCTTGTCGGCAATCCAAGTGGGGGGAGCGAAGGCCGACCATCAGTTCCTTGAGGGCCAGCATCGACTCGCAGTCGGCCAAGTCGCCCGCGATGGCCGCCACCCGCTTGCCGCCGGCCTGTTTCAGCCGGTCTGCGACGACGGCAAAGGCTTCCGACCAGGTGGCCGGTTCCAGCTTGCCGTTGCGACGCACCCAAGGCCGGTCAAGGCGTCGGCGCATCAGGCCGTCGTAAGCGAAACGGGTCTTATCGGAAATCCACTCCTCGTTCACGCCCTCGTGGACACGCGGCAAAATGCGCATGACCTCGGGGCCGCGGGCGTCGACCCGGATGTTGCAGCCGACGGCGTCGAGCACGTCGACCGACTCGGTCGGCCGCAATTCCCACGAGCGGGCGGTGAAGGCATAGGGCGCCGAGGTCAGCGCGCCGACCGGGCAAAGATCAATGATGTTTCCTGAAAGCTCCGAGGAGAGCGCCTTCTCGACGTAAGTACCGACCTCCATGTCCTCACCGCGCCCCGTGGCCCCCAGCTCGGGAACGCCGGCGACCTCGGTGATGAAACGAATGCAGCGCGTGCAGTGGATGCAGCGCGTCATCACCGTCTTGATGAGCGGGCCCATGTACTTGTCTTTGACGGCCCGCTTGTTTTCCGCGAAGCGGCTGCGGTCGTAGCCATACCCAATGGCCTGGTCCTGAAGGTCGCACTCGCCTCCCTGGTCGCAGATCGGGCAGTCGAGCGGATGATTGATCAAGAGGAATTCCATGACGCCGCGGCGCATCTGCTGCACCTTTGGCGTATTGGTGCGAATCACCATGCCGTCGGCCACCGGCATGGCGCATGAGGCAACCGGCTTGGGCGCGCGCTCCATCTCGACCAGACACATGCGGCAGTTGCCGGCGATGCTCAGCCGTTCATGGTAACAGAAGTGGGGAATCTCGATGCCGATCTTTTGACAGGCCTGGAGAATCGTCAGGCCGGCCTCGACTTCGACTTCCCTGCCATCAATGGTCAGTTTCGGCATATCCGTCCCCTAGGCGGCTTTTTCGGCCTGGGCCTGGTTGAACGCGGCGATCCGCCGTTCCAGCTCAGGCCGGAAATGACGGATCAATCCCTGGATCGGCCAGGCGGCGGCGTCGCCCAACGCGCAGATGGTGTGTCCCTCGACTTGGCGGGTCACCTGTTCGAGAACGTCGATTTCGTCGACGGTGGCGTTACCGCTTACCAGTCGCTCCATCACCCGCCACATCCAGCCGGTGCCTTCGCGGCACGGCGTGCATTGGCCGCAGCTTTCATGCTTGTAGAATTTTGAAAGGCGGGCGATGGCGCGGACGATGTCGGTCGACTTGTCCATGACGATGACCGCCGCGGTCCCCAGGCCTGTCTTGACCTCCTGGAGAGAATCGAAATCCATGCGGACGGTTTCGCAAATTGACGTCGGAATCAGGGGCACGGATGAGCCGCCGGGAATCACGGCCAGCAGGTTGTCCCAGCCGCCGCGGACGCCCCCGGCGTGGGTCTCGATCAGCTCACGGAGCGGGACGCCCATCTCCTCCTCGACGTTGCACGGCCGGTTCACGTGTCCCGAGATGCAGAAGATCTTGGTGCCGGTGTTCTTGGGCCGGCCCAGGCTTGCGAACCATATGGCGCCGCGGCGCAGGATTTCGGGAACAACGGCTATGGTTTCGACATTGTTTACCGTGGTCGGGCACCCGTATAGACCGACGTTGGCGGGGAACGGCGGCTTGAGCCGCGGTTGGCCCTTGCGTCCCTCAAGGCTTTCGATGAGTGCGGTTTCCTCTCCGCAGATGTAGGCGCCGGCACCACGGTGAATGTGGATGTCGAATGCCCAGCCCGAGCCGCAGGCGTCCGGCCCGATTAGGCCTGCCGCGTACGCCTCTTCAATGGCCTTCTGCAGCACTTCGGTTTCGCGGAAGAACTCCCCGCGGACGTAAATGTAGGCCGTGTGGGCGCCCATGGCGAAGCCGGCGAGCAGAGCCCCCTCGATGAGCTTGTGGGGCTCGTTTCTGATGATGTCGCGGTCCTTGCAGGTGCCGGGCTCGCCCTCGTCGGCGTTGATCAAGAGGTAGTGCGGGCGCGATCCGATTTCCTTGGGCATGAACGACCACTTCATGCCGGCCGAGAAGCCTGCCCCGCCGCGGCCGCGCAACCCCGATGCCTTGATCTCGTCGATCAACCAGTCGCGGCCCTTGGCCATCAGGTCTTGGCTTCCCTTCCAATCGCCGCGCGCTTGGGCACCGGCCAAGCCGGGGCTGGAAAGGCCGTAAAGGTTCGTGAAGATGCGGTCCTTATCGCTCAGCATCAGCCGGCCTCCGGTCCATCGCCCTTGGCGGCGGTTGCCTTGAGGGTGGTCAGCCCCCCAGCCGGCTCGCTTCCCTTGCGGCCGCCCTGGGGACCCGGTTTGGGCGTTTCGCCCATTTTCAGCGCCAGCAGGATGCTCTCGGTGCTGGCCTCGTCAAGGTCTTCGTAATAGTCGTCGTTGATCTGCATCATCGGTGCGTTGACGCAGGCGCCGAGACATTCGGCCTCCGACAGGGTAAACAGGCCGTCCCCGGTGGTCTCGCCGACGCTGATGCCGAGGGTGCGCTCGCACGCCGTCACCACCTGTTCCGAACCCTTCAGCCAGCAGGGCAGATTTGTGCAGACCTGGATGTGGTATTTGCCGATCGGCGCCAGATTGAACATGCTGTAGAAGGTGGCCACTTCGTAGACCCGAATCGCCGGCAGGCCAAGAATTTCGGCCGTTTTGTCCATGGCGGCTTTCGGCAGCCAGCCCTCGTTCTGACGCTGCGCCAGGTCAAGAACCGGAAGGACGGCGCTCCCCCGGCACCCGTCGGGGTATTTGGCGACGACCGCCTCGATCTTCTTCATGTTGTCCGGAGTGAACTCGAAAAACTCCGGCTGATGTGCTGAGCCCTGCTTCATCGGTCGATCTCGCCAAAAACGATGTCCAGCCCGCCCATGTTGGCGACGACGTCGGCCAACATATGGCCGCGCGACAGCAGATCCAGGGTCTGCAGGTGGGCGAACCCCGGAGCCCGGATCTTGCAGCGATAGGGTCGGTTGGTGCCGTCGGCGACCAGATAGACGCCGAACTCGCCTTTGGGGGCCTCAACGGCGGTATAGGTTTCGCCCGCCGGGACCTTGTAGCCCTCGGTGTAGAGCTTGAAGTGTTCGATCAGGGCTTCCATCGACCGCTTCATTTCCGCCCGCTTGGGCGGCGCGATCTTCTGGTTGTCCACCTTGACCGGGCCGTCCGGCATCTGCTCGATCGCCTGGCGCATGATGTTCAGGCTCTGGCGCATCTCTGCGATGCGGACCAGATAGCGGTCGTAGCAGTCGCCATGCTTGCCGACGGGCACGTCGAATTCCATCCGGTCATAGGCATCGTAAGGTTGCGCCTTGCGCAGGTCCCAGGCGAGACCGGAGGCGCGGAGATTGGGGCCGCTCCATCCCCAGTTCAGGGCGTCCTCGGCCGAGATGACGCCGATGTCGACGGTCCGTTGCTTGAAGATGCGATTCTCGTTGAGCAGGGTTTCGACGTCTTCGATGAAACTCGGGAAATGGTCGATCCAGGTCAGGATGTCGTCGGTGAGGCCGGACGGCAGGTCGAAGGCGACTCCGCCGGGGCGGAAATAGGCCATGTGCATGCGGGCGCCGGAAACCCGTTCGCAGAATTCCATCAGGCGCTCGCGTTCTTCGAAGCCCCAAAGCATGGGCGTCATCGCGCCGACGTCCATGGCGTTGGCGGCGACCGTGAAGATGTGGTTAAGCAGGCGGCCGATCTCGGCGTACAGCACCCGAATCATCTTGGCGCGCGGCGGGGCCTCTATCCCCAGCAACTTCTCGACCGCCAAGGCGAAGGCGTGCTCCTGATTCTGCGGAGAGACATAGTCGAGTCGATCGAAATAAGGCACCGCCTGCAGATAGGTCTTGTGCTCAATCAGCTTTTCGGTGCCGCGGTGCAACAGGCCGATGTGCGGATCGGCCCTTTCGATGATTTCGCCATCCATTTCGAGGACAAGTCGCAGAACTCCGTGGGCCGATGGGTGCTGCGGGCCGAAATTCATCGTGACATTCTTGATTTCCATCTCGGCCATCAGGACTCATCCTTCTTGGCATCGGCTTTTTCGTCGCCAGGAAGCTGAAGCGGAGCGCCTTCCCACGGCGACAGAAAATCGAAGCTGCGAAATTCCTGCTGAAGGCGGACCGGTTCGTACACCACCCTTTTCTGCTCGTCGTCGTAGCGGATCTCGACGTAGCCGGTCAGCGGGAAGTCCTTGCGCAGCGGATGGCCTTCGAAACCGTAGTCGGTCATGATGCGGCGCAGATCGGGATGGTCGGAAAAATAGATCCCCATCAGGTCCCAGGTTTCGCGCTCCCACCAATTGGCCGAGGCAAACAGGCTGGTGACTGACGGAACCGGAACATTCTCGGCGGTCCTGACTTTGACCCGTATCCGCTGGTTCTGGGTCAGGCTCAGCAGGTTGTAGACCACCTCGAACCGCTCCTCGCGGTCCGGGTAGTCGACCCCGCAAACGTCCATCAGTTGCTTGAACTGGAGGTTGACGTCGTCCTTGAGGTAGCGCAGCACGGCCAGGATCGACGTGCGGCCCACGGTGATCATCAACTCGCCGCGCGCGACTTCGACTTCCAGCACGTGGTTGGGCAGGACGGCGGCAATATGGTCGCCGAGGTCCTGCAGCGCCTGGGTTGTTTCCGCGGTTGGAATCATCACCTTCGCCAGTGCCGGTCAACGCCAGAGCGTGCCGGTCCGCCTGATTTTTTTCTGGAGTTGCAGGATACCGTAGACGAGGGCTTCCGCCGTCGGCGGACAGCCGGGCACGTAGATGTCGACCGGAACGACCCGGTCGCAACCGCGCACCACCGAATAGGAATAGTGATAGTAGCCGCCGCCATTGGCGCACGAGCCCATCGAGATGACCCAGCGGGGTTCGGCCATCTGGTCGTACACTTTGCGAAAGGCCGGGGCCATCTTGTTGGTCAGCGTTCCGGCGACGATGATGACGTCGGATTGCCGCGGACTCGGACGCGGCACCACGCCGAACCGGTCGAGGTCGTATCGGGCGGTGTAGCTGTGCATCATCTCGACCGCGCAGCAAGCCAGACCGAAGGTCATCGGCCACAGGGAGCCGGTGCGGGCCCAATTGACCAGCTTGTCGAGTTGGGCGACGACGAAGCCCTTGTCGGTCAGTTCACCCGTGACGCGACCGAGGACGGCGTCCTGGTCCGGGCCTGGCGGCAGAGGGGCCCCTGAAGCGAGCTTTGAAACGTCCCCTACTCCCATTCCAGAGCTCCCTTCTTCCATTCGTAAACGAATCCGACGGTGAGGACGCCGAGGAACGCCATCATCGACCAAAAGCCGAAAAGCCCGATTTGGCCGAGACTAATCGCCCACGGAAACAGGAATGCCACTTCGAGATCGAAGATGATGAACAGGATGGCCACAAGATAGAATCGGACGTCGAATTTGCCGCGCGAATGCTCGAAGGCGTCGAATCCGCATTCGTAGGTCGAATTCTTGGCGCTGTCCGGGTGCTGGCGGACAACCAACCACGAGGCACCGACGGCAAGCCCCGAAACCGCGGCGGCCACGCCGAGGAAGATCAGGATCGGAAGGTAATCAAGCAGCAACTGGTCCATCGTGAACCTGTATGTCCTCCGTGTCTTCCAACGCCGGGAACCGGTGGGCGACGACAGGAAATTCGTCTGTGCCGCGGTGACCAGCGCTTCCCTGCGATCGCCTGTCCGACGAGTGTTACCCTGCTTTGGAAAACGCCGTCAACCCCACGCCAGCCCATTTGTCGGCGTTTGGGTATTGTCCTTGAAGGAAACACGTTCGGGAAAGGAATGGCGGGAGTGACGGGACTTGAACCCGCGGCCTCCGGCGTGACAGGCCGGCGCTCTAACCATCTGAGCTACACCCCCCGCGACTGCGTGCCTTACGGCCGGGTGGCGATCATGTAATCCAGGCCCTTGCGCAAGTCAAGCGCACAACGCCCCAATTGCCGAACCAATTTCGGACGACGTTGAGGATCGGCCCTTTTCACGCGGAGTCGGCGGCATCGGCCGACCCACCGGACCTCGGAGCGAGGCCGCGCTGGTTACCACCATTGCCCCCTCGATGGCACCGTTCGGGTCGTTGACCGTTTCCCCCGCGCGCACCTAGACTCTTTCAGTCGTCTGACCATGACAACCGTGGGGATTCTGGCCCCCGGAGGGCGATATGCGCGGTTCAGTGTTCTGTTTTGTCGTCAGCGTCACGATCGGTGTCTGGTCGCTCTGCGCGACGGCCCAGGATGCGGCGGATCTTTGCATTCAACAGGGGGGGCGGCCGGGGTCGGCCGCCTACAATGCCTGTCTGAGCGTTTCGCATGATGCCGTGCACGGCATGTACAATCCGCTGAATCCCGAGGGTCCGGTGGCTGCGGTCGACGAATCTTCAGATGACGAGGGCGGGTCGATGGACAGTCCCGATGGCCCGTTGATCGGCCTCAATCCCCTGGGGCCCGACGGGCAGCGTGCCGACAGCGGCTTGGCCGAATGGGATTGGGCGCTCCCGCGCCGGTGAATGCCGCCCCTGTCCGGTGGCCTGATGCGGATGACGAAATTTGGTGGGCGGTGACGGGCTCGAACCGCCGACATCCACGGTGTAAACGTGGCGCTCTACCAACTGAGCTAACCGCCCTTGGTGTTCCGTTGTGATCGCCGACGCTTTGGCCGCCGATACATCGGCAATATTACCGTCCGGCCG
This sequence comes from Rhodospirillales bacterium, assembly GCA_034003665.1. GTDB lineage: Bacteria > Pseudomonadota > Alphaproteobacteria > Rhodospirillales > Shumkoniaceae > Shumkonia. The sequence goes on along the minus strand of JAVEYE010000020.1, from coordinate 9,756 downwards.
GGCTTCCCGCGACGTTGGAATTCTATTTTCTCATCAAGAAACGCCGGCTGCAAACGCTATGCAGCCGGCGGATTCTTCGTTCCAATGAAAGACGGAATCAGTTGACCGCGTCTTTCAGACCCTTGCCAGCCTTGAACTTGGGCTGCTTGGAAGCCGGAATCTTGATGGTCGCGCCGGTGCGCGGGTTGCGGCCGGTCGTCGCCGCCCGCTTGGCGACGCTGAACGTGCCAAAACCGACGAGGCGCACTTCTTCGCCCTTTTTAAGGGCGGATGAAATGGCGGTGAACACACCGTCGACCGCTTTGGCGGCATCCGCTTTGGAAATGCCGGTCGAACTGGCAACGGTGGCAACAAGATCATTCTTGTTCAACTGAAGACCCCCCTCTCTGAGTGGTGAATCGAGGAATAAAACATTTACACAACGATAGAGAAACCTGGGTTCGGCCCGCAGTTTAGATCGAGCGCGCCAGCCACGTCAATCGGAGAAGCTTGGTTTTCCCCCGTTTTCCAGTACCTTTCGGTCGTTTCGAAAGGGAGTCCCGGCGGCAACCGGTCTGACCGGCAACGTCGGCTCCCGTCCCTTGCCCCGATCATCCCGATGGGAGGCGGCGACTCATTCAATAAACGTGAAAACGCCCCGTTTCCGGGGCGTTTTAAACGTCTTCCTCAATGTGTGACGACGCCGCTGACCTCTTCGTCATCCGCCGAGGCGGCGGCGATCGAGGCCGATTCATCGTCCTCGTTCCACTCGATCGGAGTGAGTGGAGCCGTCAGGGCATTCTTAAGCACCTCGTCCACCGTCGAAACCGGAATGATGCGCAGATGGCGTTTCACATTGTCCGGGATTTCCGCCAGGTCCTTCTCATTATCCTTGGGGATCAGCACGGTCTTGAGGTTTCCGCGCAGAGCGGCCAGCAGCTTCTCCTTGAGGCCGCCGATCGGCAGCACGCGGCCGCGCAGCGTGATTTCGCCGGTCATGGCGACATCGCGGCGCACAGGAATGCCCGTCAGCACCGATACGATGGAGGTCACCATGCCGACGCCGGCCGACGGTCCGTCCTTTGGGATGGCCCCCTCGGGAACGTGGACGTGGATGTCCTTCTTTGTGAAGATCGGGGGTTTGATGCCGTACCTCAGCGCCCGGGATTGGACAAACGAACGGGCGGCCTGGATCGATTCCTGCATGACCGATCCCAGCTTTCCGGTGATGGTCATCTTTCCCTTGCCGGGGACCATTAGCGCCTCGATGGACAACAACTCGCCGCCCACCTCGGTCCACGCCAGCCCGGTGGTGATGCCGACCATGTCCTCGGTCTCGGCCTCGCCGTACCGGAAACGCCGGACTCCCAGATAACTCTCCAGGTTGCGCCGCGAGACGGTGATCTTCTGGCGCTCTCCCATCATGATCTGCTTGATGGCCTTGCGCGTCAGGCTGGCGAGTTCGCGCTCCAGGTTGCGCACGCCCGCTTCCCGCGTGTAGTAGCGGATGATGTCGCGGATGGCCTCATCGGAAATCGTCCACTCGCCCTTCTTCAGGCCGTTCGCTTTCAACTGTTTGGCGATGAGATGGCGCTTGGCGATCTCGACCTTTTCATCCTCGGTGTAACCGGGGATGCGAATGATCTCCATACGATCAAGCAAGGGAGCCGGCATGTTCATGGTGTTCGCCGTGGTGACGAACAGGACGTCCGACAGATCGTAGTCGACCTCCAGATAGTGGTCGTTGAAGGTGGCGTTCTGTTCGGGATCGAGCACTTCGAGCAAGGCCGACGCCGGATCACCCCGCCAGTCCTGGCCGATCTTGTCCACCTCGTCCAAAAGGAAGAGCGGATTGGACGTCTTGGCCTTCTTCATGGCCTGGATGATCTTGCCGGGCATCGAGCCGATATAGGTGCGCCGATGGCCACGGATTTCCGATTCGTCGCGCACGCCACCCAGCGACATGCGGACGAAATTGCGTCCTGTCGCACGGGCGATCGATTGTCCGAGTGACGTCTTCCCTACGCCGGGAGGGCCGACCAGACACAGGATTGGTCCTTTGACCTGGTTGGTCCGTTGCTGGACCGCCAAGTACTCCAGGATGCGCTCCTTGACCTTTTCCAATCCATAGTGATCGGTGTCCAACACCTCCTGCGCCTGGCGAATGTCCTTCTTGACGCGGCTGTGCTTCTTCCACGGGATGCTGAGGATCCAGTCAAGGTAATTGCGAACCACCGTCGCTTCAGCCGACATCGGGCTCATCGACTTCAGCTTCTTGACCTCGCCCAACGCCTTCTCGCGCGCTTCCTTGCTGAGCTTGGTCTTGGTGATGCGCTCTTCCAGTTCGGCCGCTTCGTCACGGCCGTCTTCCGTCTCGCCGAGTTCCTTCTGAATGGCCTTCAGTTGCTCGTTCAGATAATACTCGCGCTGGGTCTTCTCCATTTGCCGTTTGACACGGTTGCGGATCTTCTTTTCGACCTGAAGGACCCCGATCTCGGATTCCATGTGCGAATAGACCCGCTCCAACCGCTCGGCCACGGTTGCGATCTCGAGCAGTTCCTGCTTTTCGGAAATCTTCAGGGCCAAATGCGACGCCACCGTGTCGGCGAGCTTGCCGGGGTCTTCGATCTGATTGATCGAAACCAGAACCTCGGGCGGGATCTTTTTGTTCAGGCGGATGTATTGCTCAAACTGGGTAACGACCGAGCGGCCGAGCGCTTCCAGTTCCTTGCTTTCGCCTTCCTGCTCGACGATCGGTTCGACCCGCGCCTGAAAGAAATCTGCGTTGTCGGCGTAATCCAAAATGCGGGCGCGCTGGCCCCCTTCGACCAGGACCTTGACTGTGCCGTCGGGAAGCTTGAGGAGTTGCAGCACGGTCGAAACGGTTCCGACGTGATAGATGTCCTCGGTCGTCGGATCGTCCTGGGCCGCGTTCTTCTGGGCGACAAGCAGGATCTGCTTGTCATTTTTCATGACGTCCTCCAACGCGCGCACCGATCGCTCGCGACCGACGAAAAGCGGCACGATCATGTGCGGAAACACGACGATGTCGCGCAATGGCAGGACTGGATAGAGATCATCGTTCATAAGCAAATTCCGGATCTTTCTGGTTCAGGCCCCCAACGCGCCGGCTGCACAACGCAGCCCGGACTTGCCGGGTCCGCTTCCTGAAATGGTTCCCGGTCGGGGTGTGGTCAAGGGAAACGTCCGGCTTTCGGCCGCCGCTGCTTACGCACTCGACTCGACGTCGTCCCGACGCTCGGAGTAGATCTGCAAGGGTTTGGCTCGCCCTTCGGCCACTTCGCGGTTGATCACCACCTCCTCGACGCCTTCCAACGCCGGCAACTCGAACATGGTGTCGAGCAAAATGGCCTCGAGAATTGAGCGCAGGCCACGGGCGCCGGTCTTGCGGGCGATCGCCTTCTTGGCGATGGCCTCGAGCGCACCAGACGACAGGCTGAGCCGCACGTCTTCCATCTCGAAAAGCGCTTGGTACTGCTTGACCAGCGCGTTTTTCGGCGTCGTGAGAATTTCGATCATCGCCGATTCATCGAGGTCGTCCAACGTTGCGATGACCGGAAGGCGACCGACGAATTCCGGAATCAGCCCAAACTTGAGAAGGTCCTCCGGCTCGATATCGCGCAGGATTTCGCCGGTACGGCGTTCGTCGGGGCCGCGCACATCGGCGCCGAAGCCGATGGAGGTGCCGCGCCCGCGTTGCATGATGATCTTCTCGAGGCCGCTGAAGGCGCCACCGCAAATGAACAGCACGTTGGTGGTGTCGACCTGGAGGAATTCCTGCTGCGGATGCTTGCGGCCCCCCTGGGGAGGCACGCTGGCGACCGTGCCCTCCATGATCTTGAGGAGGGCCTGCTGCACGCCTTCACCGGAAACATCGCGGGTGATCGACGGATTGTCCGACTTTCGCGAAATCTTGTCGACCTCATCGATGTAGACAATGCCCCGCTGGGCACGCTCGACGTTGTAATCCGCGGCCTGAAGCAGCTTGAGAATGATGTTCTCGACATCTTCGCCGACGTAGCCCGCTTCGGTCAGCGTCGTGGCATCGGCCATCGTGAACGGAACGTCGAGGATGCGCGCCAGGGTCTGGGCCAGCAGCGTCTTGCCGCAGCCGGTGGGGCCAACCAGCAGGATGTTGGACTTGGCGAGCTCCACCTCGCCGGCCTTGCCGGACAGAGTGGAATCGGTGCCGCGTGTTCCATGGGCAAGCCGCTTGTAATGATTGTGGACGGCCACGGAAAGGACGCGTTTGGCGTGCTCCTGGCCGATCACGTAATCGTCGAGCACCTTGCAGATTTCACGCGGGCTGGGGACACCCTCCCGCGACCGCACGAGGTTGCTCTTGTGCTCCTCGCGGATGATGTCCATGCAAAGTTCGACGCATTCGTCGCAGATGAACACCGTTGGACCCGCAATGAGCTTGTGAACCTCATGCTGGCTTTTGCCGCAGAACGAGCAGTAAAGCGTGCTCTTTGAATCGCCGCCGGATGTTTTACTCATGCAGTCTCCGTCAGGATACCGGCCTCACCATACGCATGTTAGCCGGTTGCGCCGCGTCCGCACAATCCAAAATGCCGCTGGATTGCGGACGCTCGGGTGGATGGTCGATCCGCGCACACGCTAACCCGTGAGGTGCTGGACCCGTGGGAGCGCGCGTCGCGCGGTTCTTACCCTTCATATAGTTCGGCAACGAATGGAGGGAAATGGGCTGATCAATCTTTACCGCCGGAAACGACATCCTTGGGCAGCGGCGGCCGGCTGACCACCACCTCGTCGATGATGCCGAACTCCTTGGCCTCCTCCGGGGACATGTAACGGTCGCGTTCCACTGCACGCTCAATGTCGCCGAGCGGCTGCCCCGTGTGGTGCTCGTAAATCCGGTTCAATCGATCGCGCAACCGCAGGATTTCCTTGGCCTGGATCTCGATGTCGGTAGCTTGGCCCTGGGTGCCGCCCGACGGTTGGTGGATCATGATGCGCGAATTGGGAAGCGCGAACCGCTTGCCCTTGGCCCCTGCGGTGAGCAGCAGTGAACCCATGGATGCCGCCATGCCGATGCATACCGTCGACACCTCGGGGCGGATGTACTGCATGGTGTCGTAAATGGCCAAGCCGGCGGTGACCACGCCGCCCGGCGAATTGATGTAGAACGAGATGTCCTTGGTCGGATTCTCGGATTCGAGAAACAGGAACTGTGCGGCGACCAGACTGGCGACGTGATCGTCGACCGCGCCGGTCAGGAAGATGATGCGTTCCTTGAGAAGTCGGGAATAGATGTCATAGGCCCGCTCGCCCCGGTTGGTCGTCTCGACCACCATGGGAACGAGTGTGCTCATGTAGGTTTCGACCGGATCTCTCATCGCCTTCGTCTTCCTTTCGTCGTTCGTCGCTCTTCGCCCCGTCGGCACATCGAGGTCGCCGCTTAGGGTCCGCTAGGCCTTGTCGCTCTCCGGCCCCTTGTCTTTTTTGGCCTTTTTGGCGGGCGTCTTCTTGGCTTCGCTATTGGCCGGAGGCTCGGCGTCGTTCTCGTCGGGATCGCGCAGCAGTTCCTCGCGCGTCACTTGACGGTCGGTGAGCTTGGCCATTTCGAGCATGAAGTCGACGACGCGATCCTCGAGCAGCGGCGCCCGCAAGGCGTCCATCGCTTCCGGAGTCTTCTTGTAGTATTCGACAACCTTTTGTTCCTGGCCGGGATAACGGCGCGCCTCGGCCACGATCGCGCGGTTGATGTCGTCCTGGGTGACCTGGATCTTGTTGGCCTGACCAACTTCGGCCAGCACCAGTCCCAGGCGGATGCGCCGTTCGGCGATGGCGCGGAACTCCGCCTTGATGTCGTCATCGCTTTTGTCGCCATATTCCTTCTTGGCGGCGTCCGGGTTCTGCTTGCGCTGTTCCTCGAACTGCGACCAGATGCTGTCCAGCTCAGCCTCGGCCATGCTTTCGGGCACGGCGAAGTCGTACATCTCCGCCAGGGCGTCCAGCAGGGCCCGCTTCAGACGCATGCGCGAGATCGCTTTGAACTCGCGTTCCTGCTCGTCGCGGATCGCCTTTTTGAGAGAGTCTAGATTTTCCAGGCCGGCCTTCTTGGCAAAATCGTCGTCGACGGTCGCCGGCTTGGTGCTGCGCAATTCCTTGACGTCGACGTCGAAGACGGCGTCTTTTCCAGCCAGTTCGGCGGCGCCGTACTCCTTCGGGAAGGTCACGTTGACGGCCACATGATCTCCGGCCTTGGCACCGATCAACTGATCCTCGAAGCCGGGGATGAACGATCCCGAACCGAGATCGAGATGATAGCCATCGGCCTTGCCGCCGGGGAACTCCTTGCCGTCGACCTTGCCGACAAAGTCGATGACGACGACGTCTCCCTTCTCGGCGGCGCGTTTGTCGGCGACGGGTTCCGAGACCTTGTTGGCTTCGGCCATCCGGCTGAGGACGTCTTCGATCTCGCTGTCCTCGACATCGACGGTCAGGCGTTCCAACTCGATCTTCGAAAAATCGACCGGAGCGATTTCGGGCAGAACCTCTACGGCCATGGTGTATTCGAGATCCTTACCCTCCTCGAACGAGGTGATCTCCACCTTCGGCTGCATGGCCGGCCGTACTCCGTGGTCGGTCATCGCTTTGACCGTCGTTTCGCCGACGGCGCGTTCCAGGACCTCTCCCATGACGGAGGGGCCGTAACGCTTGCGCAACAGCGAAACGGGCACCTTGCCGGGGCGGAACCCGGGGATGCGCACCGTCTGCGACAGTTGTTCAAGCCGGGCGGTGATCCGGTTTTCGATGTCGGTGGCCGGAACGACGATCTTGAAATCGCGCTTCAACCCCTCGGTCTTGGTTTCGGTGACCTGCATGGACAAACACTCGGTTGGTTTCGTTGATCCGTAATACCAAAATTCCGCCGGACGTCGGCTCGGGCGCAAAAGGGATGGAACGGGAAGTGGTGCGGGCGGAGGGACTTGAACCCCCACGACTTGCGTCACAGGAACCTAAATCCTGCGTGTCTACCAATTCCACCACGCCCGCCGACCCCGGACTTTCGGGCGGGGTCGCAACTCTATACATTTGGCGCCCTCTGTCAATCGGGCGCTGATCGATTGTCGTCATCCCTTGACTAGCGAGCGGATGGCCGACGACGCGGCAATCTTGCCGGCGCCGGTGTAAGCCTCGTGGTTGTCGTCGATTTCACCCAGTTTGTAGAGGTAGTTGATCATGATTCCGGCCGACTGCCGAAGGCCGTTCGCCGAGGTGTCGGCCAGCCAGTTGAGGCGTTCCATGCGGGCGCCGTTGGTCAGGTGAAAATGGGCCACCGGGTCCAGCGCCTTGCCATCGGGGCGGCGCTCTTGCGTCAGATAACGGGCGCACAGGCGCATCAGGGGCGGCTTCAGGGCCTCACTGACGGCCGGGTCCCGATGCCATGTCGCGACGTCTTCGAGGAGTGCCTTCAAGGCACCTTTGGCGCCGTGCGAGTCATCGGCGAGCTTCTTGAGGGCCTTGCGTTCCGCCGCCAGCAGTAGGTGCGGCTCGCCGTCGGATAGCGCGCGCTCTAGCCACGGCCTGAAGCCTGGGACCGGAGAAAGCGTCGCGAAGATCTTGAGGCCCTTGAATTCGGCGGCCAGAACATCGACCACCCGCTTGATCAGGAAGTTGCCGAAGCTGATTCCCGCCAGCCCCTTCTGGGCGTTGGAAATCGAGTAGAATATGGCGGTGTCCGCCTTTTGCGGGTTGCCTGCAGGGACGGATTCGTCCAACAGAACCTGGACGTTGTCGGCCAGCCCGCTGACCAGCGCCACCTCGACGAAGATGAGGGGCTCGTCCGGCATGCGCGGATGAAAGAAGGCGAAACAGCGCCGGTCCGTGGCCAGACGATTCTTCATATCGTCCCAGCTCTTGATGGCGTGGACCGCTTCGTAGGCGATGAGCCGTTCAAGGAGCGCCGCCGAAGCCGATTGCCAAGTGATCTCATGCAGTTCCAGGAGTCCGACGTCGAACCAAGCGGCGAGCAGGCCCTTGAGATCGGTCTCCACCGGTGTGAAAACCGGGTCCTGGCGGGCCAGCGACAACAGTTCGGCCCGCATGTCGACCAGGAATTTGATGCCGTCGGGCAGCCCGTTGAACTGGGTCAGAAGGCGCAGGCGCGGCGCCTCCATCGCTCTCTTGAGCCTGGCTTCGGCGACGCACCGCGATTCGATATCGTCGACCTGTTGAACGGCCGTGATCGCGGCGTCCACGGCGGGGCGATCGACGTCGAACTCCTGGGCGAGGATGGCGAGGAACCGCCGGCGGCCGGTTTCGTCGAGATTGAGGTAGGCCCGCCCGAGGGCCGCCGCCCGCGCCCGGGCCGAGACCTCTCCGCCCCGTGCCGCCAGGCACGCCAACATCTGTTCGCGCAGCCTGGGGATGTCGTCATCCGGCAGGTGCGGCCGCATGCTGGCGGTTTCCGCCCCGTACTCGGAACCGGCAATGCTCTGCCAGGCATTGCGCAGGTTGCGTAGCGTCCTGTCGAGAAATCCTGCCTTGGTCGCTTCGACCATACTCACTCCATTTATTTGGGTCGGCCGCCTCCGCCGCCGGCGCGCAGCCGGCGAAGAATGTCCAGTACCCGTTCCGGCAGATCCTCGGCGATCAAGCCGGGTCCGACCTCGGCCGCCGCCGAGCCGTGGATCCAGGTGGCGGCGCATGCTGCCCCGAAAGCGTCCATTCCTTGGGCCAGCAAACCGAGGATGAAGCCGGCCAGGACGTCGCCGCTGCCTCCGGTCGCCAGTTCGGGCGGCGCCGCGGCATCGATGGCGGCGCGGCCGTCGGGCGCCGCGACGACGGTATCCGATCCCTTGAGCACGACGACGGCGCCCGATTGGCGGGCGGCCGCTCGGGCACGGGTCAGCCGATCGCCATCCAGCTTGAACAACCGGGCGAACTCGCCCTCGTGGGGGGTCAGCACGCAGGGCGCGCCGATCGCCTCGAACAGGACGGTCGGCTTCTTGGCGAAAACGGTCAGGGCGTCGGCATCCAGAACGGTGGCCTTGCCGGCGGCCAGCGCCCCCAGCGCCCGGCGATGGGTGACCTCGTCAATGCCGGCGCCGGGGCCGATCAGCACGGCGTTGCGCCGGGCGTCCGCCAGGAAATCGCGAAAGCTGCCACGATGCTCGATGCGCTTCACCAGGGTGCCCGGCAGGTCGGCCGCATAGATGGGAAAGGCCTCCGGCGACGCGGCGATGGTGACCAGCCCGGCTCCTATGCGCCGGGCGCCGCGGGCTGCCAGGCGGGCGGCGCCGGTCATTTCGTTGCCGCCGGCGATGACCGCATGGCCGCGCGTGTACTTGTTGCTTTCGAAGGTCGGCCGCGGGTAGCGGTCGCGCCACAGATCCGGCATGTTGAGGGCGGTCTTCGGGGCGATGTCGCCCAGCACCGCCTCCGGGATGCCGATGTCGGCGACGACCAGATTGCCGGTCGCGTCCCGCCCGGGGTACAGAAAGTGCCCCGGCTTGGCCCGGAAGAAGGTGACGGTGACGGCGGCGCGCGGGGCCGCGCCCATGATGGCGCCGGTATCGCCATGGACGCCGCTCGGCACGTCCACCGCAAGGCAGGTCAGGCGCCGCTGGTTGATGGCCTCGACGACGGCCTTGGCGGGGCCGTCGAGAGGGCGGGCCAAACCGGCGCCGAACAGGGCATCGACCACCAGTTCGCAGCCATCAAGGACGGCAGGCCCGTCGAGCGGCACGATGTCGCCGCCCCAACGTTCGGCGTTGACCGCGGCAG
>JAVEYE010000019.1:0-22685 GCA_034003665.1 Rhodospirillales bacterium | reverse complement strand
CGTAATCATAGAATCCCCGCTCGGTGGTGATCTCGGTTACCGCCAGTGGGTCGTCGCCCATCACCGCAACCGTCAATTCGCGGCCCGGGATGAAACGCTCGACCATCGCTTCCCGACCAAACGGCCAGCGTTCGACCACCTTGTTGACGTCACCCTGCTCACGAATGATGAAAACGCCAACGCTCGACCCTTCATTTGGTGGCTTGACGACGTAGGGACGCTCCAGGGGGTCGCCCTGCTTGAGATCGTCCTGCGTCACGATTGCGTCCTCGGCGACCGGAATGTCGGCCGCCCAGAACAGCCTCTTGGCCGCGGGCTTGTCCATGGCCAGCGCCGAGGCAAGCAGGCCGGAATGGGTATAGGGGATGTCGAGAATATTCAGCAGGCCCTGGATGCATCCGTCCTCGCCGAAGCGTCCGTGCAGCGCGTTGAAAACGACATCGGGCCTGGGGAACAGGCGGGTGAGAAGCGCTCCAACGTCGCGCTGCACGTCGATGGCCGTGACTTTATAGCCGCCCTCGCGCAGAGCGGTGGCGCAGGCTGCGCCGCTCACCAGCGACACCTCGCGCTCGGCCGACCATCCCCCCATCAGAACGGCAACATGCTTGGTCATGCCGGGTTTCCCCCTTTGTGCGGATCGGCTTCTCCGATGCGGCGAATTTCCCATTCCAGCACGACGCCCGTGGTTTCCCGGACGCGTCGGCGAACCTCTTCGCCCAGTTCTTCGAGGTCGGCAGCCGTCGCCTCGCCAGTGTTGATCAGGAAGTTGCAGTGCTTTTCCGACACCATGGCGCCACCTCGGCGCAACCCACGGCACCCTGCCTGCTCGATCAACTCCCACGCCTTGGCGCCGGGAGGGTTCTTGAACGTGCTGCCGCCGGTGGCGATGCGCAGAGGTTGGGTTGTCTCGCGTTCTTTCTGGATGTGCTCCATGCGCCGCTTGATGTCCTCGGGTCGGCCAGGCGTCCCGCGCAGCGTCGCCGCCACCACGATCCAGTTCTCGGAAATCTCCGTGTGGCGGTAGGAAAAACCGATGTCAGCGGCGCTAAGATCGTGCATCTTTCCCGTTTCGTCGACGGCACGAGCCTTGACCACCACATCCTTCATCTCCACCCCGTAGGCGCCGGCGTTCATGCGCAACGAACCACCGACGGTGCCGGGAATGCCGCTCAGGAACTCTAGCCCTTCGATGCCGGCCTGGAGCGCGGCCCTGGCCACCTGGATGGCCATGGCGCCGGAGCCCGCTTCGAACTCGCTGCCCCTGGTCTTGATCTCGGCGAAGGCTCTGCCGAGCCGCACCACAACGCCCGCCACCCCGCCGTCGCGAACCAACAGATTGGAGCCGACGCCAACGACGGTAACGGGCAGATCCAAGGGACGACGCGCCATGAAGCTGGCCAGATCGTCGGCATCGGCCGGCCGGAAAAGCACCTCGGCTGCCCCGCCCACCTTGAACCAGGTGACGCGGGCAAGGTCGAAATCGGGCACGTATTCGCCTCGCACCTTGGGCAGGCGATCGATCAGCCGGGATTGGCCATGAAGAACCATCAGGTCTGCCCTCCTGCATCGCCGCCATAGCGCAGCCGGTTAAGATCCGCCGGCAAGGCGTTGGCCCAAGTGGTGACATTGCCTGCACCCAGGCAGATCACGAGGTCGCCGGGACGCGCCAACTCATTGACGACGCCGGCCAAATCCGCCGGATCATTCAACGGCATCACCAGCCGGTGGCCGTGGGCGCGAAGCCCTTCGACCAATGCGGCCTTGTCCATTCCTTCGATGGGCATTTCACCGGCCGGATAGACATCGGCGACGATGACGGCGTCGGCGTCGTTGAAGCAGGTGCAGAAGCCCTCGAACAGGTCCCGCAACCGCGAATAGCGGTGGGGCTGGACGACGGCGATGACCTTGTTGGCCTTCGCTTCTGTGCGCGCGGCGCGGAGCACCGCAGCAATTTCCACGGGATGGTGTGCGTAATCATCCACGAAGGTGACGCCGTCGACCTCGCCGGTGCGCGTGAAGCGGCGCTTGACTCCCCGAAAGTTCGACAGGGCCTGGCGCAGCACCGCGTCATCGAGGCGCATCTCATTGGCGACGGCCACCACGGCGAGTGAATTTTGGACGTTATGATCGCCCAGCATCGTAAGGACGAGGCCCTCGATCGTACGACTGTCCCCGGCCTTGCGGTCGCTCAGCACGACGTCGAAGCGGGTGGCGCCGGAAATCGTTTCCAAATTGATGGCGCGCACATCGGCTTGCGGGCTGAATCCGTACGTAACGATCTTGCGGTCCGTAACGTGCGGAATGAGGGCCTGCACCTCCGCATTGTCGATGCACAACGCGGCGAAGCCGTAGAAGGGAATATTCTCGACAAACACTCGGAAGGCGGCGCGCAGGGCGTCAAACGACCCGTAATGGTCAAGGTGCTCGGGGTCGATGTTGGTGACCACGGCAATGGTTGCCGGCAGCTTGACAAAAGTGCCGTCGGATTCATCGGCTTCGGCGACCAGCCAATCTCCGCCGCCCAGGTGGGCATTGGACCCGATCGCGTTGATGATGCCGCCGTTGATCACCGTAGGATCCATGCCGGCCGCGTCGAGCAGGGTGGCGATCATCGAGGTCGTGGTGGTCTTGCCGTGGGTGCCGCCGATGGCTATCGACCACTTCAGACGCATCAGTTCGGCCAGCATCTCGGCGCGCCGCACCACCGGAATCATCCGTTCACGGGCAGTCGCCAACTCGGGGTTGTCTCGCTTGATCGCCGAAGACACCACGAGAACCTGGGCCTCGCCCAAGTTTGCGGCTGCATGGCCGACGGTGATGGGGATGCCCAGCATCCTGAGACGCGCCACGTTGGCGTTCTCTGCGGTATCGCTGCCCTGAACGACGTAGCCCAGGTTGTGCAGGATTTCGGCAATGCCGCTCATGCCGATACCGCCGATGCCGACGAAATGCATGGGGCCAAGGTCAAGGGGAAGCGCCATCACTCGTCCCTCCGGGGCGGTCGACCGTCACCGGCGGCCTGCATCAGATCCATCACCATGTCGGCCAGCCGAGTGGCCGCATCGGGGCGCCCGACGGTGCGCGCCGCCGCGGCCGCGCGCTCCAGCGTCGCCGGCACGCCAAGCAGGGATTCCAGGCGGGCCGCCAGGGCGGGCGCCGTGAATCCGTCCTGCGGCATCAGCCAGCCACCCCCGGCCTCGGCGACAGCGTGGGCGTTGAATGACTGGTGATCGTCTATGGCGTGCGGGTAGGGCACCAGGATGGCCGGCCGACCGACCGCAAGAGCCTCCGCCACCGTCGACGCGCCGGAGCGGACGATGATCAGGTGGGCCGCCGCCAGTCTGTCCGGGATGTCGTCGAAGAAGCTCTTGAGTTCGGCCGTGATGCCGTGCGCCTGATAGATGGCGTTTGCCGCGGCCAAGTCCTCGGGCCGACACTGCTGGACGATGTCGAGCCGACACCGAAGACCTTCCGGCAGCAGGGTTACAGCCTCCGGGACGACCTGCGAAAAAATGCGTGCGCCCTGGCTGCCGCCAACCACCATCAAGCGGATTGTTCCGTCCCCGGACGGCGGCATGTACGGTCTCTCCCGCATCGCGGCGATGGCGGCGCGGACCGGCATGCCGGTATGCACCACCCGATCGGCGCTGCGCTCGGGAATGGCCCGACAGCCCTCAAACGACGTGGCGATGCGCGAAACCCGCGACGCCAACAGCCGATTGGCCCGACCGAGAACGGCGTTCTGCTCGTGGATGGCGGTGCGACACCCCGCCAGGCTGGCCGCCACCATCGTCGGCACCGACGCATAGCCGCCAAAGCCAACGACCACGGAAGGCTTGAGGCGGCCAAGCAGCCGGCGGGCCTGCCACATGCCAAGCGCCAGCTCGGCGCCGCCGCGCAGACGGGCGGCCACACCCTTGCCGGCCAGACCGCCGGCCCGGATCGTATGGGTTTCGCCGCCAGCCAGAAAATCCCCCAGAGCGGTGCCGCGCGAATCGGTAACCAACGCGACGCGGCAACCGCGTCCCAACAACTCTCGACCCAGCGCCTCGGCGGGAAAGACGTGACCGGCGGTGCCGCCCGCCGCCAGAACGATGAGGGGGATCGGGCGGGCGCTCATTCGAAGATGTCCTGATGCGGCCGGGCCCGAGTGAGCGCCAGCACCATGCCCATGGTCAAAGCCAGGGCCACCATCGATGAACCGCCGTAGGAGATGAATGGCAGGGTCATGCCCTTAGGCGGCATCAGGCGGATCGCCGAGGCCATGTTGATGATGGCCTGTAGACCGAACTGCACCAGCAGCCCCGCCACCGCCAGCACGACAAACAGATTCTCCTCCTTGAGGATGCGCGCGAAACCGCGCAACACGACAAAGGTGAAAAGCGCAACGATCAGCAGACAGACGAACAGCCCGAATTCCTCGCCGGCCACGGCAAAGATGAAGTCGGTATGGGCGTCGGGCAGGACCGCCTTGATCTGCCCTTCCCCTGGACCGCGGCCGAAAAGACCGCCGTTGCGGAAGGCTTCCAGCCCACGCGCCACCTGGTAGCTGTCGCCGATGGCCGGATCGAGGAAGCGATCGACCCGGGCCTGTACGTGCGAGAAGGTGAAATAGGCCCCGACCCCAGCCCCCAGGAAAATGGCGCCGATGGCTCCCACCCAGGCCAAGGGCAGGCCGGCGATGAACAACTGCACGCCCCAGATGGCGCACACCAGAATGGTCATGCCGACGTCAGGCTGCATCAGCAGCAAGCCAGCCACCACCGCCAGCAGGACGGTGGCGACGCCGTAACCGGGAAAGCCGTCATCCATGCGCCGTTCCGCCAGCATCCAGGCGGCGATCACGGCGAAGGTCGGCTTGACGAACTCGGACGGCTGCAAGGTCAGCGAGCCGATTTGCAGCCAGCGGACGGCTCCCTTCGTTTCGACCCCGAAGAACAGAACGCCCACCATCATGAGCAGCGACGCCGCAAGCATGAGGGCGGCCAGCCGGCGAACGCCACGCACGGACAGCAGGGACGTCGAAATCATGATGGCCAACGCCAGCGGCAGAAATACGAACTGGCGACGGGCGAAGTGAAAGGTTTCCAGCCCGATGCGCTCGGCAACGGGCGGCGAGGCGGCCAAGGTCAGCACGGCACCCACGCCGGCAATCGCAAGCAGGGCGGCTAGGGTCCAACGATCGACCGTCCACCACCACCGACCGATCAGGCTGGTATCGGTGCGCCCGATGTTCATGACGCCGCCCCCCGCCTGTTGGCCAGATCGGCGACCAGGCTGCGAAAAACATCGCCGCGATGCTCGAAGTTGGCGAACTGGTCGAACGATGCGCAAGCCGGCGACAGCAGGACCACGGCGCCTGGGACCATCTCGGCGGCGGCCTGCCGATGGGCCTCCCTCAACGCAACCTCCAGCGTTCCGCAGCGGCTGAGCGGAACGTGGCCCGAGAGCGTTTCGGCAAAAGCCGCCTCGGCGGCACCGATCAGATAGGCATGGCGGATGCGCGGCAGATAAGGCTCGACGCCGGTTAGCCCTCCTTCCTTGGGCAACCCCCCGGCGATCCAATAAATGGCGTCGTAACAGGCCAAGGCGCGGGCGGCCGCATCGAAGTTGGTCGCCTTGCTGTCGTTGACGAAGGCAACGCCGTCGACGCTACCGACCCGCTCCTGGCGGTGGGCAAGCCCAGGATAGGTGAGCAACGCCTCGGCAATGACCTCGCGCTCGACACCGACAGCCCTCGCAGCGGCATAGGCGGCGGCGGCGTTTTGCCAGTTGTGCTCACCGGGCAGGGTCGCCGCGGCCGAAAGATCGACGACCGACCGCATGGCGCATTCCATGTCATCGATCAGGCGGCCGGCGGCGGCGGAAACCCCCTTCCCCACCCGCCGCAGGCGCGAGATCGGCACGACGCGGCGGCCACCCTCGGCCTTGAGCTCTTCGAAAATGGCCCGCGACCGGTCGTCGTCGATGCCAACAATCGCCGTCATGTGTGGTTTCTGATGACGGAAGATGCGGCGCTTGGCCGCGACATAGCCGTCCATGCCCCCGTGCCGATCCAGATGATCCGGCGACAGATTGATGAAAACGGCGACACCGAAGGTGGCGTCCTCGACGAGATCGAGCTGATAGGACGACAGTTCGAGCACGTAGATTCCGCCGGCGCCCAGGGGTTTTAGGCCGAGGGCGGGTGTCCCGAGATTGCCGCCGACTTCGACGGTGCGTCCGGCCTTCTTGAGGATGTGGCCGATCAGGGCGGTGGCGGTCGACTTGCCGTTGGTACCGGTGATCCCGACGTAGGTGGCCTTGGGTTGGGTCAATGCAAGCAACTCGATGTCGCCGATGATCGGGCAGCCGGCTCGGCGAGCCGAGTCAACAACCGGATGAGGAACCGGATGGGTCAACGGCACGCCCGGGCTGAGAAGCAGGGCTGCCGCCTGCCGCCATTCGCAGGCGGCCGGCTCATGTAACGTCACACCTTCGGCGACGGCGGCGGCCCGGCTTTTCTCGTTGTCATCCCACGCCCACACCGTGGCACCGCCCGCTGCGAGCGACAGCGCGGAGGCGATGCCCGAACGGCCGAGGCCGAACACGGCAACCGGGCGATCAGCGAAGTGGGAAACGGCGATCATACCCCCCTCACCGCAGTTTCAGGGTCGACAGCCCGACCAGCGCCAGGATCGTCGCGATGATCCAAAAGCGAATGACGATGGTCGGTTCGGCCCAGCCCTTTTTCTCAAAGTGATGGTGAAGCGGCGCCATGCGGAAAACCCGCCGACCGGTCAGCTTGAACGAGAGCACCTGGACCATCACCGACACGGTCTCGAGCACAAACAGGCCGCCGACGATGGCCAACACCAGTTCGTGCTTCGTGATCACGCTGACCGAGCCCAGCGCCCCGCCCAACGACAGGGATCCGGTATCGCCCATGAAAACGGCGGCCGGCGGCGCGTTGAACCACAGGAAGCCCAATCCACCGCCGGCCAGGGCGCCGCAGAAAACAGCCAACTCGCCACTGCCCGGGACATAGTGCAGTTGCAGGTAGTTGGCGAACATGCTGTTGCCGACCAGGTAGGCGATCAGCGCGAAGACGGCGATGGCGATCATCACCGGAACGATGGCCAAGCCATCAAGCCCGTCGGTCAGGTTGACCGCGTTGGATGCCCCAACCATCACGAAAACCGCGAAGGCGACGAAGCCCCAGCCGAGGTTCACCAACACCTGCTTGAAGAACGGCACGGCCATGTAAGCGGCGAGCGAGTCCGGCAGCATCGACATGATCCAGATCGCGGCAACGGCGGCGATGACGGTGAGCAACAACAGCTTGATCCGGCCGGGCAGTCCTCGGCTCTCGCGGCGGCTGACCTTCAGCCAATCGTCGGCAAAGCCGACGGCGCCGAAGCCGATGGTCACGAACAACGCCGCCCAGATGAAGCCATTGGTTAGGTCCGCCCACAGCAAAGTGGACACCGTCAACGCCGCCAGAATCAGGAAACCGCCCATGGTGGGAGTCCCCTTCTTGGAGATCAGGTGGCTTTCCGGGCCGTCGGCGCGAATCGGCTGTCCGCCGTTCTGGAGCTTGCGCAAGTGGCGAATGAACACCGGGCCGAGGAGGAAGCTGACGATCAGCGCCGTCATAATGGCGGCGCCGGTGCGGAAGGTGAGGTAGCGTACCACGTTGAACACGACGAACTGGTCGGCCAGCGGAAAGAGCAGATGGTACAACATGGCCGCCCCCCTAACGCTCGTTCACGGTTCGGCGCGGGGCATCGTCACCGGCGACGCCGAGCCCCAGCAACGCCTGCACAATGAGGCCGGTGCGGCTTCCGGCCGACCCCTTGACCATCACCACGTCACCCGGCGCAACAGCGGCTAGGACCAGCGGCAAAAGGGCTTCGGCGTCGGCGGCGTGACCGCCCCGCATGGCGGCGGGCAGGGCCTCCCACAGGCGAGCCATGTGGGTTCCCGCCGCGAACACGACATCGATGCCGTTGCGGCGCAACGGCCCCGCCAGACCCGCATGGAGATTGCCGGCGCCGTCGCCCAGTTCCAGCATGTCGCCCAGTACGGCGATGCGCCTCCCCCCCGCTCCCGGTCGGGTGACGCCCAGCACCTCGAAGGCGGCGCACATGGAAACCGGACTGGCGTTGTAGCTTTCGTCGATCAGTTCGAAGGCACCGCCTTCAATGGCCACCCGATGCCGCCGGCCGCGTCCTTTCGGGAGTTCGACGACTGCCAACGATGCCGCCGCGATCTTGACGTCGCCGCCAGCCGCCCACACCGTTGCCAGCACGCCCAGGCTGTTGATCACCCAGTGGCGGCCCGGCGCGCCCACCCGGATGCGCAGCGCCTCGCCGTTCACCATCACCTTGAGGCGCGACCCATCTTCCTCGACGGTCGCCTCGGTCAGGCGCACATCGGCGCCGGCGTCCGCACCGAAGGAAACGATCCGCGACACACCAGCCGCTTCGGCGGCACTGGCCAAACGGTCGAAAAACCGGTTGTCGCGGTTGAGCACCGCCACCCCGTCCGCCTCTATGCCGTCAAAAACCTCGGCCTTGGCATCCGCAATCGCCTCGACGCTGTCGAAGAAGGCCTGGTGGACCGGCTCAACCGTCGTGATGACGGCCACATGCGGCCTTGCCAGGCGCGACAACGGTGAAATTTCGCCCGGGTGGTTCATGCCCATCTCGAAGATGCCGATTTCGGCGTCGCGCGGCATCCTGGACAGGCTGAGCGGCAGTCCCCAGTGGTTGTTGAGGTTGCCGGCTGTGGCGAACACCGCGTACTGGCGGCCAAGAACCGTGCGCAGTGCCTCCTTGGTACCGGTCTTTCCGACACTGCCGGTAACGGCGACGATGCGGGCGCGGGTCCGGTTCCTCGCCGCGGCTGCGAGCCGGCGCAAGGCTTCGAGCGTGTCGTCGACCACCAGAAGGAGCCGGTCGTCGGAAACGTCCGACGGACGGGCGCTGACCATTGCCGCCGCGGCGCCGCCGCGAAGGGCATCGGCTACAAAGGCATGGCCATCGAAGGTGGGCCCCTTGATGGCAACGAACAGGTCGCCCGCCGCGATCGATCGGCTGTCGATGGAAACGCCCGTTGCGGTCCATTCCCCGCCGACACGTCCGCCAGTTGCCGCCACCGTTTCCGCTGCGGTCCACAGGACGGGTCCGGCCGGATTCACCATGTTCATCGTCCGATCTCCGCCACCGCTTCGTTGACCACCGTCACGTCGTCGAAAGGGATGACCCGGTCGCCGACAATCTGGCCCTTTTCATGGCCCTTCCCCGCTACCAGCAGAAGATCGTCGGGTCCGAGCGAGGCAACGGCAACGTTGATCGCCTGCCTGCGGTCGCCGATTTCACGGGCGTGCGGGCTGGCCGCCAGGATCTGCCGGCGGATGGCGGCGGGATCCTCGCCGCGCGGATTGTCGTCGGTGACGAAGGTCAAGTCGGCTCGTTCTTCGGCTATGCGTCCCATCAAGGGGCGCTTGCCGGCGTCGCGGTCGCCGCCGCAGCCAAAAACGACGATCAGCCGACCCTTGACGTGCGGCCGCAGGGTCTTTAGCACCGCGTCGAGGGCATCGGGCGTATGCGCGTAATCGACGAGTACCGGCGCGCCGCTGGAATGACGGGCCGCCATCTGCAAACGGCCGCGCACGCCTTCCAATTCCGCCAGCGCCGCCATCGCCGCCCCGGCATCGCTGCCGGTGGCGATGGCAAGACCAAGGGCGCATAGCGCGTTCATGGCCTGGAAGGCACCGACCAGCGGCAAAACGACCTCGTGCGGCCGGCCATCCACAATGATCCTCAGCCCCTGGCCATCCACCAGCGGCTCGCAGCGGTCCAGCCGCAGGGCCTCGCCGGCCGTTCCATAGGTGTATACGGCAAGCCCCCGCTCGCGGGCCGCCTTGATGAAGGCGGTCGCTGCCGGATCATCGGCGTTTATGACCGCGGCGCCATTCGCGACGGTGACGTCCGTGAACAGGCGCATCTTGGCGGCCCGATAGGCATCCATCGTGCCGTGATAGTCCAGGTGATCGCGGGTTAGGTTGGTGAAGCCGGCGGCCTTAACCTTGACGCCGTCGAGCCGGTGCTGGGCAAGGCCGTGGCTCGACGCCTCGAAGGCGAGGTGGCTGACGCCCGCATCGGCCACGGCGGCCAGATCGCGATGCAGGTCGACGGCGTCGGGGGTCGTTAGGCGGCCCGCCGTCTCGCCGCCCGGCACCACGGTGCCAAGCGTGCCCATGCTGGCGGCCGGCGATCCCAGTCGAGCCCAGATCTGGCGGACGAAGGACACCACCGAGGTCTTGCCATTGGTGCCGGTGACGGCCGCGATGGTGGCTGGCTGCCTGTTGTAAAAACGCGCCGCCATCAGGGCCAGGGCGCGGCGCGGGTTCTCGGCATTGAGGAGGCGGACCGGAAGGGTCGGCGGATGGAGGTGCGTGCCAGGCGGAGCAAGCACGGCAACGGCTCCCCGCCCCAAGGCCTCGGCAATGAATTCCCGGCCGTCGGCATGGGCGCCCGGGAAAGCGGCGAACAGGTAACCAGGCCGCACCTTGCGGGAATCGCAGGTCAGGCCGGTGATCTCCGTGGCGCCAAACTCGGCGCATCCGGACTGCCCCTGCAATTCTTCGCACAGCAAATCAGCGAGCCGCACGCCGGGCCTCCCTGACATCGTCAAGGGCCGCACGAACCGCAACCACCAGGTCGCGATTGGCCGGCACCGCCTTGGGTGCCCTATCGGGAGCGATCTCCGGAATCGCGCCGTCATTCGGCACGCTGGGAGAGATGCCCATCAGCGGAGCGATTCGTTTGACCATCCTGCCGACCGCCGGCGCCGCCACCCAACCGCCGGTCGCGAAGTTGAACGTCTTCTTGGTACCGTGCGGCTCGTCGAGAAGGGCCAGCACCACATAACGCGGGCGATCAATCGGAAACGCCCCGACGAAGGAAGAAATCCGGGCGTCGCTGCGATAGCGTCCATTCACTTCCTTCTCGGCGGTGCCCGTCTTGCCGCCGACGCGATATCCCTCCACCTTGGCCGCCTTGCCGGTGCCCTTCTCGACCACGAGTTCCATCAGATCGCGCATTTTGGCCGAAGTGTCCGCCGACAGGACGCGCTCGCCGACCAACCCAGCGGCTCCTTCTCGGCGCAGAATCGTGGGGGTGTAGCGGATGCCGCCGTTGACCAAGGTCGCCGTCGCCGCGGCCATTTGCAGGGGACTGACCGCGATGCCGTGCCCGAAGGAGATCGTCATCGTGTTGATTTCACGCCACTGGGCGGGGATCAGCGGTTTGCCAACCTCGGGCAGTTCAACAGCCGGCGTCGTCAGCAGGCCAAGTCGATGCAGATACTCGCGCTGGCCCTTGGTGCCGACATCGAGCGCCATCTTCGCAGAGCCGATATTGGACGAATGGACCAGAATCTCGGGAACCGACAACCAGCGGTTCTTGCCGTGATAGTCGCTGATGGTGAAGCGGGCTACGCGGATCGGCTTGCTGGCATCGTAACCGCCCTGAAGGCCTACCGTGCCGGAATCCAGGGCCATTGCGGCGGTGAACAGCTTGAAGGTCGACCCCATCTCGTAGACGCCCTTCGTGACCCGATTGAAACCGGCCTCACCCTGCAGCGTAGTGGGCTGGTTGGGATCGAAATCGGGCAGAGACACCATGGCCAGCGTCTCGCCGGTGGCGACGTCGAGCACGATCGCGGCGCCGCCCAGAGCCCGGAACTCGGCGATAGCGGCCGAGAGCTCCTCGCGAACCACAGCCTGGACACGAAGATCGATCGACAGCCGGAGCGGCTCGTCGTCGACCCTCAGACGTTCGTCGAACAGTTTCTCGACGCCGGCGATGCCCCGGCTGTCGACATCGGTGAGCCCTAGGACATGGGCAACCAGGGGGCCGTGGGGATAGACCCGCCGTTCACCCTGGTGGAACTGAAGGCCGGGAATTCCCAGGCGGTTTACCGCAAACTTCTGGCTGGGCGTCAGATTGCGATGGACCCACACGAAACGGCTGCGGCTGGACAACTTGGCGAGCAGGTCGGCGCGGTCGAGTTCAGGAAGCACGGTGAGCAGTCGTTCGGTCGCCTCGACGGGGTCGAGCACCTCGGTGGCATCGGCATAGAGCGAAGCCGTCGGCAGGCTGGTCGCCAGGATGACGCCGTTGCGGTCCAGAACCTCGGCACGGTCCATGGTCCCGCTACGTTCGCTTTCGGTCTGCGCGACCTTGGGCTCTCCCGGCTGATCGATCGCCGTCAGGTCGACCAGACGGCCGGCAATCGCCAGGAAGGCAAACGCGAAGACCGCCCCGGTCACCAGCACGCGATTGCGGCCGGTTTCCAGAGCCTGCTTTCGCGCGCCCTCCAGACGGACCCGCCGAAACTCCCACGGCTTGCGGGCGGTCTGGCCAAGTGGCATGTCGGCGCTCATGGTTTCTCTCCGCGGTTGCGACCGGCCTCAACGGGACGCACGACAACCGGCTGGAAGTCGGACATCGGGACCGCATCACGGTCGGCCAGACCATCGAAACTGCTCATTTGACGGACCGACATCGGCCCCATACCCAGGTGCCGCTCGGCGAGTTCGCGCAGTCGACCGGGGTCATTCAGGTGCGCCCACTCGGCGCGCAGCACGTGGATGGCCCGTTGCTCGCTGACGATGCCGCGTTCGATGGCGGTCAGGTCCGCCTCGAGTTGCTGCACCTTATACTTGACCGAAAACAGCGCCACGCTGAGAACGGCGGCAACGACCAGGGCGGCCAGAGTGGTCTGTCTGATCATGCCACCCCCCCGGCCGCTGGGGTCGCCGTGCGTTCGGCGGCGCGCAGGCGGGCCGAACGGGCCCGCGGGTTGACGGCCACCTCGGCGTCACCGGGCACCACGGCACGCCGGCCGAGCAACCTGAACGTGGCGGCCGGCGTCGACGCACCGGCGCCCTCCGGAAGATGGCGCGAAGCGCGCGGGCGATCCTCGCTGTGCGACCGCAGGAAGGTCTTGACCCGCCGATCTTCCAGGGAATGGAACGACACAACGGCCAATCGGCCGCCCGCCTTGAGGACCGCCTCGGCGGCCGCAAGGCCACGGTCGAGTTCGGCCATTTCCTGATTGACGTGAATGCGCAAGGCCTGAAAGGTCCGGGTCGCGGGGTCGATGCCGTCGCGCGACTTGGGCACGACGCGGCGCACGATGGCGGCCAGTTGTCGGGTGCGCGCAATCGGTTCGCGTTCTCTGGCCTCGACGATGGCGCGAGCCACCCGGCGCGACGCCCTTTCCTCGCCGTAGGCGTAGATGATGTCGGCCAGTTCCTTCTCGGACAGCGAATTGACGGCGTCCGCCGCGCTTTCGCCGCCCTTCTCCATGCGCATGTCGAGCGGCCCGTCCTCACGAAAAGAGAAGCCGCGCTCGGCATCGTCGATCTGCATCGAGGAAACGCCGAGGTCCAACGCGACGCCGTCCACCTTCGAAAGACCGCAAGCAGAAAGGAGACGCACCATGTCGCCATAGCGTCCCCCGATCACGTTCAGGCGGCCGGGAAAGCGCTTGGCCATCTCGGTACCACGCGCCACAGCGTCCGGATCGCGATCGATCCCCCAGACGGAACAATGCGCCGCTTCCAGCACGGCACGGGCATAGCCGCCTCCGCCGAAGGTGCCATCGACGTAGATGCCGCCGTCCCGGGGCGCCAGAACGGCGAGCACTTCATTCAACATGACCGGAACGTGCGTCGTAGCGCCCGCCATCACGCCTCCCCGTCGGCCGGACCTGTCGGCCGCAGCTTGAGGGTGGCGCCCCGGCTGCGAGCCTTCTCGAAGGTCTGCCGGGCGTGCTTGGTATAGGTCTCGGGGGTCCAGATCTGTAGGCGGGTGCCGCGGCCGACGAACAGGGCCTCGGCGGTGATGCCGGCGTGCTCCAGGAGTTCGGGGGGCAGGACCACGCGCCCTTCCGGGTCGAAGGGCAGGGGATGGGCGTTTTCCATGATCACCGCGGCCATCTCGTCCTGCTCGTCGGAGAAGAGGTCGAGGTCGTCGAGGCTTTGGCTGATGCGAGACATGAAATCCTCGCCGCACGCCTCGATGGCGGGGTATTTGAACAGCGGATAGGCGTAGAGGCCGGAAAATGACTGATCCTTGAAGGCGTCACGAAACGGCTTGGGGACGGAAACCCGACCCTTCCTGTCGATCTTGTTGACGTGCCTGCCGACCAACAGCGCCATTGCGACCCCTGCGACCCCCCTCGCGATCGATTGCCGAAGTTCCCCGCGTATCTCCGGCGTACGGTCGCTCCCTCACGACCTCCATGAAAGATGTTTATGGGATATCATGGGAGATCATGGGCGTCAATGGGATACTATTGAAATACTTGGGTTAACAAAGTGTTACTCGCTGCGAAATCCAGGAGCCCGCAACATTGGACACAATGATCGCAAAAGTTTTGCGAGTGTCGCCCAGCACTATTCAAGAGCAACAATACAGCGATATTGTGTTCTCAAAATGTTCTTTTTTTGCCGAGGCGGCTCAGCCGCGCGGCCTCAGCATATAGCGGGACGGCTCCGGAAGAGACCCAAAGCCCAACTGCCGATAGAGATCATGGGCGTCGCGGGTGGCCAGCACCCAGCGATCGACGTCGGCGATCGGTGGATAGCCGACGATGGTCTCGGCCAGCCAACGACCGAGGCCGCGCCCGCGCAGTTCCGGGATCACGAAGATATCGCTCAGCCAGGCGAAGCGGGCAAAGTCGGTGACCGCCCGGCCGAAGCCGACCTGTCGGCCGTCGGGACCGTAGAGGCCAAATAAAAGCGCATGATCGAGCGAGCGCCGGAAGCGGCTCTCTGTCAGCGTCTCGCCCCAATACGTGGTCTGGATGAATTGCCAAGTCAACGCAACGTCGATGCGCGCCCGATCGGTGCTGATGACGAAACCGTCACGACGCCATTCGTCGAAGCTCATGGTTTCCCTCCCCCACCCCGGCCGGGAGGCGACCGGCGGCAACGGACCATGAATCCGCAAATGTTAAGCAACCATTAAGATGCCGCGAACGCTCGTAAAATAAGGCGTCATCACCCTCCTGGACTATTCCGCAGCTCCCTCAGATCCGTTCCGCCTTTTCGGCAATCACGGCGAATTCATTGGACTCCGCGTCATAGGCATCACCGGCAACGTTGCCGAGGATTTTGGTCAATCGCAGGCCATGTTCGGCGAACAGATCGGCGAGCCCCAGAGGATCGTAGCACTGGATCCAGTTGCAATACTCGCGGGTGCGATTGCGCTCGAAGATCGTATACTTGCTGAGGATGAGCCGCTCGGCTCCATACTTGAACACGCTGAGGATGGAAACATAGGGATCGGCCGACCAGAATCCGCCTTCGGTCGCCGTCTCGACCGTTGTTGTTTCGGTGATGGCGGCAAAGCAGGCCAGGGAATTTACATCAAGCAGGACACTCCCGCCCTTCGCCAGCATGGTCCGCATCCTGTCGAGAAGGATGCCGCGCTGGTCCGGGTTGAGCACGCAGAAGTCGCAAAAGATGAGGGTGATCAGATCGAACGGCCCGTCCGGCGTCGTTTCCAAGTAGTTGCCCAGCACGTAGTCGATGGTCAAGCCGTCCTGGACAGCGGCTTTGCGGGCATACGCGATGGCGTTCTGCGACAGGTCGACGCCGGTGACCGCCGCCCCGGCCCGGGCGAAGCGCGTGGCGTACAATCCGGGACCGCAGCCGAGATCGCACACCGCCCGCCCCGTCCGCAGGCGGAAGCGCGCCACAACCCAGGACGCCGAACGATCGACGAAGCCGGCAGGCCTCGAGGCAAGGTCGGCATCGGGGTCGAGATGCAGTTCGAGCATCCGGCGCGACACGTGCGGGTCGTTCCACAGTTGGGGGGCGGTGTAGTGGGCGAAGGGTTGCGGACGGGCGGTTGCCCGCATCAGTGTCTCGAACATTTAGGCCTCCCGGAACGAACCTTGGCGTCCGCAGCCTGTTTTAAGTGCCAGACGGCCTGTAAGCCGGGTTCTGTCCCTCCTCCGCCGAGGCTTCGGAGGGGATGGCCATTCATCTGGGACGCCCGTTGCCGGACGCCTCGCGCAACCAACCCGGACGACAGCGCGGAAACGCGCCTGCCGGACCAGCCGGCCCGTCGTCCCTATTCGGTTTTGCTCCCGGTGGGGTTTACCGTGCCGCCCCCGTCGCCGGGGGCGCGGTGCGCTCTTACCGCACCCTTTCACCCTTGCCTCTCGCCGCCGAAGCGGGGAAAGGCGGTTTGCTTTCTGTGGCACTTTCCCTGGGGTCGCCCCCGCCGGGCGTTACCCGGCACCGTGTTTCCGTGGAGCCCGGACTTTCCTCCCCCCGCCACGCTGTCGCGCACGGAAGGCGGCCATCCGGCCGTCTGACTCTCTAAGGGTAAACCTTGGCCGCTAAAGGTCAAGCGGTGGTGACGGCAGGGTTCGCCGATGCCTCCGCCGCCGCCCATTGGTCGCGCCGCGCTGCGGCCTGGCCGAGCAGACGGCGGAAAACGTCCATCGGCACCCACACCATGCGTTCGGTATCGACCGCCGGCGGCGCCGGCTCGCCGGCCATGGCCAGCAGCCGGACATACTCGAGGCCGGTCATCTGCTGGCGCTCGCGGTCGCGCAGGCCCAGCGCGAAGACGAAAAAGCCGACCAAACGACGGCGGGCCAGCATGTCGAAACGATCCAGCGCCGTCGTCAACTCGGCGAACAACCGGGCGTCCGGCGCACCCCGCACCGCCCGATTGCGGCGGACCGCCGGTTCGTCCGGATTGATCGAGCAGGAACAACCGGCCATCGCGTCATCCCTTTCCGTCGCTCTCGGCGGCCAAGATCCGCAGCCGGCCAAGGGTATCGGCATCCATGGTACCGTCGACAAGGGACGGGCGGAAGTGCCGCTGAAAAGCCATCACCGTCTTCTCGATGTCGACGGTTTCGTAGCCGACGGCGGTGAGCAGGCCCGGCCCATCCCTGTCGTCGGCGGGCGCCGCCCCGTCCGGCCAGCGACCGATGCCGGCCGCCGCAAGGCGCGGCCAGTCGAACAATTCCCCCGGATCGGTCTTGCGCCGGGGCGCCACGTCGGAATGGCCGACCACGTTGGCCGGAGGGATGGGGTGGCGCCCGAGGATGGACCGGGCAAGGTCGATGAGGGCCGTCATTTGCGCCTCGGGAAACGGCCGGCACCCGAACTCATGGCCGGGATTGACCAACTCGATGCCGATGGACCGGCCGTTGATATCCGTCTCGCCCCGCCAAAAGGATTCCCCGGCGTGCCAGGCCCGCATCGCCTCGTCGATCAGGGCGTGCACCGCGCCATCCTCATCGATCACGTAGTGGGCGCCGACCTTGGCGGCCGGATCGCACAGGCGTGCCAGCGCCGCCTCGGCCGTCGGCATGCCGGTGTAGTGCAGCACCAGCATGTCGACGGGCACGCCGGCCGGACGCGGCCCAAAGTTTGGGGAGCGATAAGGGCTCATGTCAGCCATTGTGGCGCCAGGGCCAAGCGCACGAAAGAGGGAAACGGAGCCTTTCGCGTCTTTCCAATAGCTGGGGCTGGGGCATTGTCGGCAAGCGGCACCTGCATGCGATTTCGCGAAAGCCGCCAGGCTCGACGAACGAAGCCGCGCCGGCCCTACTTCAACCCCCGTTCCTTGGCGACGCGGTCGTAGGCCGCATTGATGGCAGCCATCTTATGGGTGGCAAGATCGATGAATTCCTGCGGCATCCCCTTGGCGATCAAGGTATCGGGGTGATTCTCGCGGATGAGTTTGCGATAGGTGCTCTTGACCTCATCATCATCGGCGTTGCGCTTCAGGCCGAGCACCGCGTAAGGGTCGCCCCCCTCGCCCGCGGCCACAGCGCCGGCATGCATGGCGCGGATGCGTTCGAAGGCGCGACCGTCAAAGCCGAATATGTCGGCCACCTGACGCAGATACTGGAGTTCGGCCTGGTTGACGCCCCCCCCCGCCCTGGCGATGTGGAAGAGCCCACCCAGCAACTCCTCCAGCATCATACGATCATGGCCGAACAACTGGGCGATCTGGGCGGCGTAGGGCTCGAAACCGGTGGCTTCCCGCTTGGCTTCGTTGAACAGTCGCCCCACCGCCTCGACCTCCTCGGGCGGAATGTGGAAGACCTCGCGGAAGGCGCGGATCTCATCCGGCGTCACCCGGCCGTCCGCCTTGGCCATCTTGGCGCCCAGCACGATGACGGCCAGCGTGAAGGCAGCCTGACGGTCGGCGATGCCGGCGGCACCGAAGCCCCCCGCACCAACCAGCCGTTCCCGGCCGGCCTTGCGGTTCTTGTCGACCATCATGTGGCCGGCAACGGCTCCCATCAGCGCACCAAGCGGCCCGCCAAGGGCAAAGCCGGCCACTCCGCCCAGAACCTTTCCCCAGATGCTCATGATCTTCCCTTCGCGAGCTTAGGCGCCGGCGAGGCGGCCGGCTGGCCCAAGATAGCGGTTGGCAGGCGGGACGCAAGGCGCCGCGTGTCGGCAAGGATGAGAAAACGCGTTCAGCCGTCGCTCGGCCAACCGACGCGGCCGACGCCCGGCAGCTTGAGCGCCAGGTCCATCGGGTCTATGCCGAACGTAAGGCCAAGGATATTGACCTCGAGCCCTTCCTCCGGCCCCACCAGGAAACCGAGAAGGCCGAATAACGAGACCTGCAGGCCGCCACCGCCGGGCGGTTGGGCGACGAAGCCGCCGTTCGGCAGGTAGTCCTTGCCGATGGCGGTGGGCGGCAGGTCCAGCCGGAATTGCGGCACCCGCCGGGCGACGAAGGCGGTGAACGTGTTGCTGTTGGGACCGGGCCACACCCGATACTGGTCGGGGTAGGGGTATTCCTTGGCGGCACGGTCGATCTCCGCGATCAGATCGTCCACCCCGTCGCCCCTGATGTCGGCCAGGATCTCGGGAGCGGCGCCGAACCAGCGGCCGTCCGGCGGCCGGTTGCTGACGGCCACCGCCGACATGCCGCGTAAGGCACGCCAGCCGACCACTTCGTAGACCGTGAAGGCTGGCGCGCCGGTAGGCTTCACCGCGATCCACGTGTGGACGCCCAGGGTGCCGCGCCAGCCAAAGGCGCGGGCCGCATAAACCTGCGCCACGGCCTCGTGCGTCACCGCCGGGTCGGGGGCGATCCCGACCGGCTCCCGGCTGGCCGTCCGCCAATCCTGCGCCATCGTCCGCTGAACTCCCACGCCAAAAATGGCCAGCATCGCGCCAGCCACCAGGATCACCGCCACAAGCTTCGTTTTCTTTAACATCCCAGCATACATGGGATGGCGTTGGCCCTGTGCCAAGGACTCGAAGCCTCCGGTGCCGGTCAGCGTTCGGCCATGCGCTGGGGAAGGTAGGTGGCGATTTCGGGGAATACGACGATCAGGATCACCGCCAGCAGCAGCAGGAAGAAAAAGGGCAACGCCGCCCTGGCGACGTAAAGGATATTGCGCCCGGTCAGGCCCTGCAGGACGAACAGGTTGAAGCCGACGGGCGGCGTAATCTGGGCCATCTCGACCACCAGCACGACGTAGATGCCGAACCAGATCTTGTCGATCCCGGCCTGCTCGATCATCGGCAGGATCACCGCGGTGGTCAACACCACCACCGATATGCCATCCAGGAAGCAGCCCAGCACGATGAAGAAGACGGTGAGTGCGGCGAGCAGCATGACCGGGGACAGTTCCAGCGAGCCGATCCACTCGGCCAGCATGCGCGGGATGCCGGTGAAGCCCATGGCCACCGTCAAAAAGGCGGCGCCGGCCAGGATGAACGCGATCATGCACGACGTCCGGGTGGCGCCCATCAGGCTGTCGGCGAAAGTCCGCCACGACAGCGTTCCCGACCACCACGACAGAACGAGGGACAGCAGAACCCCAACCGCCGCCGCATCGGTCGGCGAAGCGACCCCGGCGTAGATGGAGCCGATGACGCCTGTTATCAGCAGCAAAACGGGGATCAGGCGACGGGACTGGTAAAGCCGTTGGCCGAAGCTGATGTCGGTATCGGCCGGGGGGATCTTTTCGGGATGAAGCAGAGACCATACCGCCACGTAGCCCATGAAGAGAGCAACCAGCATGACGCCGGGCAGAATGCCTGCGATGAACAACCGGGCGATCGATTCCTCGGTGGCCACGCCATAGACGATGAGAATGATCGACGGCGGAATGAGCAGGCCCAGCGTGCCCGACCCGGCCAGGGTGCCGATGCTCATGATCGACGGATAGCCGTGGCGGTCGAGTTCGGGGATCGACATCTTGCCGATGGTTGCGGCAGTCGCCGCCGAGGACCCCGACACGGCGGCGAACACCCCGCAACCCAGCACGTTTACGTGCAACAGGCGGCCGGGCAGGCGGTTGAGCCAGGGGGCCAGTCCGGCGAACATGTCCTCCGACAGGCGCGAGCGGAACAGGATCTCGCCCATCCAGATGAACAGCGGCAGCGCCGCCAGGGCCCAGGAGTTGCTTGAACCCCAGGTGGTGGTGGCAAGCACCAAACCGGTCGGCGCGCTGGTGAACAGCACCATGCCGATCAGGGCGACGACGAGCAGGGAAACCGCCACCCAAACCCCGCTGCCGAGCAGCGCGAAAAGGGCGACGACAAGAGCGATCGAAAGGCCGACCTGTTCCATGTTTCGCTACTCCGCCCGCTCGGGGCCGCGCTCTTCCGCCCCGGCGTCGCCGCCGGCGAAGCGTCCCTGCACATAGGACGGGGGTCGGCCGGCCACCGCCTCGACGAATTCGTCGACCAGCGCGATGGTCAATACGACAAGGCCCACAGCCATGGGAACCTGCGGAATCCAGATCGGAATCGGCACCATGCCCGGCGACAGGTCGCCGAACTGAAAGGATTCGACGATGAGGCCGATCGTATAGACCGAGAAATAGCCGGACATGAGGACACCCAGGGCCGTGCACCACACCTCGACGTACCGCCGCTGGGAAGTGGTCAACGTCTGGATGATCATGGAGACGCGGATGTGCGCGCCGCAACGCAATGTGTATGCAAGGGCCAGGAACGACGCGGCGGCCAAGAAGAAGCCGGCGAACTCGGCATAGGACGGCACCATCAGGCCGAACGAATGGCCGAGGATCCAGGCGGCGATGACGTCGATGACGTTGGCGCCGACCTGCAACAACACCACCACGCAGATGGCCGCCAGGAAAACGGCGGCGGCCACCCCGCTGCCGCGATACAGGTAATCGAGTGCTTTGCGCATTCTCGTTCGGAGCGGGGGCCGGCCGCGGCCGGCCCCCCTTGCCCGCTGCTACTGCCGGTAGGCCTTAAGAATGGCCTCGCCGTCGGCACCGGCGCTCTTGAGCCATTCGGCCGTCATCTGCTCGCCGATCTTCTGAAGGCCGGTCTTGAGGGCGTCATTGGGATCGTTCACCGACATCTTGTTGTCGCGCAGGATTTTCAGCTTGGCGTCGGTCTCGGCCATGCTCATCGTCCAGCCGCGCTCCTCGGCCGTCTTGGCGGCGTTCTGAACAGCCGCCTGGGTGTCCTTGTCCAGGCGCTGGAAGGCCCGCTTGTTGACGACGATGATGTTCTTCGGCACCCAGGACTGGGTGTGGTAGTAGTGCGAAAGATAGTCCCACGACTTCGATTCAGCGCCGGTGGAGGGCGACGTGATCATGGCGTCGACACGACCGGTGGCAAAGGCCTGTGGAATATCCGGCACCTCGATCTGGGTCGGCACCATGCCGGCCAGTTCGGCCAGGCGGGTGCCCGCGGGATTGTTGGCCCGGAACTTCAGACCCTTGAGGTCGTCCATGCTGTTGATCGCCCGCTTGGTGTAGAGCCCCTGGGGCGGCCACGGCACGGCGAACAGGATGGCGAGGCCCTGCTGGTCCAGCAGTTTCTCGGTTACCGGGCGCGCTGCCGCCCACAGTTTTTTGGCGCTCGCATAATCCGTCGCCAGAAACGGAACCGCGTCAACGCCGAAAACCGCGTTCTCGTTGGCCAACAAGGAAACGAAAAACTCGCCGATCGGCACTTGGCCGCCGCGCACCGCGTTCTTGATCTCGGGATGCTTGAACAGCGAGCCCGCGCTGTGCACCTTGATGTCCAGCTTGCCCTTGGTGGCGGCTTTAACGTCTTCGGCAAACTGCTTGATGTTGACCGTGTGGAATGTCGAATCCGGATAGGGCGTCGGCATGTCCCACTGTTCCGCCACGGCAACGCCGGCGGCGAAGGTCAGGGCCGCGGTCGCGGCCGCAAGTCGCATCATCGTCATCGAGCATCTCCCCATTTTTTAAAGCGCTTCCCCGAAGCACAACCTGTAGCGGCGACGAGAGTCATCCGCGTGGGGCCTCCCGGTCAAGGTGAATCTCGAGTCCGAACATTCGTTTTGATACCGAATGATCGATCGACCCTGCAACCCACGGAAAGCCTTTTGAAAATCAACACGGGCGCGGTAAATTGAACGTCGCGCCGGTCCGGGATGGAAGGGAGCACGAACCTGCCGTCAGGCTGATGCGCGTAGCAGTTTCGGAAGGTCGGGAGTCTGAGGTGAAGTCCAGAAGCTTGGCTCGTATCAGTGCGGGAATTGCCTTCAGCGCCTGTTTTTGCGCCACGGTTTCCACGCTTGCCAATCCGCTCAGGGACGAACTGCGCAATCTCCTGGTGTCGCATCCCGATATCCTGGCCGCCGAAAAGGCGATCGGCTCATCGAGAGAGGGCG
>JAVEYE010000018.1:0-23525 GCA_034003665.1 Rhodospirillales bacterium | reverse complement strand
CTGGACGACGTGGGTGCGGCGTTCTTCCCGTTCTGGGTCTGCGTTTTCATCCAGGCGCTGACCGCCCTCGTCTTCGTGCAGAGCGTTCTCAACGCCAGGGGCGAGGGGGCCGCGGCGGCCGACGACGGCGTGCCGATGAGCAAGCGCGTCGTCCTGCTGGCGGGCATCCTGGCGCTGCTGTTCGCCTACATCGTGGCCATGGAAATGGTGGGGTTTGTCGCCTCCAGCACGGCGTTCCTGGTCCTCGTCCACCAGCTTCTCATCTTCTCGGAAACCGGGCGGCCGTCGCCACCGAAGGGCCTGGCGATCGCCACGGCCTTCTTCGCCGTCGCCGCCGGCAGCCTATACTTCGTGTTCAACACCGTTTTCCAACTGGCCCTGCCGTGAGCGCAACGGGACGGACCGCATGATCGACTTCACGCATTACGCCGACGCCCTTGGTCTGGTGTTCCAGGTCCAGGTGATCGCCGCGATTGCCGGCGGCACCGTTCTCGGCATCGTTTTTGGCGCATTGCCCGGCCTCACCGCCGCCATGGGAATTGCGGTCCTTCTGCCGTTGACCTACAACATGCCGCCGGTCATGGGCTTCGGCATGCTGCTGGGAACCTATTGCGGCGCGATTTCGGGGGGCTCCATCGCGGCAACCCTGCTAAACATTCCGGGCACGCCGGCCTCGGTGGCGACTACGCTGGACGCCTATCCCATGGCAAGAAAAGGCGAAGCGGGCCGGGCACTTGGCATCGCCATTGTCGCTTCCTTCATCGGCGGCCTGTTCAGTTCCGTGGTTCTCAGCCTCGCGGCGCCGCCGATTGCCGAATTCGCGCTGAAGTTCGGGGCGGCCGAGTATTTTTCGCTGGCCGTCTTCGGCCTGACCATCATCGCCTCGGTGTCGGGGAAATCCCTGGCCAAGGGAGTCATCGCCGGCCTCATTGGCGTTTTCGTGTCGCTGGTCGGCCTCGACCCGACGACCGGGTCGGCCCGCTACACCTTCGGCGAGATGTCCCTGCTGTCGGGTGTCGCCTTCTTGCCGGCCCTGATCGGCCTGTTTGCGGTCGGTCAGGTACTGACCGACGCCGAGGAAGCCCTTCGCCTCAAGGGCGCCCGAATCCAGCAACAGGTCGGCGGCGTTCACCTGCGATTCGGCGACGTCCTCCGGCGATGGAAGATCGTGATCTCTAGTTGCATCGTCGGCACCTCGGTCGGCGCCATTCCCGGAGCCGGCGGCAGCGTCGCCTCGTTTCTGGCCTACGACCAGGCACGGCGGCTGTCCAAGACACCTGAACTGTTCGGCACCGGGCACGACGAGGGCGTGATCGCGTCGGAAACATCGAACAACGCAATGACCGGCGGGGCCATCATCCCGACCATCACGCTGGGCGTGCCCGGCGAGGCGGCGGCGGCCGTGCTGATGGGCGGCCTGATGATCCACGGCCTGCGCCCGGGACCGCTTCTGTTCACCGAACAGGCCGACATCGTCTACGGCATCTTCATGGCCTTCTTCCTGGCCAACATCTTCATGATGTTGTTCCAGTTCGTCGGCATCCGGCTGTTCGTGAAGGTGCTGGGCGTGCCGCGCAGTTTCCTCATTCCGATCATCCTGATGTTCTGCGTCATCGGCTCGTACGGGGTGTCGGGCAATATCTTCGACATGTACCTGTTGCTGGTGTTCGGGGTCCTCGGCTTTTTCCTGAACAAGTATGGGTACGGGACGGCGCCGGTCGTCCTCGGCATGATCCTGGGAACCATGGCGGAAACCGAGTTCCGCAAGGGCATGATCATGTTCAGCGGCGACGGCACGGTCTTCTTCACCCGTCCGATCAGCCTGCTTTTCCTGGCCCTGGCGCTGATCTCCGTCCTCATCCCGCTCTATCAGAAATGGCGTGACGGTCGGGCTAGGCAAAGCAAGTCCTGAACGGAAAAACTAGGGAAACGGAAACGATGCCAAGCCCCCTCATCAAGGAAATGAAGGTCGTGCCGGTCGCCGGCTACGACAGCTTCCTTCTCAACCTGAGCGGCGGCCATCAGCCGATCTTCATCCGCAATCTGGTCATCCTCGAAGACAGCGACGGTCAGATCGGAGTCGGCGAAACGCCGGGCGGCGAGGCCATCCGCAGCACCCTTGAGGCGTCCCGCGACCTCGTCGTCGGGCGTCCGGTTTCGGCCATGAACGACGTCCTCAACGCGGTGCGGAGCGCCTTTGCGGACAGGGACGCCGGCGGTCGAGGCCAGCAGACCTACGACCTGCGCGTCATGATCCACGTGGTGACGGCCATCGAGGCGGCCATGCTCGATCTGCTGGGCAAATTCATGGCGGTGCCGGTCGCCAAGCTGCTGGGCAGCGGCCAGCAGCGCGACACGGTCACGGTGCTGGGCTACCTGTTCCTGCTGGGCGATCCCCGCAAGACCGATCTACCCTACCAGGTTCCGGCCCACCCCAAGACGGAGTGGGAACGGCTGCGCCACGAGCCGGCCCTCGATCCCGCCGCCGTCGTCAGGCTGGCGCGGGCTGTGGTCGACGAGTTTGGTGTCGCCGATCTTAAGCTGAAGGGTGGGGCGTTACCCGGACCGGTCGAATGTGATTGCATGGCGGCGCTGGCCGAGGCCTTTCCCGACGCCCGTCTGACCATCGATCCCAACGGCTGCTGGTCGCTGGATGACGCCGTGGCGTGGCTGGCGCCGCTGAAGGGCATACTGGCCTATGCCGAGGACCCGTGCGGCGCCGAGGGCGGCTATTCCGGCCGCGAGATCATGGCCGAGTTCCGCCAGCGCACCGGCATTCCGACGGCCACCAACATGATCGCCACTGACTGGCGGCAGTTCGGCCACGCGGTCAAGCTGGGCGCCGTCGACATCCCGCTTGCCGATTGCCATTTCTGGACGATGCAGGGTGCCGTGCGCGTGGCGATGCTGTGCGACGAGCTTGGCCTCACCTGGGGTTCGCACAGCAACAACCACTTCGACGTGTCGCTGGCGATGATGACGCATGTGGCCGCCGCGGCGCCCGGCGCCATCACGGCCATCGACACCCACTGGATCTGGCAGACCGGCCAGCGCCTTACCGCCGAGCCGCTGAAGGTCGTCGGCGGCGACATCGCCGTTCCCGACCGCCCCGGCCTTGGCATCGATATCGACATGGCGCAGGTCGAGGCGGCGCACGCGCTCTATCGCACATGCGGCCAGACCCGGCGCGACGACTCCGTCGCCATGCAGTATCTGATCCCAGGCTGGACGTTCGACCCCAAGCGACCTTGTCTCGATCGCGACTGACCAGTTCGACGACGACAAAACGACACCTGGAGCAATTTCGATGGCGCGCAAGAAACCGGAAGACCTGAGAAGCCACCGCTGGTTCGGTCCCAATGACCTGCGCTCGTTCGGGCACCGCTCGCGCATGCTGCAGATGGGATTCGCCCGCGAGGACTTCGTGGGCAAGCCGGTGATCGCGGTAATCAACACCTGGAGCGAGATTAACTGCTGCCACACCCATCTGCGCGACCGCGCCAACGAGGTGAAGCGCGGCGTCTGGCAGGCCGGCGGCATTCCCATCGAGATGCCGGCGATGACGCTCGCCGAGGCCTTCGAACGGCCGACGCCGATGCTGCACCGCAACTTCTTGGCCATGGAGGTCGAGCAGACCCTGCGCCACCATCCGTTCGACGGCGCCGTGCTGCTGGGCGGCTGCGACAAGACGACGCCGGCCCTGCTGATGGGGGCGGCCAGCATGAACATGCCCGCCATCTTCGTGCCAGCCGGACCGATGCTGCGCGGCAACTGGCACGGAGAGACGCTGGGCAGCGGCAGCGATTCGTGGAAGTACTGGGCCGAGCTTCGGGCCGGCACCATCACGCAGAAGGACTGGCACGAGATCGAGGAGGGCATCGCCCGCTCGCCGGGCCTGTGCATGACCATGGGGACCGGCATGACCATGACCTCGCTGGCCGAGGTTCTGGGCATGGCGCTGCCGGGCTCCTCGTCAATCCCGGCCCCCGACGCCAACCACCCACGCATGGCCAGCGCCTCGGGCCGGCGGATCGTCGAAATGGTCTGGGAAGACTTGAAGCCCCGCGACATCATGACCGCGGAAGCCTTTGATAACGCCTGCATCACCCTGATGGCCCTGGGCGGTTCGACCAACGCCTATGTCCACCTGATCGGCATGGCCGGGCGCTGCGGCGTCGATCTGCCGCTCAGGCGCTTCGACGAGGCCAGCCACAAGGTGCCGGTCATCCTCAACCTGCGGCCCTCTGGCAAGTATCTCGCCGAGGACTGGTACTACGCCGGCGGTCTGAGAGCGACGCTGGCGGTGATCCGCGACGCGCTCAACCTCGACTGCCTGACGGTCAGCGGCAGAACGCTGGGCGCCGACATCGAAGGTGCCAAGGTGTATAACGACGACGTCATCCGGCCTCTTTCGAACCCGATCTACCCGGAAGGCGGCACCGCCGTGCTCTATGGCAATCTGGCGCCCGGAGGCGCCGTCATCAAACCGGCCGCCATGGACCCGCGCTTCCTCAAGCACAGCGGACCGGCCCTGGTCTACGAGGACTACAACCACATGGCCGCCGAGACCGACCGCGAGGACATCGACGTCACGCCCGATCACGTGATCGTGCTCAAGAACGGGGGGCCCAAGGGCGGCCCCGGCATGCCCGAGTGGGGCATGCTGCCGATCCCCAGGAAGCTGTTGAAGCAAGGGGTGCGCGACATGCTGCGCATCTCGGATTCCAGAATGAGCGGAACCAGCTACGGCGCCTGCGTGTTGCACGTTGCGCCGGAATCCTATGTCGGCGGACCGCTGGCTTTGGTAAAGAACGGCGACGTCATCGCGATCGACGTGGCGGCGCGTCGGCTTGACCTCAGGATCACGAAAGCCGAGTTCGCGGCCCGGCGGGCCGCCTGGACGCCGCCGGAATCGAAGTTCCCGCGGGGCTATACCCGTATGTACCAGGAGCACGTCACCCAGGCCGACCGGGGTTGCGACTTCGATTTTCTGGAGTTCACCGGTTGCGAGGACCCTGAGCCGGAGATCCATTGACCGGTGGGTCGACGGCAGGAGGCCGGGGTCAGCGGTTTTACGTTCGTTTTCCGATGACATGCGCCCGGTAACCAGGCACCTTGATGCCCGGTTGTCAATGGCATTCCCGGGTCGGATATGCTATGCGCCTGCGTGCTCCCATCACCCGCAACGAGCCGGGAATCGGCCGCCTCGCCAAGCCATTCATGTGATTTGGGCTCGCAGAAGCCTTGAAGACAAGAAAGGAAACCGCCCCCTATGAAATACGCCCTGGGCACCACCCGCGTCGTTACCGAAGGCGATGACTACTGGATCGCTCCCAATGCCGCCGTCATCGGCGACGTGCGCCTGGGCAAGAACGCCAGTATCTGGTGGAACGCCACCGTGCGCGGCGACTTTGCGTCGATCACCATCGGCGAGAATACCAATATTCAGGACGGCTGCGTGCTTCACGTCGATTTCGGGCTGCCGCTCGCCATCGGCGCCAACGTGGTGGTCGGCCACATGGTCATGCTGCACGGCTGTACCATCGGCGACGGTTCGCTGATCGGCATCGGGGCCACTGTTCTGAACGACGCCAAGATCGGCAAGGACTGCCTGATCGGCGCTCATGCCCTGGTCACCGAGGGCAAGGAGATCCCCGACCGCAGCCTGGTCATGGGCTCGCCTGGAAAGGTGGTGCGGGAGCTCACCGATGAACACATCGCGCGTATCCGCAAGGGCCCGCTCGAATACATCAAGGCCTGGCAGCGCATCAAACGGGATCTGGCGCCCCAGGAAGACTGACAGGCGCCGTTCAGTCGCGCACGGTGGTGCCGCGCCGGCCGAGGCTGGCGCGGTCGATCGCTACCGTTTTGATCAATGCAAAGACGGAAACGCCCGGCTTAAGCCCCAGGGCCTCGACCGAACGCCGGGTGATGCGGGCGATCAGCGGGGACCCGACGTCGAGCAGGACGTCGACCTGCGGCTGCCCGCCGGCACCGTCCAGCTCGACAACCCGACCCGGAAGCACGTTGAGGATGCTGATCGCCTGTGGCGGCGCGAGGCTCAGCGAGACGTCGCGGGCGCGGATGCGGACGCGCAGCGGCGTACCCAACGGCAAGTCGATCTTCGGCACCCACAGGCGGTTGCCGGCGAACGTCAACTCGGTCAGGCCGAAAGTGAGGTCGGCACCGGCCACCGTCGCCGCCAGCACGGCGCCGGTTTCGTAACGGCCGGTCAGGGGATGGAGGTCGAGACGGCCCATGATCTCTTCGACCGGACCGCTGGCGGCGACCTTGCCGTCCGACATCACCACCATGGTGTCGGCGATGCGGATGACCTCCTCGATGGCATGGCTGACGTAGACCACGGGCAAGTCAAGATCGAGACGTAGGCGTTCGATGAACGGCAGAATTTCGGCCTTGCGGGCCGCGTCCAGCGAAGCCAGCGGCTCGTCCATCAGCAGGATGCGCGGGCTGGCCAGCAGCGCCCGACCGATCGCCACCCGCTGCTTCTCGCCCCCCGACAGGGTGGCCGGGCGGCGCTTCAGGTGGGCGCGCAGGTCGAGGAGATCGACGATTTGGTCGAAATCCTGGTGGCGCTCGGACGGCGGCGTAAGCTTCATGCCGTAGGTCAGGTTGCCGGCGACGCTCAGGTGCGGAAACAGGCGCGCCTCCTGGAAGACGTAGCCAAGACGCCGCCGTTCGGGCGGCAGGTAGATCCCCGCCTTTGAATCGAACAGCACATGGCCGTCAACGACGATACGTCCGTCGTCCGGCCGGTTGAGGCCGGCCAGGGAGTCGACCAGCGACGTCTTGCCTGCCCCTGAACGACCGAACAGTGCGGTCAGGCCGGAGTCGGTCAAAAACCGGGCATCAAGCAGGAAATCGCCGGTACGGCGGCGGATGTCGACATCGAGCACGGTGCTACTCCTGCCTCGCCGCGACACGGCGGGCAATGATTTCGGAAGCGACCAGCGCGGCCAGGGCGAGAACGGCGGAAATCGCCACCAGCCGCAAGGCAGCGGCGTCACCGTCCGGCGTCTGGGTCAGGGTGTAAAGGGCGAG
This sequence comes from Rhodospirillales bacterium, assembly GCA_034003665.1. Taxonomy (GTDB): domain Bacteria; phylum Pseudomonadota; class Alphaproteobacteria; order Rhodospirillales; family Shumkoniaceae; genus Shumkonia. The sequence continues at coordinate 16,463 of JAVEYE010000018.1, read as the reverse complement.
CGGCAGGGTCCTGGTTTCGCCGGGTATGTTGGAAACGAAGGTAATGGTGGCGCCGAACTCGCCCAGGCAGCGGGCGAAGGCCAGCACCGTGCCGGCGATGACACCGGGCAGGGAGAGGGGCAGGGTGACCGTGAAAAAGACCCGCAGCCGACCCGCCCCCAGCGTACGCGCCGCCTGTTCCAGGCGGCGGTCGACCGCCTCGACCGACAGGCGGATGGCGCGCACCATCAGCGGAAAGGCCATCACCGCGGCGGCAATGGCGGCCCCCTTCCAGGTGAAGGCGACGGTGACGCCGAAAACGTCGTAAAGCCAGCCGCCGATCGGGCCGCGCCGGCCCAAGAGCACCAGCAACAGGTAGCCGACCACCACCGGCGGCAGGATGAGCGGCAGGTGAACCAAGCCGTCGAACAGCGTCTTGCCGAAGAAGTCGCGCCGCGCCAGCAGCCACGCCACGGCGATGCCGAAGGGCAGGCTGGCCGCCACCGCCCAGGCCGAAACCCTGAGGCTGAGGCCGATGGCTTCGATCTCCAGCGCCGTCAGGCTCATCGAGAACGCATCCGTCATGATCCCGGTTTAGCGCGGCGCGGGACCGGAAGCCAAGCCAAAGCCGAAACGTGCATAGACAGCGGTTGCCGCATCGGAGGCGAGAAAGGCGAAGAACCGCTCGACCTCGGGCGTGGCGCGGCCAACAACGATGGCGGCGGGATAGCGGATGGGCGGGTGGCTGGTTTCAGGAAACACGTCGACCACCCGCACCTTGGGGGTGACGGCGGCGTCGGTGGCATAGACGATGCCGGCCGGAGCCTCGCCGCGTTCGACAAGGACCAGGGCGCCCCGGACGTCGGCGGCCCGCGCCACCCGGTCGGCGACGGCGTCCCATACGCCGAGCGCACCTAGCGCCTGGCGGCCGTAGATGCCGGCCGGCACATGGTCGGGATCGCCCATCGCCAAACGTCCGTTGTCCAGTGCCGCGGCCAGCGGAAAGCCGGGGCCGATGGCTAGAGTCCAGGTGGTGTCCGCGGGTGCGACCAGAACCAGCCGGTTGGTCAGCAGGTCGCGCCGGCTGGCCGGTTCGATGGCGCCGTTCTTGGCGAGATGGTCCATCCACGATTGGTTGGCCGAAATAAAGATGTCGGCCGGGGCACCGTTGACGATCTGCTTGGCCAGCGTCGATGACGACGCGTAGGAGGCTACGACGGAACCGCCGCCATTCCGATCGTAGAGAGCGATCAACTCGTCCATCACCGTCGTCGTGCTGGCGGCGGCGAAAAGGCGAAGCTCGGCAGCGGCGGTAGGCGGATCAAGCAGGACCAGCAAGCCCAGTCCCAATGCGAACGCAAAGCTTCGGATCTTGCGCGGATGCCGTTTCATGATTTCCTCCAATCGGCACCATATCGTTATTCCAAATATGACATAACGATATATCCGGAACAACAACCGTTCCGCGCGCGCCACCAATTACTCCGTAAGGGCGCGCAGAGCCTTCAATTCTGGCTGCGTGGCGGCATCGATCTTAGCCTCGAGGTCGCCATAGCGGGCGACCAGGGCCTCGCCCAGGGGCGTCAGCCGGGCACCGCCGCCGCCCTTGCCGCCGGCCGCCGCTTCCACCACCGGCCGCCCGAAGCCGCGGTTGAGGGATTCGATCAACAGCCACGCCCGCTTATAGGGCAACCCCAAGGCACGCGCCGCGCCGCTGATCGAACGGCGTTCGGCGACCTGGCGCAGCAGGTCGATCTTTCCCGGCCCGATGGCGATGGCACCGCCAATGGCGATTCGCGGCCGCACCATGACGGCCGGCCGGTTTCCAGGAGCCATTTTCATGACGGAAGCCTAGCGAAAACGCCGCGCGACGTCAGCAGGGAACGCAGCGGGCGTTGAGCGTCGCTCCCGGGTCGACCTTGAGCGTGCCGTACTCGACCTCGCCCTCGATCCGCCCGGTCGGTCGCAAGTGGACGGCCCTGCCACGAACGCGGCCGCGCACCATGCCATAGATCTCGATGGTGTCTCCCCCCAAATCCCCAGTGATCGAGGCGCCTTGCAGCACGGTGACAGAACGACCGTCGAAACTGCCATCCTGCTCGCCCTCGATCATGACGTCGAGGCCTTGGTGTGGCGGCAAAACGGAGGTGCGCGACGGCGACCGAACCACCGCCGGACAGATGACGGATTCGCGCATGGAATCCTCTCCCAGTTCATGTTTCCCCTGGAAACGCAAGTTAGATGCACTTGGGTAAATAAAAGGTAAACATGCGCTCAGGCTACGGCCTGCCAGGCGGCCTCGACGGCGGCGCGGCCGAGATCGCGGGTAATGAAGACGATGCGCGATCGATGATCCGCCGACGGCCAGGCCGACAGCGCCGCCGGAGGATGGAAGACGTGCTGGACACCGTGAATGGCAACCGGCCGATCTTCCCCGGCCACGTTGAGGATGCCCTTGATGCGCAGGAGGCTCTCGCCGCGCGCCGATTGCAGGATCTCCATCCACCGCAGGAAGCGGTCCCAGTCAAGCGGCGCGTCGAAGGTCAGGCAGAAGGCATGGATGCGCTCGTCGTGGCGATTGGCGTCGTGATCGTGTCCATGCCCACGGTGGTGGTTGTCTTCTTCGTAGGCCTCGGCGTTCAGCCAGCCGGCGACGTCGGATGTCTTGGTCGCGGGATCGTAAAGGCCGGCCGGGAACAGGGCGGTGGGGGACACTTGGCCATGATCGGCCTTGAGCAGTGGTGCCGCCGGGTTAAGCCGCCGCAACCGAGCCTCAAGGGCGCGTACCGCTGTGGCCTCCGCCAGGTCACACTTGGTGAGTACCAGACGGTCAGCCATCGCCGCCTGCTTGACCGCTTCCGGATGGGCGTCGAGCTGGCCCTCGCCATGCACGGCATCGACGGTGGCGATGACCCCGTCGAGGCGGTAGCGCGCGCCGAGCAATGGATCGCTCATCAGCGTATGGATGATCGGCGCCGGGTCGGCCAACCCGGTCGTTTCAATGACGGCACGGGCGAACGGCGGCACGTCGCCCCGCACCCGCTTCAGGAAAAGGTCGCGCAACGCCGTGATCATGTCACCCCGGACACTGCAACACAGGCATCCGGAATTGAGCAGGACGATCGTCTCGTCGATCTTGCGGACCAGCAGATGGTCCAGCCCGACTTCGCCGAATTCGTTGATCAGCACCGCCGTCTCGCCCATGACGGGATGGGCGATGAGCGCGTTCAACAGCGTGGTCTTGCCGCTCCCCAGGAATCCGGTAATGACGGAAACCGGTAGGGCCGTGGAGTCGGGTGCCGGGGTTTCGCTCATTTCCCGTAGAGCATCTCCGGCGCGATTTCGACGTCGGCGATGATTGCCGGCTTGCCGTCTCGAAGGGCGTTGTAAAAGCAGTTGCGTCGGCCGGTGTGGCAGGCGACGCCGATCTGGTCGACCAGAAGAAGCAGGGTATCGCCGTCGCAATCCCAGCGGAAATCCTTGAGCGTCTGCACCTGTCCCGAGGATTCGCCCTTGCGCCACAGTTTGCCGCGCGAACGCGACCAATAGCACACGCGGCCGGTGGCCAGCGTTTCGGCAATGGAGTCGGCGTTCATCCAAGCCATCATCAGGACCTCGCCCGAATCGAACTGCTGGGCGATGGCCGGCACCAGACCGTCGGCGTTGAACTTGATCTCGGCGGGAACGGCGGCGGCACCTGCCTCAGCCTTCTGGGGGTAATCGGTCATGAATGACTTTCTCCGGATTGAATGGAACCCCTTACATCGAACGTCATGTCTTTTCTGTCAACCGGCGGGCTTATTGTTCAGGCAGTTGCTGACTGCCTCGGCATTGGACCTCAGCAACTGGAAATAAAGATCCGGCCCCGCCTTCAGCCCGGCCCCCAGCGGATCGAGCACGCCTATGCGGGCCGGCGTTCCGTGGACCAGAGTATCAGCCAGCTTGGGCGCGAACTGCGGCTCTCGAAAAAGGCAGGTGACGCCGGCGGACACCAGACGCTCACGCAGATCTCCCAAACGCCGAGCGCCCGGCAGTCTTTGCGGCGCGACCGAGATGGCGCCGACAGCAGTTAGGCTGAACGCCCTCTCGAAATATTGGTAGGCGTCATGGAACACCATGAACGGCTTGTCGGCCACCGGGGCAAGGATGGCCCCAATCTCGTTCTTCAGGTCGTCGATGCGGTCGAGCAGCCGCTCCCCGTTGGCGACGTAGGCCGCGGAACGGGGGGGATCGCGGCGGCCAAGCGCGGCAACGATGGCATCGACCAGGATCTTCGCATTGGCGGGATCCAGCCAAATGTGCAAATCGTGGGCGCCATGTCCGTGCAATGCCTGATCACCAGCCCCATGCCCGTGCTCCAACTCCTCGTCCACTTCCCACGGGCCGCCCTCACGGACCTTAAGAAGCCGCAGGCCCGGCGTTTCCGCCAGCGCCACCACGTCAGCGTCGCCGCCCAGTGTCTTCAAAGGTTTGACGAGAAAGGATTCAAGCGCATCGCCGACCCAAAAAATGATGTCGGCGCGACTGAGCAGGGAGGCATCCGAGGGACGCAGGGCGTAGGTATGGGGCGACGCACCGCCCTTGACCAGAAGATGCGCTTCGCCGATACCTTCCATCACCCCGGCAACCAGAGAATGGATCGGCGGGAGCGTGGCCGCCACCGTCGGCTCCGCCTTGGCGAAACCAACCGGAAAAGCAAGTATCACAGCGACCATCAGCGCCAGGAACGACTTGGCACGGTTGACGAAACACATCTCTATGGGCTCCGGGCGATGACAAAGAAAATTGTTATACTATATCTTGATGACGGCTATATGAGAGTGGGTGGACGATCCGTCAAGCGCCGCTGAGGGCATCATGAGCAACCGAGTTAAAAACCAGGCCGATGGGTTTCCCGAAACCGGCCACAACCACGAAGCCTGCGTCGAGGACGCGCTCGAGCGCGCAGCCGAGATCTGTGAACGCCGTCAGGTCCGTCTGACGCCCTTGCGTCGGCGGGTCCTGCAGGCCGTCTGGAGCGGCCACAAGCCGGTCGGCGCTTACGACATTCTGACGACATTGACCAATGAACGCGGCACGACGGCGCCACCCACGGTTTATCGCGCCCTCGAGTTCCTGCTGGAAAACGGACTGATCCATCGAATCGAAAGCCTCAACGCCTTCGTCGGCTGCACCAAGCCCGGCCAGAACCATGCGTGGCAGCTGTTGATCTGCCGCGCCTGCGGGCGGGTCGCCGAAATCAGCGACGACGAGTTGGAAAAGGCGGTTGCCACCGCCGCCGCGCGCGCCGGATTCACCTTGCAGCGGCGCACCATCGAATTGGCCGGCTTGTGTTCCGCCTGTCGGAATGCCGACCGCCATCAAGGGAGCGGCGATGCCACGCTCGTCTGAGGCGGCCGGCATCCTGGTCGAGGCCCGCCAGGTCTCGGTCGCCTTCGGCACCCATGTTGCGCTGGGCGGCGTCGACGCCATCGTGCGAGAAGGCGAGGCGCTCACCATCATCGGCCCCAACGGTGCCGGGAAGACCACGCTGGTCAAGGTCATGCTCGGGCTGATCAAGCCGGATGCCGGCACGGTGCGCCGACGGCCCGGTCTTCGCATCGGATACATGCCGCAGCGCATTGACGTGGATGCCACCCTGCCGCTTACCGTGCGCCGCTTTCTGGCGTTCGCGGTGCCGCGCAACGGCCATACCCCCGAGGAACGCCTGCGCACCGTATTGGGAGAGGTGGGGGCCGAGCATCTCCTGGAGAATCCGCTGCAAGACGTTTCCGGGGGCGAAATGCAGCGGGTGTTGCTGGCTCGCGCCTTGTTGCGCAACCCCGACCTGCTGGTTCTCGACGAACCGGCCCGCGGAGTCGACGTCGGAGGCCAGGCCGACCTCTATCAACTCATCGGACGCATCCGCGACGAGCACGGTTGCGGCGTGCTGATGGTGTCCCACGACCTTCACCTGGTGATGGCGGCAACCGACCGTGTCATCTGCCTTAACCGACGGGTCCAGTGCGCGGGCCACCCCGAGGCGGTATCGCGCGATCCCGGCTATACCGCCTTGTTCGGCGACTACCCGACGGCACGGGCGTTTGCCATCTATCACCACCATCCCGGTCACGTTCAGGGGCCCGATGGCACCCTCGTGCCGCTGGTTCCCGCGGCCGGCGAAACCGACGGTCCGGACTGCGGCTGCGCATCGACGGAGCCCCACGACCATGGATGATTTCGCCCTGCGCGCCCTCGCCGCCGGTTGCGGCGTCGCCTTGGTCAGCGGCCCTCTCGGGTGTTTCGTCGTTTGGCGGCGCATGGCATTCTTCGGCGGCGCTCTGTCGCATTCGGCCCTGCTCGGCGTCGCGCTGGGCTTCCTGCTGGGCATCGACCTGACCATCGGCACAGTCGCCGTCTGCGTCGCCGTCGCCCTGTTGCTGATCTTGCTCGAACGGAGCCCGACGTTGAGCGGCGATACCCTGCTCGGCATCCTCGCCCACGGTGCGCTGGCGTTGGGGCTGGTGGTCCTGTCGTTCCTCGATGCCGTGCGCATTGACCTTATGGGCTATCTCTTCGGCGATATCCTGGCCGTGACGGCCGCAGACATCGCCTGGATCTACGGTGCCGGCGCCGTGGTCATGGCGATGCTCGCTCTGTTGTGGAAGCCCCTGCTGGCCATCACCGTGCATGCCGACCTTGCCGTCGTCGAGGGGGTGCCGGTCACCCGCGTGCGCATCGCCTTCGTGCTGTTGCTGGCCGTCGTGGTGGCGCTGGCCATGAAGGTGGTGGGCATCCTGCTGGTCACTTCGCTGATCATCATTCCTGCGGCGGCAGCCCGCCGTTTCGCACGGACACCCGAGCAGATGGCCGGATTCGCCGCCGCCCTGGGCTGCGCGGCGGTGGCGGCCGGCATCTGGGGGTCGTTCGCTGCGGACGTACCCACCGGGCCGGCTATCGTCGTGGCCGCCTGCGTCGTTTTCGCTGGCTGCGGCGCCGTTTCGGCGCTCAATGGGCGGCGCTGAAGCGAGCGAGGCCTTTTTCCAGATCGGCGATCAGGTCATCGGCATCCTCCAGCCCGGCATGGATGCGGATGCTGGGGCCGGCGTAGGGCCAGGGGGTGGCGGTGCGCAGCTTGGCGGGCTCGGTCGGAATGATCAGGCTTTCGTAGCCACCCCAACTGTAACCCAACGAGAAAAGGTTGAGGCCGTCGAGAAATGCGTCCACGGCCGCCTTGGGAGCCGGCCGCAGAACGGCGCCGAACAGACCGCAGGCGCCGGTGAAATCGCGTTGCCAGATCTCGTGACCGGGGCAACCCGGAAGGGCGGGGTGCAGCACCACCTCGACCTCTGGATGCCTTCCAAGCCAACGGGCCAGCTTCAGGCCGTTCTCCTGGTGGCGGACCATGCGCGGGCTCAGGCTGCGCAGGCCGCGCAGGCCGAGATAACAGTCATCGGGGCCGGCGCAATAGCCAAAGTTGTTGGCGGTGCTCCGGATACGCTCGTAAAGGCGGGCCGGCACGGTGACGGTACCCAGCATGGCGTCGGAATGACCGACGATGAACTTGGTCGCCGCCTGGATTGATACGTCGACGCCGTGGCTGAAGGGCTGGAAGTAGAATCCGGCACTCCACGTGTTGTCCATGACGACGGTGATGTCCCTGGCGTGCGCCGCCTCGGCGATGGCCGGAACATCCTGCACCTCGAAAGTGAGCGACCCCGGCGACTCGAGGAAGACGACTTTGGTCTCCGGGCGGATCATCCTTGCGATGCCGCGACCGATCAGGGGGTCGTAATAGGTGGTTTTCACCCCGAACCGCTTGAGCGCCCCGCCCAGCAGGCGCCGGGTCGGGAAATAGACGCTGTCGGTGACCAGCACGTGATCGCCGGCTTCCAGGAAAGAGAGCAGGGTGCAGGCGATGGCCGCCAGGCCGGAGGGCAGGGCGACCGTACGTTCGCCCCCTTCGAGGGCCGCCACCGCGTCTTCAAAGGCAAACGTGGTGGGGGTGCCGGTACGGCCGTAGTGAACGCCCTCGAAAGGAGCCGCGTTCGATGCCTCGAGCGCGGCCACCGTTGGGAACGTAACCGTCGAGCCGTGATAGACTGGCGGATTGACCAGACCGAAGTGTTCTTCGGGCCGGCGCCCGGCATTGATCAGCACGGTGTCTTTCTTGGGCATAGCGTGGTGTTTCCTCGACCATCCATGAACTCGGATTCAGTTTTCAGCCGGCGGGCCGTCGCGGCCGCCTCGGCAATTTCCGCGGCTGCCGGGCGCATGGCCCGGAATGTTCCGCCAGCCATTCGCTGCTCACCGGGGCGTCGGGATCCGCATAGGCCATACCGATCTCTCCTTTGCATGCTCGCCGAACCATTCTTGACGAGCCGCCCCCGCCCTGTGCTAGGGATGTCGCCCGTCGACCGAGAAAGATCGGAGGCCCCAACCGGGCCACGCCATCCGGGAAGGAAACGCCGCGAATGAAACTCATCGACATTTTGCCCGTCGAAATCTGGCGCGCAATCGAAAAAGAAGCCAACGAAAAATTCGGTCTCAATGCTTCGGTGTTCGATGCCGACGGCCGGCGCATCACGGGCAAGGCAAACCACACCAACCGCCTGTGTCCGGCCATCGCGGCCACGAAGGACGGCCAGACCCACATCTGCGCTCGCGCCCACCAGGACATCGTCTCGCGGGTTCGCCGCCACGGCGAGGCGGCTATCGGCGAGTGCGACGCCGGCATGGTCAAGATCCTCGTTCCGATCACCGTCGATGGCGAATTCCTCGGCGCTTTCGGCGGTTGCGGCCGCCCGCTCGAAGACGAAGGGATCGACGCCTTCTACATCAGCAAAGTCACGGGCATACCGGAATCCGAAGTCGAGTCCCTCGGCCGCGACATTCCTGCCCTCACCGAGATCGAGACACGCGAAGTCGCCAACTTTCTGGCCGCTCGCGTACGCGCCGTATTCGAAGAGCACCCGAAGCCCTGAGGCGGCCGTCGTCTAGCTCAGCCAATCCGGCGCCGGCAGGTTCTTCTCGCGCAGAAACGTCGGGTTGAACAGCCGGCTTTGATAGCGGGTTCCGTAGTCGCAGAGCACCGTGACGATGGTGTGCCCCGGTCCCATCTGCCTGGCCAAGCGGATGGCGCCCGCCACGTTGATGCCACTGGAACCGCCGAGGCACAGTCCCTCGTGCTTCAGCATGTCAAAGATCAAAGGAAGCGCCTCGACATCCGGAATCTGGAATGCCTCGTCGATGGGCGCATCCTTGAGGTTCTCGGTGATGCGGCCCTGTCCGATCCCTTCGGTGATCGAAGACCCTTCCGACTTGAGTTCGCCGAACTTGTAATAGTGGTAGAGGGCGGCGCCTTGAGGATCGGCCAGGGCGGTGACCACCCTGGGACTGCGCGCCTTGAGCGCCATCGCCACTCCGGCCAGTGTGCCGCCGGTGCCGACCGCACAGACGAAGCCGTCGACCGTACCGGCCGTCTGCTCCCAGATTTCCGGTCCGGTACCTTCCTCGTGGGCGCGGCGGTTGGCGACGTTGTCGAACTGGTTGGCCCAAATGGCGCCCGCTGGTTCACTTGCCGCCAGTTCCTCGGCAAGCCGCCGCGAAACGTGGACGTAATTGTCGGGATTCCTGTAGGGGACCGCCGGCACCTCGCGCACCTCGGCGCCGCAAAGGCGCAGCATGTCCTTCTTTTCCTGGCTCTGGGTCTCGGGGATGACGATCACCGTGCGATAGCCCCGGGCGTTGGCCACCAGGGCAAGACCGATACCGGTATTGCCCGCCGTACCCTCGACGATGACGCCGCCCGGCTTGAGCCGGCCGCGCGCCTCGGCATCCAGCACGATGTGAAGAGCGGCACGGTCCTTGACCGACCCTCCGGGATTGAGGAATTCGGCCTTGCCGAGGATCTCGCAGCCGGTTTCCTCGGAGGCCTGCCTGAGGCGGATCAAAGGGGTATGGCCGACAGTTTTAACAAATCCATCACGTATATCCATAGTCTAATACCCTACTTTTGCGGATTATTCATCTGCAAAACTGGAGAGCCGATCCCCTGCTTTCAAGGGCAGTCGGTCAAGGAAGGGAGTTTCGGCGGTCAGCCCACCTTGGCCCGCCACGCCGCCCGCAGATGACGGTGGCGCTGGCGGAACCATTGGACGGCGATGATCGTGATGGAATGGACGAACCGTTCCGCCTCCAGCCACTCGAAGGCCTCCGCCACCGGGACGGCCAATACGCGGATATCCTCGTGCTCGGCGTCGATACCGTGCACACCGCCGACCTTTGAGGCGTCGACCTGGCCGCAGAAGACGAACACCGTCTCGCTGCATCCGCCCGGGCTGGCCATCACCCGTTGAACAGGAATGATGTCATGGATTTGGCAGTTGGCTTCCTCCATCGCTTCGCGACGGGCCACCTGCTCGGGCGTTTCACCCTCGTCGATGATGCCGGCGACACACTCGACCAGCCATGGCGAAAAATCCTCTCCCCACCAGGAACTCGACGATAGGGCGGCATGGGCGCCGATACGAAACTGTTCGACAAAAACAAGGCTGTCGAGGTCGGCATCGTAGAGCAGAACCACCACCGCGTGGCCACGCTCAAAAACCTCGCGGGTGAAAGGGGCGCTCCAGCCACCCTCAAACAGCCGATGGCGGACGGTATAGCGGTCGATCTTGAAATAACCGTCGTAGGGACGGGTCTGTTCAATCACGGCAACGTCTTCGCGCTTCATGGAGTGGCCCGTTCCTAGGCTGTCGGCGGCGCGCCCTTTGTGGGCGAAGCAACCCGGTTTGTCCAGGACGTCATGGGCGTCGGCAAACCTCCAGCCCATTTTTTCGTCGCTTTTTCAATACGATACATCTAACGTCTAAACTGATTTATCGGTCAAAGGAAACGCCCGGCCGATCCTGCCACTACCGTAATCACCCCAAGGACCAGATTGATTCCGATGATGCGCCGAATGCGTGGCAGATGCCGCGCCGCATCCGCCCAGTCGGCCGCCGTCACCGCCCGCCGGAAGGCCGGATAGGGTCCGAGCACCATGTAGAGGAAAAGAGCGGTCATCACCCATGCCAGTCCCTGCATCAGATGAATGTGGCCGCCGCTGCCGGCGAAGCCGTTATAAAGCGCGAACATCATCACATATCCGGTGACAGGCAGCACGATAACCGCGTGCCAAACCCAGACGAAGAATCGGCGAAAGACGGCGGCCAGCAGCGTCATCTTGTGCGGCGCCTCCATGACGTCGACCGACGGCCTCAGTACCGTATACGCGAAAACCATGCCGCCCACCCACACGGCGGCGGCCAAGGCATGCAGAGCGATCAGCGCTGCGTTCAACATCATCATCCGCTTCTCCCTTCCTTCCCGGATCGGCCACCGGCAAACGCCAAGAGCCGACGGCGGGGTCGTCGTTTGGCCGGCGGTTTCCCGCGACGTCGCCCTTCAACGGTGCTAGAAGGTGCACCGCAGTCGCAAACCGGTCAACCCATGCCCATCTTCGCGCGATGACTACCTTCGATTTTTCCTCGGTCGACTGGCTGGTGGTGGGCATAGTGGTCGGCGCCTTCCTGGCCGCCGGCACGGTCAAGGGCGTACTCGGCATCGGTCTGCCGATGATCGCGGTGCCGCTCATCGCCAGCGTCACCAGCCCAGCCCACGCCATCGCCCTGGCTTCGGTGCCGATCGTGGTTTCCAACGCATGGCAGGCTTTCCATGGGGGACACACCAAGGATTGCATCCGCCGCTTCTGGCCCATGCTGGCGGGCGTCATCGTCGGCACCATGATCGGGGTGCAGATCCTGGCGACCTTCGATCAGAAATTCGTCGCGGGTATCCTGGGTTTCGTTCTGGTGGCCTTCACCGGCCTGCAGGCAATGCCCCGCAGTTTCACCCTCGATACCCGCGGCGAACGCTGGCTGGGCATGCCGCTCGGCTTGGTTGGCGGCGTATTGGGTGGTATGTCCAGCCTGTTCGGGCCGCTGCTCATCGTCTACCTGATGGCCTTGCGTCTCCCCAAGGACGTGTTCGTCGCCGCCGTGGCGCTTCTTTTCTTCACCGGTTCGCTGCCGCTTTTCCTCGGCCTCGTCGCCCACGGCATCCTAAGTCCCGAGCAGATCGCGCTTTCGAGTCTGTCGTCGTTGCCGGTGATCGCGGGCTTGGTGATCGGCCGCCGCTTGCGGCACCGTGTCCCCCAGGCGCTGTTCGAGCGGGGGCTTTCCGTCATCCTCGTCGTCATTGGCCTCAACCTCATCCGCCGCGCCTTCATTTAGGTCTTCAGGCCACCGATGCGTCACGCCGAATTCATCGCCATGATGGCCCTGATCACATCGCTGGCCGCCCTTTCCATCGACGCCGTCATGCCGGCCCTGCCGATGATCGGACACGAGTTGGCCACCGCCGAGGAAAACCGCCGGCAGTTGGTCATCGGGTCATTTCTGCTGGGCATGGCCCTCGCGCAGGTCCTGTTCGGACCGCTTTCCGACAGCCTGGGCCGCAAGCCCATCCTGCTGTTTGGCATCGCGCTGTTCGGCGTCGGCTGCCTGATCTCGATCGGGGCGCCGACCTTCGAGGTGATGATCCTCGGCCGCGTGATCCAGGGGATCGGGGCCGCGGCACCCAGGGTGATGACGGTTGCCGTTATTCGAGACCGTTTCGAGGGTCGGCAGATGGCGAAGACGATCTCGATGATCATGACGGTGTCCATCCTGGTACCCGTATTGGCCCCGTCAATCGGACAGGGGGTGCTTGCCGTTGTCGGCTGGCGCGGCATCTTCTGGCTGACCGTTGCCATGGCCTGCGCCATGATCGCGTGGGCGGGCTTCCGGCTGCCGGAAACCCTGTCGGATGAACACCGCCACCCGCTTTCCTTCCGTCGCGTCGGTCGCGCCCTGGTCGAGGTTCTGACCCATCGAACTGTCGTTGCCTACCTGATGGCCACGGCCTGCCTGTTCTCGGCCTTTGTCGGCTACCTGACCGCGGCCCAGCAGATCTTTCAGGAAACCTATGGGTTGGGACGGCTGTTTCCGTTGGCCTTTGGAGGTCTCGCCGGATCGATCGGGCTGGCCGCCTTCGTCAATTCACGAATCGTCGTCCTGCTGGGGATGCGCCGGCTGGTCTATCTCGCATTGGCCGGCATCATCACGCTGACCTGGAGCTTTGCCGGTTTCGCCCTGCTGTTCGATGGCGTTCCGCCGCTGCCGCTCGTCTTCCTGCTGCTGGTGCCGATGTTCTTCTGCCACGGCATGCTGTTCGGCAACCTCAATGCCCTGGCCATGCAGCCGATGGGCCACATCGCCGGTTCCGCCGCGGCGGTGATCGGCACCGTGGTGACCGCCATCTCGGCCACCGTCGGTTCGCTTATCGGGCAGGCCTACGACGGCACCGTGCTGCCGCTTGCGTTCGGCTTTGCCGGCTTTTCGCTGCTCGCCCTCGTTTTCTGCCGCTGGGCCGACCGCTAGTCTCTTGCAGAGAATCTCTATCCGGCTTTCGGCGGCGCCGGCCGGACGATGGTGGGAGCCAGCCTCGCCATCACGTCGCGCGCGTCATAGGCGTTGGGCTCGGTCGGGGATTTAGGACCCTTGTAGACGACGATATCGGCATAGGCCCGATATTCGGTGATCGCCCGTCCGGTGCCGGCCCCGATGAAGGAATGCCGATGCCCCCAGGAACCATAGCCGAAGCCCCCATATCCTCCGAACCCGCCGAAACCGCCATCGTATTCGGTCCGCGCCTCGGTATCGCGGTTCACGATGACGAAATGGTCGGCACCGTGCTCCAGCGTAAGCTCGGCCGCGCGATAGAGCAGATAGTTCTCCACCGTTTCGCGCTCCGTGATCGAGTTGCCGGAGAACGACACCCGGAAGCGGTTGCCCTCGATCTGTTGCTGGGAATAGCCGTAGCCGTCGGTGGCAGGCCGATAAAGGGTGGGCAGGGCACACGCGGTGAGCCCCGAAAGCATGACGACCAAGACGGCGAGTTTGCGGATCACATCAAAGATATAGGATCGGACGGCAGGGTCTCAATGTCGGTCAGAAACGATCACCGACAGGCTCGACCGTTGCGGGCTGGACCTCGACGACGGATTCCTTGACTAGGCAGCCAAATCCCTCCGGACTTCCGGCCACTGCGTGCCGAATCTTCAACAGCCGTAAACTGGCGGCCGCGGGCGAGGGTGTCCCCCATCGGGCCGAGGCATCCGTTCCGCCTTAGTGAAAATCGTGGGAATCCACTTTCAACGGCAGCCCTTCTCCGGCGGTCAGACCGGATCGGCCGCGCACCAGGCGTTCGGCCTGCGGGCGCGGTGACGCCGCCCCGGCGGTCAGCCGGCCGAGCAGGGAGGTGAGGTCGACGAGCTCGCGGGCCAGCACGTGGATGACCGCGCCCTCGCGCTGCACCCGGCCGGCCACCCCCAACAGGCCCGCCCCCAGCAGCGTCCGCCGGTAGCGCTCGAAAACCTGGGCGTGGACGATGACGTTGGCGATGCCGCTCTCGTCCTCCAGCGTCACGAAGATGACGCCGCTGGCGGTGCCCGGCCGCTGACGGGTGATGACCAGCCCAGCGACGCGGGCCGGACGCTCGTGCGCCAGGTCCTTGAGGCGGGCGCACAGGTCGTAGCGTTCGGCCGCCAGTTCGCCGCGCAGCAGGGCCGCTGGGTGGCCCTTGAGCGACAGCCGCAGCGCCCGGTAATCATCGGCGATACTTTCCCCCGCCGTCATGGCGGGCAGCGCCACGGACGGCTCGCGGGCGGCTTCGCGGGCCTCGGCAACGGCGAACAGCGGCAGCGGCGCCTGCCCCTTGAGGCCGCGCACCGCCCACAGGGCCTGACGGCGATTCAATCCCAGCGAGGCGAAGGCATCGGCCCGGGCCAGGGGTTCGAGTGCCGCCGGGGCAAGGCCGGCCCGGCGGAAGATGTCCTTGATGTCGGCGTAACCGACGCCGCGCGCCTTCAGGAGCGCCTTGGCGTCGCGCGCCGAAAAGCCGCCGACCTGGCGCAGGCCTAGGCGCAGCGCTGCCCCGCCATCCTCCAGCGCATGGTCCCAGTCGCTCCAGTTGACGTCGACGGGCCGCACGGCCACCCCGTGATCGCGAGCATCGCGCACGATCTGGGCCGGCGCATAGAAGCCCATCGGCTGGCTGTTGAGCAGCGCCGCCGCGAAGGCCGCGGGGTAATGGCGCTTGAGCCAGGCCGAAACGTAGACGAGAAGCGCGAAGCTGGCGGCGTGGGATTCGGGAAAGCCGTAGTCGGCGAAGCCCTCGATCTGGCGGAAGCAGCGCTCGGCGAAATCGCGGCCGTAGCCGCGCCCGACCATGCCCCCGATGAAGCGGGTTTCCAGCCGATGGATCTCGCCGGCACGGCGGAAGGTGGCCATGGCACGGCGCAGAGAATCGGCCTCCGACGGCGTGAACCCGGCGGCGACGATGGCGATCTTCATGGCCTGTTCCTGGAACAGCGGAATACCCAGGGTCTTGCCCAGCACCGCTTCCAGTTCCCTGGAGGGATAGGAAACCGGCTCCAGCCCCTGGCGCCGGCGCAGATAGGGATGCACCATGTCGCCCTGGATGGGACCGGGCCGGACGATCGCCACCTCGATGACCAGGTCGTAAAAGCAGCGGGGTTTGAGGCGCGGCAGCATGGCCATCTGGGCGCGGCTTTCGACCTGAAAGACGCCGACCGAATCGCCCTCGCACAGCATGTCGTAGACGGCCGGGTCCTCGGCCGGCACCGAGGCCAGGGTCAAGGCCCGGCCGTGGTGGCGGGCGATCAGGTCGAACGCCTTGCGGATGCAGGTCAGCATGCCGAGCGCCAGGACGTCGACCTTGAGGATTCCCAGAGCGTCGAGGTCGTCCTTGTCCCATTCGATGACGGTGCGGTCGGCCATGGCGGCGTTGGCGATGGGCACCACCTCGCAGAGCGGACCCTCAGTCATCACCATGCCGCCGGTGTGCTGCGACAGATGGCGGGGAAAGCCGCGCAGCTCGCCGGCCAGCGCCAGGGTAAGGCGCACCGTGCGCTCGTCGGGATCGAGCCCGGCCTCGCGGATGTCGGCGGACCGGATGTCCTCCCAGTCGCGCCGCCAGGCGGCGCCCTGAAGGGCGACGATCGAATCCTCGCTGAGCCCCATTGCCTTGCCGACCTCGCGCAGCGCGCTCTTGGTGCGGTAGGTGATGACGGTGGCGGTCATGCCGGCCCGTTCGCGGCCGTATTTGGCATAAAGGTACTGGATCACCTCCTCGCGCCGCTCGTGCTCGAAGTCGACGTCGATGTCGGGCGGCTCGTCGCGCTCGGCCGAGACGAAGCGCTCGAACAGAAGGTCGATGCGGCTGGGATCGACCGCCGTGATGCCCAACGCATAGCACACCGCCGAGTTGGCGGCCGAGCCGCGGCCCTGGCACAGAATGCCGTGGCCGCGGGCGAAGTGGACGATGTCGTGCACGGTCAGGAAGTAGGGGGCGTACTTCAATTCCGCGATAAGGGCCAACTCATGCTCGATCTGGCCGCG
>JAVEYE010000017.1:0-24088 GCA_034003665.1 Rhodospirillales bacterium | reverse complement strand
GCGATGGGCGGTACCATGTCGTATAGGCTCATCGCATTGGCCGCCGTGCCGGTGGCGACCAGGTAGACGTCGGCCTCGCAGCCGAACACCTCGGCGATGCGGGCCTCGACTCGGCGGGTGAGGGGATCCTCGCCATAGGCGGCGGCCGGCCCTTGGTTGGCCTCGGCGATGGCGGCCAGGATTTCGGGCGCCGCGCCGGTCACGTTGTCGCTGCAGAAATTCATTACGCCTCTTCCTCGCGGCCGTTGGCGGTCGGCCGTACGCCATAGGGCTGCCAATCGGTGGTGCGCAGGGAAACCTCGCGGAACTGTCGGCCCTCGCCGTCCAGCACGTGGGCGGTGGTATGGATGGCCTGGCCGTCGAGGACGGCGACGATCAGCCACACCAGGTCGGGCTCCCAGGCCCGCTCGAGGTCGCGCGGCGACGGTTGGGCCGGGTGATCGGGATGCGAGTGGAAATGGCCGAGGATTCGCTCGGGCCCGCCCTCCAGCGCCCGCATGACGTCGAGGCGGAGTCGCGGCGACACCTCGAAGCGCTCGGTCGCGCCTTCCTCGGCGACATTGGGGCTGACCTCGACGCGCGTCACGACGAGATCCTGCGGCGGCTGCGTGTAGCCGACGATCAACCCGCAGCATTCGTCCGGATAGGCCGCCTCGGCAGTATCGACGATCTGTTTGAGAAGCGGCCGCGGCAGCAGGATCACTTGGCGTTCCAAACCTTCACGTTGCCCAGGACCTTGCCGGATCCCAGGTCGATGACGACAATCTGCGGGCACACTCCGTCGGCCGGTCCGATGCGCAGGAAAAGCCGCCCGCCGTCGGGCCGCATGTCCTCGATGCGGCAACCCGGGCCAAGCGGCAGCAGAACGTCTCCGAACGGTGCCGGCGGATTGCCCGCGGCAACGGCTTCAGGCACAGCCGGGGCCGGCTGACGGGCAAAGTCGAAGAACGTGAAATCGGGATCGGACGCCTTCTTCATCAGACCATAGGCCATCACACCCATGACGAGTGCGATGAGAACGCCCATCCCGATGACGAGGGCCTTGAGTGCGCGCATGGTTTCGTTCCACTCTGTCGGGCGATGATCACCCCTGACGCCCAAACCACTTACACCGTTCCCGTGCCCGAGGACAAGGGCGGCCACCGCCTCGACCGCTGGCTGGCCGAGGCGGTGGCCGGCGTTTCGCGAAGCCAGATCAAGCGGCTCATCGAGGCGGGGCACGTCTGCCTTGGCGGCGACGGCCCCCGGCCCCCGGTCGTTGACGTGTCCAGGCGCGTCAGGCCGGGCGAGGTCTTCAAGGTGGTGGTGCCGGCCCCGGAGCCGGCGGTGCCGGAACCCCAGGACATCCCGCTTCGCGTCGTCTACGAGGACGGCGACCTCATCGTCATTGACAAACCGGCAGGTCTGGTCGTCCATCCGGCGGCCGGCCACGCCGGCGGTACCCTGGTCAACGCCCTGCTCGCCCATTGCGCCGGCAGCCTGTCGGGCATCGGCGGCGTCAGCCGGCCGGGCATCGTGCACCGGCTGGACAAGGACACCAGCGGTCTGATGGTGGCCGCCAAAAACGATCTGGCGCACAACGCGCTTGCCCGGCAGTTCCATGACCACGACCTCGAGCGGGCGTACTACGCCGTCGTGTGGGGGGTGCCGACGCCGCGCCGGGGCGAGATCGTCGGCAACATCGGCCGCAGTCCGGTCAATCGAAAGAAGATGGCGGTGGTGGAGCGGGGCGGAAAGTCGGCGCTGACCCGTTATTGCGTGATCCGCCCGGTGGGAACCTTTGCCAGCCTGGTGCGTTGTGACCTTGCAACCGGGCGGACTCACCAGATTCGCGTGCACATGGCGCATAGGGGCCATCCGGTGGTCGGAGATCCCCTTTATGGGGGGGGCATCCGCAACCGTCTGCGGGGCGCCCCAGAAGACCTTCGCCAGCGGGTGGCGGCATTGGATGGCCAGCTTCTTCACGCATTTTTGATCGGCTTCAGGCACCCGAGATCGGGAGCGTCGCTTCGCTTTGAGGGGCAGATTCCCCTTGAAATCAGCCAGATCATGTGCGAATTAGATCGCGTCTAATTTTCCTCTATTCCTGACAACCCAACTTGGGTATTATTGACCCTGTCAGGAAACGCCCGCTAGGATGGGTTTATCGAGAAGCGCCGGCCTCATGACCGGCCTCGAAAGTTGGGAGGTCTGAAGTATGACCGCATCATTGACGCTCGATCTCGAGATATCGCCGGAACGCAACCTTTCGCGGTATCTCCAGGAAATCCGCAAGTTCCCCATGCTGTCGCCGGAGGAAGAGTTCAGTCTCGCCCGTCGGTGGCGCGAGGAGGGGGATGTCGAGGCGGCCCACCGCATGGTGACCAGCCATTTGCGCCTGGTGGCGAAAATCGCCATGGGCTATCGCGGATACGGCTTGCCGCTGGGAGAACTGATCTCCGAAGGCAATCTGGGCATGATGCAGGCGGTGAAACGCTTCGACCCCGACCGCGGTTTCCGGCTCGCCACCTATGCCATGTGGTGGATTCGCGCCGCCATGCAGGAATACATCCTGCATTCCTGGTCGCTTGTGAAGATGGGCACGACGGCGGCGCAGAAGAAACTGTTCTTCAATCTGCGGAAGCTGAAGGGCCAGATGCAGGCGATCGATGACGGCGATATGACGCCCGAACATGTGACGCACATCGCCGATCGGCTGCGGGTTTCCGAGGAGGAGGTGGTCAACATGAACCGCCGCCTGGCCAGCCCCGACCATTCGCTGAATGCGCCGATGCGCAAGGACGGCGAGGGGGAATGGCAGGATTGGCTGGTCGACGACACCGACGACCAGGAGACCCGATTCGCGGAAAGCGAGGAACTCAAGGACCGCAGGCGTCTGTTGGTCGGCGCCATGAAGACCCTGACCGAACGCGAGCGCCATATTCTTAATGAACGGCGCCTCAAGGATGCTCCGGCGACCCTGGAGAACTTGAGCCGGCAGTATGGAATTTCGCGGGAGCGTGTGCGCCAGATCGAGGTGCGGGCGTTCGAGAAGTTGCAGAAGTCGGTGCGCAACGCCATCATCGAGCAGCGGGTCAGCGCCTGATCCGACCCTGCCTGGACGATACGGAAGTTCTTCATCATCAAACGCCGCGGTTTCCGAGAAACGGAGCTGCGGCGGTTTGATTTCGGGAAATGGCGGCGCTTAGCGGAGCTGGCGGCTGCCGTCGTGCGCCACGCTCTCGCCCCATTCGTCGATGATCTGGCGCTGAAGGGTGCGCAACTGCACCACCCGGCGCTGGGCCATGACGGTCAGGAAGGTTCCGACCACCGGCGGAATCGTGATGTAGATCATCCACCCGAATGCGGCCGCGCCATAAATGACGAGAAGGGCGAAGACGTCGGTGACGACGGCGGCGGCGGCCTTCATGCTGTTGGCGCCCATCCACAGGTCCATCAGATAGGGAAAGAGCCCGCAGAAGTTCATGCCGGCCACGCAATAGCTTGCCGACTTTTGGTAGGAACGGTCGATGATCCAGGCGACGACGGTCGGCGGCATGCCGACGACCATGACCAGAATGGTCGCCGGCGAAAGCCAGATCAGCCCGACGACCAGCACGAACAGCCACAGGGCCGTCCAGTTGGTGTTTCTCGTCCTGCCGTCCGAGGGGGGTGGCATCGTCGATTCGGGTCCTTACCAGAGCCTGTGAAGGAAGACGATCGTGGCGAAAATCAGGGTTACAACCACCGATGTCATGGCCGCCGTCTGTTGACCTAGGCGTTCGGCCGACTCGGCGCGCGCCGAATCGCTGCTCTCTATTTCCAAAATCTCGTTCTCGGCCAGTTGGAACTGCTCGATGGCCGCCCGGTAGCCTTTCTCGTCCTGAAGGCGCTGCTCCGCGTTGTCGATCAGTTCGAAGAGCTCGGGCAGGCTGCCCTGGCGGACCAGCCTGGGAACCTCGCGCTCGATGTCCCGGCGCACGGTCCGGCTGTGGTAGGAGGCGATCACCGGCCCCAACAGGCCGCCGATCCAGCTCGACAGCCCATACAAGGCGTCGGGTCCGAGGCGCCATTGCACAAGAGCCAACAGGCTCAGCATGCCGGCGATCTTGCGGGCCTCCGACGCATCGCCAACCGCCCGCAGATGGCGTTCGGTGTCTTCGTCGAAGCGGGCGGCGATAAAGGCGGATATGTGACGGTCGACCGGTGGAATCTTGGTGTCGACGCGACCAGCCGCGGCGTCAAGCGCCGGCAGCAGGTCCTCGACATCGACGACGTAGTCCTTGACGATGAGGGAACTCTGGCATGGCAGGCTGGGATTGAGCTCGTAAAGACAGCGCTCGATGCCGCCACCTGGAACGTTGGCATGGAGGAAGCCGCGCAAGCGTTCGAACAGACGGGCCTGTGCCGCTATGCTGGGGCCGGGTCCGGCGCGTTCAAGCCATATCCCCGGCAGATTCTGATCCAGGATTTCAGTGCCGACCTTGGTGTTGCCCTGGCGCAGCAACTCGACGGCGATGGCGGGACCGAAGGCGTCGACGTTGAAGGCATAGCCTTTGTAACGCAGCGGGCCTCCGGGATCGAGCAGCATGCAGACCTTGGACACCAGCATGTCGTCGCTGCCGCGCGGTTCGCCTGCGTGGAGGCGGGCCATCTCCACCGCGCGGGCGATCTCGTCCGCCATGCCCGCGTTGTTGAGGCTACGGCGCACCCACGGATCCAACTGACCTTCCTTCAGTATGCGGGCGGCCTCGCCGACGTTGCGGCCGAAGGCATGGGCCAGGGTCCGCGGCGTCACGTGGGAGTGACCGGCGAACTGAAAGCGGGTCTCCGGCTTTGGCAGCGGTCGCTTCTGAATCGGCGTCATGCGCCGCCCGTCGATCCACAGGGTAAGCTCGCGCAGGCCCCAACGCTCGTCCGGGTCGTCGCTCAGCAGGCCGCGCAGCGGTTCCAGCAGGAACAGGGGAATTCGTCCGCCGCCGCACAGGGTTGCGTAGCTTCCGTGTTCGATCTTGGCATAGATCAACGCGTCCTCGCTGATGTCGGCTACCGGGTTCTCCCCCAGGTGGAGGAAGGCCAGGGTGACACCAAGTGCGTACATATCGTCGGCCACCGAACCTTCCCCGCGGCCGGCCCGGGTCGCCATCGCCCGCACCGCGGCTTCGAAGGCGACGGGTTGATCGAAGGCGGGCGGCGTCGTCACGCAGTCGCCAAGAACCAGCGACTGCCGTTCGGCATCCATGAAGAATAGGTTGTCGGGCCGGACGGCGCGGTGGGCGACGCCGTGGTCGACCATTTCCTGAAGGGCGGCGGCAAGGGGCTCGATGACGCGTCGCTGCAGATCGTGGTCCATGATCTGGCCGCCCTCGGTGGCGACAATATCGACGAGGCGGCCGCCAAGCGGGCGCTCATAGACAACGACCATGCAGCGCTGGCGGAGCGGCGGCCAATCGACCGTTCCCCATTCGACGAGCGGCAGAAGATTGAGCGTTTGGCTGCCCCGCAATGCGGTGGCGGCGTGGTGGCGGAGCGGCAATCCCGGCGTGCAGACGAGGGCGAAAAGTTGACGTCCAATTTCCCGGCGGTCCTCGACGGCGAAGGCCGATGCGGACGGCGTTGACAGTTCAGGGAGCGGGTGGTCGGCGTTTATCTGGTAGCGGTCGAGGAACAGCACCTGACCGTACATTGCCCGCGGCGTCGCGGCGGCCGGTTCGGCCGCCGATGGCTTGGTCGCGGGTGCTTCGGTCGCGGGCGATTTGGCGGCCGGTGTGCCCTCGATTGGCGTTTCAGCCATTCGCTTCTCTTGAATCTCAAGTCGCGGGGCCGCAAAACCGCAGCCCCTGCCGAACCATAATCGGCCTACCCTTGCCAGACAATTAATGTCTTGCCCGCCCGGACCCGGCAACGCGTTTTGTGAAGAGACAGAGAGGCGGGGCGCGCCGCCTTGCGTCAGTAGTCGGCGCGGCCGCCCGACAGATCGAACACGGCGCCAACGCTGAACGAGCAGTCCTCGGAAGCCAACCACGCGATCTGGGCCGCCGCCTCGTCGGCGGTGCCAAGGCGGCCCATCGGCGTTTTCTCGGCCACTCCCACCAGGTACTCGGCGCTGAGGTCGCTCAACAGCGGGGTGTCGATCGCGGCCGGTGCCGTGCAATTGACGACAACCCCCGTCTTCGCCAGTTCGCGCCCGAGTGTCTTGGTGAAGGTGATGACGCCGCCCTTTGCCGTTGCGTAGGCCCCATTGCCCGGCGCGCCTTCCAGGCCGACCACCGACGCGACGATGACAACCCGACCGTAGCCGCGTTCCACCATCGACGGCACGACGGCACGGCAGGTCAGGAACACGCTCGTAAGGTCGTTGCGCAGCAGATGCGCCCAGTCGTCGGGCGTGGTATCCAGCAGGGGTTTCATGATGCCGGCGACGCCGGCATTGGCGATTAGGATGTCGACGACGGGAAAGCGGGCGATGGTCGCCGCGTGGGCGGCATTCACCGACGCCTCATCGCCGCAATCGACGAAAAGCGCCTGTACGTCGCCCTTGGGAGCCAGGGCCGTGGCCGCGCGATCCAGTGCGGCCCGGTTGAAGTCCCACAGGCTGACCGACGCTCCCGACTCGAGAAATCGCGCGGCCGTCGCGTAGCCTATCCCGTTGGCGGCGCCGGTGACGACCGCGGTGCGGCCCCGAAGGTCGATCTTGTTCATGATGCGCTGGCTCAATCGGCAAAAGGATCGCGAACCAGGATGGTGTCCATTCGCTCCGGGCTGGTCGACAGCAGGGCGACCGGCGTTTCGATCAGTTCCTCGATACGGCGCACATACTTGATCGCCGTGGCCGGCAGATCGGCCCACGAGCGGGCGCCGCGCGTGCTGTCCCGCCAACCCTCCATGGTTTCATAAACGGGGACAACCCGGGCCTGCTTGTCGGCCGAGGCCGGAAAGTGGTCCAGGTCCGCGCCGTCCAGGGTGTAGCCGACACAGACCTTGATTTCGTCGAGGCCGTCCAGGACATCCATCTTGGTCAACGCGATGCCGTGCAGGCCGTTGACCTTGGCCGACTGGCGCAGGAGGACGGCATCGAACCAGCCGCAGCGCCGCGGCCGCCCCGTCACGGTTCCGAACTCGTGGCCGCGCTCGCCGATGCCCTTGCCGATCTCGTCGTGCAGTTCGGTCGGGAAGGGGCCGCTGCCGACCCGCGTGGTATAGGCCTTGGCAATTCCCAGAACATAATTGATGGCGCCCGGTCCCTGGCCCGAACCGGCGGCGGCCTGCCCGGCCACCGTGTTCGACGAGGTGACGTAGGGGTAGGTGCCGTGGTCGATGTCGAGCAGCATGCCCTGGGCGCCTTCGTAAAGAATCCGCTTGCCGGCCTGCCGTGCCTGATCCAGCGTGCGCCAAACGATTCCGATGAAGGGGATCAGCTTGGGGGCGATGTCGAGCAACTGCTGGAGCAGTTCGTCGCGATTCACCTCCGGCTGACCGAAGCCGCGCAACAACGCGTTGTGGTGGAGCAGCAGTCTGTCGACCTTCTCGGGCAACAGGGCGGGTTCGGTGAGGTCACCGGCCCGGATCGCCCGGCGGCCCACTTTATCTTCGTAGGCGGGGCCGATGCCGCGTCCGGTGGTGCCGATCTTGGCGTTGCCCAGCGCCTTCTCGCGGGCCTGGTCCAGATTGCTGTGGACCGGCAGAATGAGGGGCGTGTTGTCGGCGATCTGAAGGGATTCGGGCGTAAGCTCGACGCCAAGCGCTTCGAGGTCGCGCAATTCCTCCATCAATGCCCAGGGGTCGAGGACGACCCCGTTGCCGATGATCGACAACTTGCCCTTGCGGACGACCCCGGAGGGAAGGGCGCGGCATTTGTAGGTGACGCCGTCGATGACCAGCGTATGCCCGGCGTTATGGCCACCTTGAAAGCGCACCACCACGTCTGCCCGTTCGGACAGCCAGTCGACGATCTTTCCCTTGCCTTCGTCACCCCACTGGGCACCGACGACTGCGACATTGGCCATTCGCTCAAGACTCCTGTATCTGACTTGCGCCTGCCGCCGGATCCTGGCGGCTGATTCGGTCCCCACCCACGCCCAGACCGTTTACCCGGATTTGCCGGGCACGGCAAACGGAATTGACCCGGCGCCGCCATCGGCACGCAGATCACTCGACCGGAAACGGTTTCTGTCTGACCGTCTGGCCGACGTGCTGGGCGATAACCGGAACCATTGCCATCGTCAGCGTCAGTCCGTCCGACTGTTCTAGGTCGGCCGTTGCCCACACCTGCCACAGGCGACGCCCGCTGGCGCGCTCGTCGAGCGTGGCGTCGAGACGATACTGGGCCTGTGTGACGATGGT
Organism: Rhodospirillales bacterium; assembly: GCA_034003665.1. Taxonomy (GTDB): domain Bacteria; phylum Pseudomonadota; class Alphaproteobacteria; order Rhodospirillales; family Shumkoniaceae; genus Shumkonia. Next base: position 15,766 of record JAVEYE010000017.1, on the reverse strand, counting down.
GGTGTCGCTGGGGTCCGCGCCCTCGTTCAACAGCCCGCCGCCGCCGCTGTCGAACACGTTGAGGCGGGCCTTGGCATCTTCGCCGCCGCCGCGACCCCCGCCGCCCGACAGTTCGATCACGTGGCGCACGTTGCCGGCCAGGTAGGCGCCCACCGTGTCGCGGATGTCAAAGGTGAAGACCAGGGGCGCGTCGCCTGAAATCGCGTATCCGCGGGCCCGCAGTTCTTCCTCGAACCGCTTCTGAAGGATGAGGTTGTCATCCGAGTTGTCCAGGGGGCTGACCGTGACTGCCGTGCCGGCCGGAATGCGTTCGTAGGAAACCGCGTTGAGCAGCCCCTGATTGGGCTGCTGCGCGGCAGCGGAACCACAGACGGCCAAGCTCACCAGGCCAAGCCCGATCAGAAGGCGTTTCATTGTCTTATCCTCCGTGGGGACACGTCCCGCATTCCGACGAGGGTTGGCACGCGGCGCCGCTTCCATGTCCCCAGGATGGGGGCTCTCTTCTACGCTGTCAATAAAGCGCAAAGGGTGGACGTGGCTTGCGCATCGTTCAGGGCGACGATCCGCCGTCGGGCCGGCGATGTGGGTTCAAACCGGACATGGGCGGATGGGGGTGGGCCGGAAATCTGGCGACAAGATCGAGGGATCGGCCGCTTCTTTCGACCGTCAGCGGCAGCCAGGTGCCGAAGGGCTGGCGGCGAATTGTGGCCGCGAGATCGCCGGGCTGGCTGACCGGACGTCCTGCCGCCTCGCGGATGATGTCGCCCACCTCGATGCCGGCGGCGGCCGCCACGCCGCCCGCCGCGACCTCCTCGATGCGCACGCCTTGGTTGGCCGGGCCCAGGCGGACGCCCAGCTTGGGTCCATGCGGGGAAGCCGCGCTTTCGTTGGCGGTTATGCCGAAAACGGCGTCGGCCACGGCCGTTCCGTCATCGAGGAGCAATTCGGCGCAGTCGCGTCCGGACGGCCAGGTGACCAGAACGGCAGCACCCTTGAGGCCCAGATCGGCCATTTGGTGGGGAATACCGAAGCCGTACTCGGCGTGACCGCGTCCGACGATGGCGACGACCAGGGGGTTGCCCGGCCGGGCATGGGCGGTCGCGATGGCCTCGGCCATGGCGCGATCCCAGGTGAGTTGGGCCTCGATGAAACGCCGGAAAGCGGGAGGCGCGGCGTCTGCCTCCGGCGAGGTGGCGAAAGCCCGATCGCCCATGGTGCTGGGGTGGGCTTTATGAACGCGGGAGAGGGCCGCGATGTAGGAGGGGCCGGCCGGGGCCGGTCGGCCGATCCCTTCGCGGGCTTCGGCCGGGACGGCGTCCCACCCTTCCTTGCCGATCCGCGCGACCAGCGAGCGTTCGACATTGAGGGCCACCATCGGGATGCGGTGCATGCGCGCAAAATCGAATAACGGCATGTACAGCGGCGGGGGGAATCCCCACACGTCGTCCCATTCCGATTGCTCAAGAAAGGCGCGCTCTTCGATCTCTCCGGCCACCCAGCGATCGAGTACCGGTTGCAGGCGTCTGGGGAACGCTTCGAACCCCATGACCATGTTGGCCGTTCGCCCGTGCAATGCGGCCAGGGTATGCAGCTGCCACCGATGGTCTTCGGGACTTGTGTGCGTTTCGCCCAGCAACACGGCCGGCCGGCCGATCAGCGTGTCGAGGAGGGCATCAAGGGCGACAGTCCGGCCCGTTTCGGGTTGCCGCCATTCGCCCGGTGCCGGCGGGCAAGCCGCGACCGTCGCCGAGCCGTTCCCGGAACCTGATCCGGGGACGGCGGCGCAGGCGCAAAGCAGGCTGACGAAGGGAAGCAGATAAGGTTTCATGGCGCTGCATAATATGGTCCAACCCCCCTCGCGACGAAAGAGACGCGACAGGGATCGACTCGGAGCTTGGCGCCGCCACCAGCCGGGAGAAGCCGCCGGAGCCGCCGCATATCAAGGGTTGACGCGCGTTTTTTGCTGTCGCAATAGCTGAAAGGAATGCCATACTCGCGGCGCGTTTCCTTTGTTGGAAAAACGGGAAGTGCACACAAGGAGCCGGTCTCGCCGGACCGGAAGAATGAATGGTGGGTGACACCCAGACGCTTCTGGCAGAACCGGGCCCGAAGCTTCTCAAGGGCGTGGATTTGCTTAAGGATCTCTTGCCGCATGAACTGGTGGAGATCGAGGAGCTCTGTCGCTTCAAGACGTTTCGAGCGGGGACGCAGGTGTTCGACCGCCAGGCCGAGACCCGGGACGTCTTTTTCGTGGTCCGCGGTCGGGTCCGGATCGTCAACTATTCGATGTCGGGGCGCGAGATCACGCTGGATGACATTGGCGCCGGCGGTCATTTCGGCGAACTGGCGGCCATCGACAGTCAACCGCGCTCGGCGGCCGTACTGGCCATCGAAGACAGTCTGATCGTCGCTTTGCCGCAGCGGCACTTTATTGAGGCACTGGAGAGATATCCCTCGATTGCGCGTCGCGTCATGAAACGGCTGGCCCGCATGGTGCGGGCTTCCACCGAGCGGATCATGGACCTCAGTACGCTGGCCGCCAACAACCGGGTGCAGGCCGAACTGCTCCGTCAGGCCCGCGATACCGTGAAGGAGGATAATACGGCGGTCATCGTGCCCATCCCCGTGCATTCGGATATCGCCAGCCGGGTCAGCACGACGCGCGAAACGGTGGCCCGCGTGCTCAGCGACCTGACCCGCCAGGGAATCCTCGAACGAACCCGGGACTCGCTGATCATACGCGACGTCCAACGCCTTGAGGAAATGGTCGAGGAAGTCCGCGGCCTTTGACGGTTCCGCCGCCTGATCCCGCATTCCGTTGAAATTCGGCGCGTATCGCCGCCCACGTCCCTTTTGTCGGGGCTGTGTGACTGGCGTCACATGCGGCGCCTGCATGTTGTGTCATTTTGCGGATACTGACGGTCCGATCCACCGGATCGGTTCGGAAGGCCGAGAGGCGAGACGTCATGGCTACCGCAAAGGCTTTCGCAGTCGCCGTTTTTCTCGTACTCGGGTGGCTCGCCTTCCTGTCGTCAACGGAACAGTTGGTCGTGGCTCTGAACTGAGCGGATTTGCGAGGTCATCGTCCTCCTTACGGCATCCCCATTCGATCTTCCCTCAAGAGCAGACTAGGCCGCACGTTGCGGCCTCTTTTTTTGTCCGAGGGTTTGACAGTCCTGCGGCGGTTCCCGATGATCGGCGGGCGCCGATTTGCCGGACCGACCGCGCGCTGACCGGAACCCGCACGCCATGACCCGAACGGTAGCGATCATCGAGGACAACGAACTTAACCTGAAGCTGCTTGACGACATTCTTCAGGCCGAGGGGTTCAGCACCGTGTGTTTCCGCAGCGGCGAGGAGGCATTGCCGGCGGTTCGCCAGAATCCTCCAGACTTGGTGCTTATGGACATCCGGCTGCCCGGCATGTCGGGATTGGACGCCACCCGCGCTATCAAGGAGGACCGGGCGCTGAAGGGGATTCCGGTCGTGGCGGTGACGGCCTGCGCGATGGCGGAGGACGAGGCGGCGATTCGCGCCGCCGGCTGCGACGGCTTCATCGGCAAGCCGTTTTCCATCGAGGTTCTGTTGAGGGCGCTGGCAAGATTCGGGACGCAATAGAAAAACCGCGCCCACAGACGGGGGCGGGATGCAAGGGCGACCCCTGACGGCGGCGGCCGCCGTTCTACTTGATCTTGCCTTCCTTGAAGACGACGTGCTTGCGCGCGACCGGGTCGTACTTGCGGAGCTGGAGTTTCTCGGTCTGGGTGCGCGGATTCTTCTTGGTCACATAGTAGAAGCCCGTATCCGCCGAGCTGACCAGTTTCACGAGAATGGTGCTGGGCTTCGCCATTTTCCCAATTCCGTCCGAATTCAGAAGTTACGTTTCAAGCGGCGCACCATACAGGCCGCGCCGCGCCTGTCAAGGCCCTGCGTTATCGGATTGACGCCGCCGTTGGTGCCGGATTGGCGAGTCCGAGAACCCGTGTGTAAAGGGCGCGGTCCTTGAGGAGCCGCTTGGCCACATCGAGATCGCCGGGCTGGGGGCGGCGCTGGGCCGGACATGCGGCCCGGAGTTCCCTGCGCCGGGTCTCATCGGCAAGGTCGACGGTCCGCCAAGCCACCAGGATGCCAGCCGCATCGCCGCGGTCGGCCGCGGCAAGGCCGAGCGGGTCGTCGCCGTCGATTGAGGTGCCGCTGGTGCAGACCGTCGGGTGCACCCCCAGTTCATGCAACAGGTATCCCGATGGCATGACGAATCGCGACCAGGTCAGCGTGACCTCTCCGTCATTGGGAAGTCGGATGACCGTTTGCACGGTGCCCTTGCCGAACGAGGTGGTGCCGATGACGACGGCGCGGCTCCTGTCCTGAAGGGCGGCGGCGGCGATCTCGGCGGCCGATGCCGATCGACCGTCGACCAGGACGACCAGCGGGAGACCGGCGGTAACGTCGCCCTCCTCGGCCTCGTAGTGCTGTAGGCTGTCCGGGTGGCGACCCTGGGTGGCGACGATCTCGCCCTGGGTGAGGAAGAGGTCGGCCAACCGAACCGCTTCCTTCAAAAGGCCCCCCGGATTGTCCCGCAGGTCAAGGATAACGCCGACAAGAGCTTTGCCGTGGCGCTGAAGGGCCGCGTCGATCGCGCGGCCCGCGGCATCCGCCGTTGCCCGGTTGAAGCGGTGCACGTCCAGGGTCAGCAGGCCGTCCGCGAAGCTGGCGGTCACCGAGGTGGGTACGATGTGGACCCGCGTCATGGCGAAAACCAGCGGGTTCTCGACGCCGTCGCGGACCACGGTCAGGCTGATCGGCGAATCCAGCGGTCCACGCAGGTGCTCGATCACGTCCTTCAATGGAAGCCCGGCCGTCGGCGCGCCGTCGATATGGGTGATTCGGTCGTCGATCGCCAGCCCCACCGCATCCGCCGGCGTTCCTTCCATGACTTCGGTGATGCGGAACAATCCATTGCGGGCCTGAAAGCGGATGCCGATGCCGCCGAACCCGTCGCGGTTGGCGCGGTTTCGTCCGGCCTCCTCGCGTCCGGCGTAGCGGGAATAGGGATCGAGCCGGGAGAGGGCGCCGTCGAATACCGCTTCGTAGATCTGTTCGATGGAGGCCTGGTACAGGTCACTGGAAACGGTGCGGCCGGCCCGCGAGACCTCGGCCGTGAGCGAGGCCCACGCGCCGGGGTCGTCGCCAGGAGGGGCCGCGAAGCGCGCGACATCGCCCTCGCCGGCGGCCAGCACGATCTGCCCGTTGGCCTGACGCACGGTCAGCGCCGGATCGAGTACGCCGAGCCCCCGCATTCCTTCGACCGCGAGCTCGCCGATCGGTACCGGCTCGATGTACTTGCTGGCGATGTTCCCGTAGCCGACCGAAAAGGTTTCTGCGGCCGCCTGGGCGGGGAAGGGGTCACCTTCCGGCGACGGTGTGCCGATACCGCTGCAGCCAACGACAACCGTCATGGCTGACGCGCACAAGCCCCGCAGCAAGAGCCTCAACCCACTCATAATTGGCGGATTGTCCTTTATTTCACGGTGTCCGTCACGTCCTCTTTCGCCGCGGGCGGCCCGACGCCTGGGCCCCCGTTCCGTCCATCAGATGCAGAAGAATGCCGCCCGTCACCGGCGTGGCCTCGGCCAGCATGACCTCGACCGCATCGCCCAGGCGGAACTCGACGCCCGAGCGGCGACCGCGCAGGGTTTGGCGCCGCTCGTCATGAACGTAGATGTCGCGGGGCAGGCTGCGCCGGGGAATCAGTCCGTCCGCTCCGGTTTCGTGCAGCTTGACGAACAGGCCGAAGCGACTGACCCCAGTGATCCGGCCGGCGAATATCGCACCCTCGCGGCCAGCCAGGAACTGGGCGACGAAACGGTCGACGGCATCGCGCTCGGCGGCGGCGGCCCGCCGCTCGGTCGCCGAAATGTGTTGGCCGACCTCGGCAAAATCAGGCGGCGTCGCCCCCAGGGCCCCTTCGCCCAGGCCAAAGCGGCGGATCAGGGCCCGGTGGACCAGCAGGTCGGAATAGCGGCGGATCGGCGATGTGAAATGGCAGTACTTTTGCAGAGCCAGTCCGAAGTGCCCGATGTTGTCGGGGGAATACTCGGCCTGCGCTTGGGTTCGCAGAATCATCTCGTTGACCAGCGGTGCCGCGGGGGTGCCGGCGACGCGGGCCAGGATCCGGTTGAACTGCGCGGGCTTTACGGTCTGGCCGCGCGGCAGCTTGAGGGCCAGGCCTTCCAACACTTCGCGGAGCGCTTCCAGCCGCTCTTCGCTCGGCACGTCGTGGATTCGGTACATGCACGGGATCTTCGACCGGTTGAGCGCCTCAGCCGCCGCCACATTGGCGGCGACCATGAACTCCTCGATCAGCTTATGGCTGTCGTAACGCGGTCGGGTTTCGATGGCGGCGACGGCCCCGGTTTCGTCGAGGACGACCCGACGCTCCGGCAAGTCGAGTTCCAGCACGCCGCGCTTCTCGCGGTACATGGATAGCGACCGGAAGGCTCCATAGAGCGGGCTGACGACCGAATCGACCAGGGGCGCGGTGGTGGCGTCGGGTGTCCCGTCATGGGCGGCCTGGACCTGTTCGTAGGTCAGTCGTGCCGCCGATCGCATCAGGCCGCGCTGAAAACGGTGGCGAAGGGGTTTGCCGCTGGCGTCGATCCACAAATGGGCGGCGAGGCATGGACGGTCTTCGCCGGGCTTGAGCGAGCACCAGCCGTTTGACAGCGCCTCGGGCAGCATCGGCACGACACGGTCAGGCAGGTAGACCGAGTTGCCGCGTTCACGGGCGCAACGATCCAGTGCGTCGTCGGGACGCACGTACCAGGCCACGTCGGCAATGGCGACCACGAGGTGCCAGCCTCCGCGGTTGGCGGAATCGGTGTCGGGCTCGGCCCAAACGGCGTCGTCGAAGTCTCGGGCGTCGGCGCCGTCGATGGTGACAAGCGGGATGGCGCGCATGTCGACGCGATCGCCGAGCGGCGTGGCGGCCGCGGTTTTGGCCTGAGCCAAGGCGTCGCTGGGGAAATCGATGGGGATCTCGTGATCGTAAAGGGCGATCAGGCCAAGTGGCGGTTTGCCTTTGGTCAGGCACTCGATGATTCGGGCCCGGCCGAGGCCCAACCGCCGGCCCGGCAGCACCTCGGCGCGCACCAGATCGCCCGGTTTGGCGTCGAGCGTTTCGCCGGGGGCAACCACCAGGTCGTGCCGGCTCCCCTTGTCGACCGCTCGGACGCGGGCCTCGCCGCCGACCCGTTCGAATACGCCGAGCACCGATTCCGTCTTGGCGGCGATGCGCTTGATCGTCCGCCCTTCGTAGATGTTGCCGGCCCGACGCGTCAGCCTGGCCAGGACGCGGTCGCCTGGGCCCAAAGCCGCCTGGCCTCGCCGTTCGGGCGCCATATAAATGACCGGCGCGGCGGGGTTGTCCATCTCGGCGAGGGGGCGGGCGAGAAGGTCGCCGTCCTCGTCGATGCCGACAATCTCGACTACGGTGACCGAGGGCAGCCGATCATGACTGTGTACGGCACGGCCATGACCGCGCGCGATTTCACCGCCGGCCTCCAACTCCTTGAGGATGGCCCGCAACTGGGGGCGCTGGGACGAATTCAGGCCGAACGCACGCACCAGCTCGCGGCGCGTTACCCGACCGGGATGATCCTGGACGTAGGCGAGAATCTGCTCGCGGCTGGGAAACGGCGGCAGGGCTTTGGGAGATCTGGCCAATTGGACATCAGCCGCTTTTGGCGGCTCCTCGCTTGGCGGGTTTGCGTGGCGCCGGTGCTTTACGGCCGCTTTTGGCGCCGCCCTTGCCGCCGCCCCTTGCCGCCTTTGCGGCCAGGATCTCGACGGCTTTTTCCAGGGTCAACGTCTCGCCGTCCACCCCCTTCGGCAGGGTGGCCATCAAGCTGCCGTGCTGAACGTAGGGGCCGAAGCGGCCCGATTTCAGCGTGATCGGCTTGTTGTCCTTCGGATGGTCGCCGAGGGTCTTGGCGGGCGTCTTGCGAGGCGCATCCGCGATCAGCGCGACCGCGCGGTTGAGCCCGATGGTAAGCACGTCATCCTCGCCCTTGAGCGAGACGTAGCTTCCGGCATGCTGGAGATAGGGCCCGAACCGGCCCAGACCGGCCATTATCGGCTCGCCGGTTTCCGGGTGGCGGCCGATCTCCCGCGGCAGGTTGAGCAGGGCAAGCGCGCGCTCGAGGTCCATGTCGGCGGGCGTCATGGTGCGGGTCAGCGAAGCGCGCTTGGGCTTGGTCTTGCCCTCGGCTTCGCCGAGCTGGACGTAGTGGCCGTAGGGTCCCTTGCGCAGCGACACCTCAAGCCCGGTGGCGGGATCGGTGCCGAGCACCCGCGGGCCGGCGTCGGTCGCCGGTTCCGCCGCATCGTCGCCGTTGCCGGCCACCACCAGCCTGCGGGTAAACCGGCAGTCCGGATAGTTGGAACAGCCGATGAAGGCGCCGTAGCGCCCAAGCTTGAGGCTGAGCCGGCCGTCGGCGCAACTCGGGCAGGCCCGCGGATCGGTTCCCGGCCCGTCGCCGCGGAAGAAGTGCGGTCCCAGCAGTTCGTCGAGGGCGTCGAGGACGTCCTTGGTCCGGAGTTCCTTGGTGGCGTCGATGGCGGCGCTGAAGGCTTCCCAGAAGTCGCGGAGCACACGCTTCCAGTCGATGCTCCCGCCCGAAATCTCGTCCAGGCGGTTCTCCATTTCGGCGGTGAAGTCGTACTCGACATAGCGGGTGAAGAAACTGGACAGGAAGGCGGTGACCAGGCGGCCACGGTCCTCGGGAATGAAGCGGCGGCTGTCCAGGCGTACGTAGTCGCGGTCCTGGAGGACCGAGAGGATGGAGGCATAGGTGGAGGGACGACCGATGCCCAGCTCTTCCAGCCGTTTCACCAGGCTGGCCTCGGAATAGCGGGGCGGCGGCTGGGTGAAATGCTGCTCGGGCGTTACCCGTTCGGTGCGCAAGGGTTCGCCTTCCCTGACGTCGGGGAGCAGCCGCTCGCTGTCGTCCTCGGCGCCGTCGGCGGCGCGGTCGGGATCGTCGCGGCCCTCGCGATAGAGGGTGTAGAATCCGTCGAAGGCGACCACCGAGCCGGTCGCCCTCAGGACCGCCGAGCGGTCGGCGGCGGCGATGTCGACCGCCACCTGGTCGAGCACCGCGGCTTCCATCTGGCTGGCCATGGTGCGCTGCCAGATGAGGGTGTAGAGCCGTCGCTGTTCGTCGTTCAGATGGCCGGCGACGCTGTCGGGCGTGCGGAAGACGTCGGTCGGGCGGATCGCCTCGTGGGCTTCCTGGGCGTTCTTCACCTTGGTCTTGTAGACGCGCGGGGCGTCTGGCAGGTAGCGCTCTCCGAAGGTCTTGCCGATCAGCCGGCGGCAGGCGTCGACGGCCTCGCCGGCCATCTGGACGCCGTCGGTCCGCATGTAGGTGATGAGGCCGACCGTTTCGCCGTCGATGGCGACGCCCTCGTAAAGGCGTTGTGCCACCTGCATGGTCCGCTTGGCGCTGAAGTGCAGCTTGCGGGCCGCTTCCTGCTGAAGCGTCGAGGTGGTGAAGGGGGGCGGCGGATTGCGCCGGCTCTTCTTGCGCTCGACCGAATCGACGGAAAAACTGGCCGCCTCGACCGTGCGCTGGGCGGCCTTGGCCTCGGCTTCGGAACCGATGGCCATCTTGTCGAGCTTGCGGCCGTCCAGATGGGTCAGTTGGGCGGCGAGGCCGGCGCCGCTTTCCTTGCGGAAATCGGCGGCGACCGACCAGTATTCGGTGGCGGTGAAGCTCTCGATCTCGGTCTCGCGCTCGCAGATCAGGCGGAGCGCCACCGACTGCACGCGGCCGGCCGAGCGGCTGCCCGGCAGCTTGCGCCACAGCACCGGCGACAGGGTGAAGCCGACCAGATAGTCGAGGGCCCGCCGCGCCAGGTAGGCCTCGACCAGGTTCTCGTCGAGATCGCGCGGGTTGCGGAAGGCGTCGACGATGGCGCCCTGGGTGATCTCGTTGAAGACCACCCGCTTGACGTCGACGCCCTTGAGGGCGCCGCGCTCGCCCAGCACCTGGCTCATGTGCCAGGAGATGGCCTCGCCCTCGCGGTCGGGGTCGGTCGCCAGGTAGAGGTGGCTAGCCTTGCGGCACGCGGCGGCGATTTCCTTGACGTGTTTTTCTGCCTTGGGATCGATCTCCCAGGCCATGGCGAAGTCCTGGTCGGGTAGCACGGAACCGTCCTTGGGCGACAGGTCGCGCACGTGTCCGAAGCTGGCCAGCACCGTGTAGGTGCCGCCCAGATACTTGTTGATGGTCTTGGCCTTGGCGGGTGATTCGACGACGACGACGTTTTCGGGCATGAATGGTTTCCGGTCGACCCTTAGTTCTGAGGGATCAGCGATACCTGGTTTCCGGGATGGCGCTCCAGGCGCCCCGCCAATTCCAGTTCTAGAAGGACGGCGGAGGTGACGGCAGGGGAGAATTGGCCATTTCTGAGGAGTTCGTCAACCGTCACCGGCACCGGACCCAAACATTCGATGATGGCGCCGCGCGCCTTCTCGAGGTCGGAATCGGCTGGCTCCGCGGGTGAAACGGGAAACTGACGGGCCGATTTGTCCTCGGCGCGCGGCGGCATCCGGCGTTCGCCGAAGACCCGGAGCACGTCGTCGGCGCATTCGGTCAAGGTGGCGCCCTGGCGGATCAGGCCGTTGGTGCCGCGTGCCCGCGGGTCGAGCGGCGAACCCGGCACGGCGAAGACCTCGCGCCCCTGCTCGAGCGCCATGCGCGCCGTGATCAGCGAGCCGGAACGCAGGTTGGCCTCGACCACCACGACGCCGCGCGCGATGCCCGAGATGATGCGGTTGCGGCGCGGGAAGTGGCGGGCCAGGGGCGCCGTGCCGGGCTCCACCTCGGAGACCAGGACGCCCCTTTCGCGGATCTCGGCGTAGATGGAGGTGTTCTCCAGCGGATAGGGGACGTCGATGCCGCCGCCGAGGACGGCGGCGGTGCCGGTGGCGAGCGCTCCCTGATGGGCGGCGGCGTCGATGCCGCGCGCGAGGCCCGACACCACCAGCAGGCCGCCGCGGCCGAGATCGGCCGCCAACTCGCGGGCCAAGCGGCGCCCGGCCGCCGAGGCGTTGCGGGCGCCGATCACGGCGATGGCCGCCTTGCCCAGCAGCGCCGGATGGCCGAGCACGCCGAGCAGCGGCGGCGCGTCCTCGACATGGGCCAGAAGCGGCGGATAGCCGGGTTCGCCCAAGGCCAGCAAGTGGGCCCCCAAGGCGTCGAGGCGTTCCATCTCGCGCTCGGCGACGTCGACGGCGGCGATGCGCACCGGGCCGGCCCGTCCGCCGCGCCTGGCCATGCGCGGCAAGGCGTCCAGCGCCGCGGCGGCGGAGCCGAAATGGTCGAGCAACCGGAAGAAGGTGACAGGTCCCACGTTCTCGCTGCGGATCAGGCGCAGCCAGTCGAGCCTTTCGGCCGGAGAGAGCGAACGGGCGAGATTTTTTTCACGCATCGCGCGCGAGATTGCGGGGTTCCGGCAGCGCGGTCAAGCGCGGCGGTTGCCATCCAGGGGCGGACGCGTTGACAGGAGAGGGCAGGGCCGTCACCATCGGCGCCCGATCAGCGGATGGACGATGGAGACGGCATGAAAGCGGCATATATCGAAGCGCAGGGCGGACCCGAGCAACTGTTCTACGGTCTTTTGCCGGACCCGGTGGCGGGGCCGGGGCAGGTGGTGGTCGACATCCAGGCGGCCAGCGTCAACGGCGCCGACTGGAAGGTGCGCAATGGCAGCTATTCGAAGATCGCCACGTTTCCCTATGTCCTGGGCCGCGACTTTTCGGGCGTCGTCGCCGAGGTTGCCGACGGCGTCGCCGACCTCAAGCCGGGCGACGAGGTGTTCGGCGTGTGCGCGGCCGGCCAGGAAGGGGCGTACGCCGAGAAGATCGCCGTCGACGCCGCCATCCTGGCGCTGAAGCCCGAGCGCTTCTCGCACATGGAGATGGCGGCCATCGCCCTGATCGGGCTGACCGCCCTGGTCAGCGTCGAGGACACGCTGGAGCTCAAGGCCGGCGAGACCATTCTGATCCAGGGCGGCGCCGGCGGTGTCGGCGGTTTCGCCGTGCAACTGGCCAAACACTTGGGCGCCCGGGTCATCGCCACGGCCGGCGCCGCCAACCTCGACTACGTGCGGGGGCTTGGCGCCGACGAGGTCATCGACTATGCGAAGGTCGATTTCACGCAGGCGGTTTCGGGCGTGGACGCCGTGTTCGACACCGTCGGCGGCGACGTGGCGACGCGCTCGTTTTCGGTGCTCAGGCCGGGCGGGCGGGCCGCCTTCATCGCGTCGGGCGCCCGGGCGCCCGAACCGCCGCGGCCGGACGTGCGCTCGCTCAGGCCCAACGTCGGGCGCGACCGGGCGCACCTTCTGCGCATCGTCGAACTGCTCGAGGCCGGGGCCGTCAGGGTGCCGGAAATCACCCCCTTCCACCTGAGCGAGGCGGGGATGGCGCATCGGGTCAGCGAGTCGCGCCACCTGCGGGGCAAGCTGGTCTTCCACACCTGAAAGGCGCGGCGGCCCGCCGCCGCTACGCCTCGCCGAAGACGCGCCGGAAGATCGTGTCGATGTGCTTGGTGTGGTAGGCGATGGGGTCGACCTCGAACAGGGCGTCCAGGTCCTCCTTGCCCAGCACCTCGGTCAGTTGCTCGTCCCGGGAGAGGAAGAACATCAAGCGGTTCGGATGGCCGGCGGCCTCGCGGTCCTCGTCCGTCCGGGCCGGCGGATTGTCCGGGTTGTCGGGATCGATGCCGAAGCTCCGCCAGACCTTCATGGCGTTGCGCTGCACGATCCGATAGCCGTCCTCGCGGCTTACCCCTTTCTGGGTGAGCACCAGAAGCACCCGCTGGGAATCGTGGATGCCGCCGAACCGATAGACCTGCTCGGCCATGTTGTTGGGATAGACCACCAGCTTCTCGACGACGTTGGCCAGCCGGGCCAGCGCGAAGTCCAGCGTGATGGTGGCGTCGGGCCCGATCATCCGCTCGACCGAGGAATGCGAGATGTCGCGCTCGTGCCAGAGCGCCACGTTCTCGAGCGCCGGGATCACCGCCGAGCGCACGATGCGGGCCAACCCGGTCAGGTTCTCGGTGAGGATCGGGTTGCGCTTGTGCGGCATCGCCGAGGAGCCCTTCTGGCCGGGCGCGAAGTATTCCTGGGCCTCGCGCACCTCGGTGCGTTGCAGGTGGCGGATCTCGGTGGCGAGGCGCTCCACCGAGCTGGCGACGACGCCGAGCGTCGCGAAGAAGGCGGCGTGCCGGTCGCGCGGGATCACCTGGGTGGAAAGCGGCTCGGGCGCCAGCCCCAGCTTGGCGGCAACGTGGGCCTCGATCGAGGGATCGACGTTGGCGTAGGTGCCGACGGCGCCCGAAATGGCGCAGGTGGCGATTTCCCGGCGCGCCGTCGCCAGCCGTTCGCGGTTGCGCGCGAACTCGGCGTAAAAGCCGGCCAGCTTGAAGCCGAAGGTGACGGGCTCGGCGTGGATGCCGTGACTGCGCCCCATGCAGGGGGTCAGCTTGTATTCGAAGGCCCGCTTCCTAAGCGCCGCCAGCACGCGGTCGAGGTCGGCCAGCAGGATGTCGGCGGCCTGGGTGAGCTGCACGGCGAAGCAGGTGTCGAGCACGTCCGACGAGGTCATGCCCTGATGCACGAAGCGCGATTCCTCGCCCACGTGCTCGGCCAGCTCGGTCAGGAACGCGATGACGTCGTGGCGGGTTTCCGCCTCGATGGCGTCGATGCGGGCGATCCGCTCGTCGGTGTAGGGCTTGTCGCCCTTCGCCCAGACGGCGGTGGCCGCCGCGCCGGGGATGACGCCGAGGGCGGCCATGGCGTCGCAGGCGTGGGCCTCGATCAGATACCAGATGCGGAAACGGTTGGCGGCCTCCCAGATGGCGACCATGTCGGGACGGGAATAGCGGGGGATCATCGGACGTCTCCGCGGTGGTGTTGAGGGGTTGGCGAGAACGGCGATTGTACTCAACGGCGGACGTTTGCCTAGTCGTGTTATGATGGGCGGCGATGGACAAGGACATGAACGAGACCCCGGCCGCGGCGCGCGACATCCCCCTCATCGAGGCGGGCGGCGACGGCGCGCTGCCGGCCCTTGAGGCGGCGCCGGAGCGGCTGGCCGAACTGGTCGCCGCGGCCCGCCGGCATTACGGGCCGACCACCCTGCGCCTCGCCGACCTGGCGTCGCGCCGCTGGCTGGAAAAGACGGCCAACCCCTATCTGGGCGAGATCGCCGGCGTCGCCGGCCGCGTCGGCGAGCCCGGCGTCTACATGCTCAACCTTTCCTACGAGTGGTCGTGCACCAGCGGCGTCGGCCCCGACCCGGCCGGCCCCGGCAACCGGCTGCTGCGCACGCTCGACTGGCCGCTCGACGGCCTCGGGCGCGCCGTGGTGGTCAGCCGCCATGAAACCGTCGCCGGGGCCTATCTCAACGTCACCTGGCCGGGCTTCGCCGGCATCACCACCGCCGTGGCGCCGGGCCGTTTCGCCGCCGCCATCAACCAGCCGCCGATGCGCTGGACCTCGCCGCTGATGGCGCTCGACTGGCTGGCCAACCGCCTGGGCGTGTGGCGCCAGGGCGGGCTGCCGCCGGTCCACCTGCTGCGCCGGGTGTTCGACGAATGCCGCACCTATGCCGAGGCCAAGGCGATGCTGGCCGAAACGGCGGTCTGCCTGCCCGCCTTCTTTTCCCTGAGCGGCCTGGAGCCCGATGAATGCTGCGCCATCGAGCGGCTGGAGACCCGCGCCGCCGTGCGCGACGGCCCGGCCAGCACGGCCAACCACTGGATCCGTTTCCAGGTGGCCGGCCGGGCGCGCGGCAGCGACAGCGTCGGGCGCTTCCGCCGGATGGAGGCGGTGCGCCGGGGCGCGGCGGCCGGCTTCGGCTGGGTGACGCCGCCCATCCTGAACGCCGCCACCCGCGTCGCCGTCGTCGCCAACGCCCGGGCCGGCCGGCTGGCCGTGCAGGGCTGGGAAGCCGAGCACCCGGCGACCCCGGTGTTCAGCCTTTGAGCGGCAGCGGGGCGCGGCGCGAAAAGATCAGCCACAGCATGGCGATCACCTGGACGGCCAGCACGGCCCCGAAGCCGGCCTGGTAGGCGACCGGCTCGTAGCCGCTGGCCTCGGTGGTCGGCCACAGGTTGATGACGAGGCCGACCCCCCACTGGAACAGGAAGCTGGCCACGAAGACCATCAGGTTGAGCCCGGTATTGACCCGCCCGGCCAGGTGCTTGGGGAAGGTCTGCGACAGCCCGGCGTAGACCAGCATGCCGCTGGTCCCGAACAGCGCGTATCCCGCCCAGACGAGCATCGGGGCCACCGGCAGTTCGAAGACGATGACGGCCTGCAGGGTCATCGAGGTGGTCATGGCGACGAGGGCCACCGCCACCGGCTTGATGCCGAGGCGGCCCAGCCGCTCGGCCACCGCGCCCGCCAGGATGAAGCCGGCCATCATGGCCACGGCGATGACCAGCAGCCCGTTGGCCACCCCCGCCCGGTCGAACCCGGCGATGTCGCGCAGCCAAGGCCCGGTCCACAGGCTCTGGACCGCCAGGAACGAGGCCTGGGTGGTGAAGGTGACCGGGGCGACGCGCCAGAACACCGGGCTGGTCATCACCTCGATGACGCCGCCCACCTGCAGGCGCAGCGTGCTGTGCGGGGTGGGCCCGTCGTCGCATTCCGGCACCACCAGGAACAGCAGGACGGCGGAAGCGATGGTCAA
>JAVEYE010000016.1:0-24671 GCA_034003665.1 Rhodospirillales bacterium | reverse complement strand
CGTGTCGCGCCGCGAGCTGTGGACCATCGTCAATGCGCTGGTCGAGGACGGCATGAGCGTGTTGTGGAGCACCGCCTACCTTGACGAGGCGGAACGCTGCCACGCCGTGATGCTCCTGAACGAGGGTAGGCTGCTCGACTCCGGCCCCCCCTCCATGTTCAGCGAACGGGTGCGGTCACGCACCGTCGTTTTCGCGGCGGGCGAGGCCGACCGGCGGAGCATCCTGGAGGACGCCAGGCGCATCCCCGACGTGATCGATGCGGCGATCAAGGGAAGCGATGTGCACCTTCTGCTTGAGCGGCCGGCCGAAGGCCCGCAACTCGATGCCCTGGCACAAGCCCTCGGCCGGCCGCCCGGCGCCATTCGGCCGGTGGCGCCCGCCTTCGAGGATGCCTTCATCGCCCTGCTCAGGGAACGCCAAGCCCCCTCGGCCGCCCCCGACGCCGCCGTTCTTTCCGGCACGACCGCCGATCCGAGGCCCCTGGCGGTGGCCGCCAACGGCGCGCCGGTCATCCGGGTGCAGGGTCTGGTCCGGCAGTTCGGCTCGTTCAATGCGGTCGACGGCATCGATTTCCAGGTGACGCAGGGGGAGATCTTCGGCCTGCTCGGGCCCAATGGGGCCGGCAAGTCGACCACTTTCAAGATGCTGTGCGGACTGCTGCCCCCGACCGACGGCAAAGCTCTGGTACTGGAAATCGACCTCAGGCGGGCGGCCGCCAAGGCCCGCGCCCGTATCGGATACATGGCCCAGAAATTCTCGCTCTACGGAAACATGACCGTGCTGCAGAATTTCCGTTTCTTCGCCAGCATCTACGGACTTGGCGGCCGCGCCCGCGAACAGGCCATCGCGCGCGAGATGGAGGAATTCGGGCTCGGCCGTTTCGCCGATGCTAACGCCGCCGACCTGCCCCTCGGCTACAAGCAGCGCCTGGCGCTCGCCTGCGCGATCATGCACCAACCCGGGGTGTTGTTCCTGGACGAGCCGACTTCCGGCGTCGATCCCCTGGTCCGCCGTGAATTCTGGCATCGCATCAATGCCATGGCGGCGGCCGGTGTGACCGTCATGGTGACCACCCATTTCATGGAGGAGGCGGAATACTGCAACCGCATCGGGATCATCTATCGCGGGCGGTTGATCGCCTCCGGCTCGCCCGAGCGGCTCAAGGCCGACCATCGAACGCCTGACCGATCGAACCCCACGCTCGAAAACGTGTTCATCGACCTCATCGAAACCTACGACCGGGAGCACGCCCTATGACGCAGGGGACCATGGGGATGCGCCTTCGCGGCCTGATTCGCAAGGAGACCCTCCAGATCATCCGTGACCCGAGCAGCATCCTGATCGGCTTCGTTTTACCGGTCGTCCTGCTGTTGCTCTTCGGCTATGGGGTGTCGCTGGACGCCAAGCACGTTCCGTTGGCGCTCGTCGTCGAGAACCCCACGGCCCAGACATCGAGCTTTGCGGCTTCGCTATCCGGATCGGAATACTTCGCAACCATCCGCGTGCCCGACCGCCCGACCGCCGAACGCGCCCTGACCGACGGTCGGGTGAGCGCCATCGTGGTGCTGCGCTCGGACTTCACCCGCCGATTGCCATCGATCGACGGCGCCCCCATACAACTGATCGTCAACGGCTCCGACGCCAACACGGCCCGCATCATCAGCGGATACGTCGAAGGCGCCTGGCAGACGTGGCTCGAACTTGCCGCCATGGACCAGGGCCGCGCCCTTACGCCGCCGGTCGCCATCGAGCAGCGGGTATGGTTCAACCCCGAGGTCCGCAGCCGCAACTTCCTGGTGCCGGGCTTGATGGCCATCATCATGACGCTGATCGGCACCCTACTCACCGCCCTGGTGGTGGCGCGCGAGTGGGAGCGCGGCACCATGGAGGCCATGATGGTAACCCCGGTGCGCATCGCCGAGATCCTGCTGGGCAAGCTGATCCCCTATTTTGCCCTCGGCATGGGCGGCATGGCGGCCTCCACCGTAATGGCGGTGTGGGTATTCGACGTACCGTTCCGCGGCACCTTCCCGGTGCTCCTGCTGGTATCCACCCTGTTCATGCTGGCGGCGCTCGGCATGGGCCTGTTGATCTCGACGGTCACCAAAAATCAGTTCGCGGCCGGTCAGGTCGCCATCATCGTCGCGTTCCTGCCCGCATTCATGCTGTCGGGATTCCTGTTCGACATCGCCAGCATGCCGGCGATGGTCCAGACCATCACCCACGTCGTCGCGGCCCGCTATTTCGTCTCGTCGCTGCAGACCCTGTTCCTGGCCGGCAACATCTGGTCAATCGTCGCGACCGACGCGGCGGCACTGGCCGTCATGGCGGTCCTTTTTCTTGGCCTGACGCGGCGCAAGACGCGCAAGTCGCTGGAATAGAGCCATGTGGAACCGCATCCGCGCCCTGATCGTCAAGGAGTTCCACGCAATCTGGCGTGACAAGAAAAGCCGCTTCGTGTTGATCGTTCCGCCACTTATACAACTTCTGGTATTCGGCTATGCCGCCAGCTACGACGTCAATCAACTGGCCACCGTCATCTACAACGAGGACGACGGGCTGCCGGCCCGCGAACTGATCGCCCGGTTCGAAGGGTCGCCAACCTTCCGGGTGGTCGGCCACATCAGCCGCGAATCCCAGATCGCGGAGATCATCGATCCCAGGCTAGCCAAGCTGGTCATCCATGTAGGCCCCACCTTCTCGCGCGATATCCGGGTCACCCCGCCGGCCAAGGTGCAGCTCATCGTCGATGGCCGCGAATCGAACGCGGCACTCGTCGTGCTCGGTTACGCCGGGCGCATCGTCGCCGACTTCAACAGCGAATGGGCGCGCAGCCACGGCGAGCCGCTGCCACCCGCCCATCTGGTCGTACGCTCGTGGTTCAATCCCAACCTGGACAGCCGCTGGTTCTTCATTCCAGGCATCGTCGCCCTGCTCACCTTGGTGGTGACCATCGTGGTCACCGCGCTGTCGGTCGCCCGCGAACGCGAGGTCGGCACCTTCGAGCAGCTTCTGGTGACGCCGCTGCGACCGCTCGAAATCCTGGTTGGCAAGGCCGCCCCGGCACTCGTCATCGGGGTCGCCGAGGGAACGCTGATCGTCGCCGTCGGTATCCTGTGGTTCGATATCCCGTTTCACGGAGACATCGGGCTGATGTACGCAGGCCTGGTCGTCTACGTGCTCTCGGTGATCGGGGTCGGCCTGATGATCTCGTCGATCTGCCGGACCCAGCAACAGGCCATCCTGGGGGCTTTCCTGTTCATCATGCCGGCAGTGATCCTGTCGGGTTTCGCCACCCCCATCGCCAACATGCCGGAGGCCATCCAGCACCTGACGCTGGTCAACCCCATGCGCTATTTCCTGGTCATCGTGCGCGGGATCTTCCTTGAAGGGCTGTCGCCCGAGCTAGTCTTTCGTCAACTGTGGCCGATGGGAGCAATCGCCGTGCTCACCCTGGTCGGCGCCGCCTTCATGTTCCGCCATCGCCTGAACTGACGACCTGACGTTTCAAGCACAACAAAAAACCGCCTCCCTTGTCGGTAAGCGGCCCATCGGCAACGAATACTGGTTTACAGCGGAGAAAGTCGGGGCCGTCCGTCACCGGACGGCCCCGCTTTCGGTACGGTGATTACTTCACCGCACGAAGATTCACGGCCTTGGGGCCGCGCTGGTCGGGCTGAACGTCAAACTCGACCTTCTGGCCCTCACGCAGGGTGCGGAGGCCCGCCTGCTCGACAGCCGAGATGTGGACGAACACATCCTTGGAACCATCTTCGGGGCTGATGAAACCGAAGCCCTTGGCTTCGTTGAAGAACTTCGTAATACCAACGGTCATTGATTTAAGACTTCCATGCTTGTTCTCGACGGGACGACGCGTCCCGACAAGGTGACGCCCTTCTGCATATGACGGATTTTCGATACGGTGGGAAATTACTTCCCGGCCGATCCCTCTCCCCAGGTCAAAAGAGTCACAGGGTGAGAAATAATCGCGACGCGGGACAATAGCAAGAGGGACTTTTGGGGTAGGCGCACGAGGCGACCTGCGCCTAGGCCGGTTTGTCGTTCATCAGCCGCCGGAAATGATCGGCGTACTGATAAAACTTCTCGGATTCAACGGCATCACCGGTAGCCGCCGCCTCCCTGGCAAGTTCCACGTAGCGCGCGAACTTTCTTTCGGCATCGGCCACGCCGCCCCCACCACCCCAATCCGCCTGCCTTTCCGACGACGTGTTTGCCGATGCGCCGTCGCGGCGATCGCCGGACGGCTTTCTTCGCCCGAACCATTTGCTTCTGGGAACCCGGTTGGGCACGGCGGTCTCTCCTCGTCTGACCGAATGTGGTAGCCGTTGGCGGCCGGTCATCCCGTGCGCCACGCCGCAGTCGACTTGCACGAACGGCAAACCCGCTCGCCCGCCCACTCGCTTAGAAAGGGCTGTCCGCACATCAGGCACCGCCTGGTCTTGCGGTCCGTCTTGTCGTCGATCTCGACTTCGGTTTCCGTTTCCGCGTCGACCGAATGCACGGTCTCGGGAATCCTACAGATTGTATCCATCGTCTATGTCCGCAAGGCGGGCCGCAGGCCCGTTCCCATCGTATCATCGTGATTTGGACTCGAACCCAGCCGCGCAGCGGTTGGGCAGATTGAAAGCGAACCGCCAGCGTTGTCCGATCCGCCAGAAGTCGGCCGCGCCGCCTGTCGGGTTCAGCCGGCTATAGCGCCGTGCGGGAGATCGTCCGACCCTCCCGAAACCGTTCGTCTCGCCCCCTACCGAGAAAGGACCGGCATGCCGCAGAGCCGTTGATCGGCGGCGCCGAAGAAATCCTTGAAAATCTAAATGGGGTGGTCCGGCCACCAATGCAAGTGACCGGGTCCGGCCTCACCCCCGACCGAACAACGCGCTCGCCAGGAATGGCGCCTTAAAGCGTGGGCGAAAGTCTTCCCTCGAATGCTGCAGGACGCGCGCCGTCGACCATGCCCTGGCGCCGTGCCGGCAACCGGGCCACCCGGCCAAACGCCCGGTGGGACCGCCGACGATTTTTTTCTTGTGGCTTCGACGTCTTCGTCCCGCAAGGGGGATTGTCGGCCCCGGGCGGCGGGCCTAACGTATCGTCGGCTCAACGATATGATGTCACCGTTCATGATCCCCCGCGTCGCCGAAGATCCCTCCGCCCCGCCACCTGTGGCCGCACCTTCGGCGTCGCCCGGGCGGCCGGTGGCATTCGGCATTCTCCTGATGGTCGTCTCGGTGGGCTTCTTCGCGGCCATGAACATGCTGGTCAAGTTGATCGGCCCCGACTACCACGCGCTGGAAGCGGTGTTCTTTCGCAACATCATCGCGGCCATCCTGGTGATCCCCTTCGTGCTGGCCACCGGGGGGGTACGGACCCTCAAGACCCGGCAGCCGCTCGGCCACGCGCTGAGGGCACTGTTCGGTATCGCCAGCAACGCACTCTGCTTCTATGCCTATCAGCGCATCGCGCTATCCAGCGGCATGGCGATCACCATGTCTGTCCCCATTTTCGCCGCCCTCCTCGCGATTCCGTTGCTGGGCGAGAAGGTGGGGTGGCATCGCTGGACCGCGATTGCCATCGGCTTCGTCGGCGTCATCATCGCGCTCGACCCACGCGGCACCATCCACGAAGGCAGCCTTTACGCACTAGCCGGCACGCTGTGCTGGGCGATGGTGGTGATCTACGTCAAGAAACTGAGCGCCACCGAAAGCCCATACACCATAGTCTTCTACTACATGGCGACGGGCGCACTGGTCGCCACCTGTTTCCTGCCGTGGGTTTGGGTGACGCCGACATCGACGGTGTGGGGGCTTTACCTCGCAATCGGCGTGGTCGGCACCGTCGGCCAGATCACCATGACCTTCGCGATGAAACTGGCCCCCGCCTCGGTCGTCAGCCCGTTCGAATATACCCAGATTGTCTGGGCTGTGCTGTTCGACATGGCGCTGTGGGCCGTCGCCCCCTCGACCGCCACGCTGACAGGCGCCGGCGTCGTCATCGCCACCGGACTCTACATCTTCCACCGCGAAGCCAAACGCCGCCATTGAAGCGCTGTCGAAGATCGACCCCCGGCAAGCCCGATGCTATTGCGCGCCCTGCGGGCGGGCCAAGACCTCGCGGACAAGCGGAACCGTGATGTTGCGCCGCTCGGCCAGCGCGGCCGCATCGATGGCCGCCACGAGTTGGCGTGCGGCGTCGAACGACCGTTCCATGCGCGTGAGCATAAAGGCCAGTACACCGTCATCGACCTTGAGTTGACGGTCGGCGAAAAGCTTGACCAGGACGGCAGCGATCAATGGATCGTCAGGCGGGCCGATCTCGCAGGCCATGGCCGCATTGAGGCGCGAGCGAAGATCGGGCAGCCGAACATCCCATCGGGCCGGAGCGAGCGTTGCCGTCATCAGCAGATGCCGGCGAGACTCTGCCACGAAATTGTAGAGATGGAAGAGTTCGCGTTCGAGGCCGGCACCGAGCACTTCCTCGACGCCGTCCACAACCAGCGCGGGCGCTGCCCCGACGAGGGCGGGGATCGCCCCCTCGCGCAGGGCGTCGACGGCTATCGAGCGCCCGTCGCTGCCGGCCAGAAAAACCTGGCAGAGATGAGACTTGCCGCACCCCGGCGCCCCGTGAATGACCAGTGCGGGAGCCGGCCAGTCCGGCCACCGGTCGAGCCAGGCCACGGCATCGGCGTTGGGCGCGGCGACCAGGAAGTCGTCGCCGCCGAGCGCCGGCCGGTGCTCGAACTTAAGGGGAAGTTGGCCCGGCGGCATCAGGGGTCGGTATCCCCGCCGGCGCCGTACAGCAGGCTTTGGCGATAGTGGTTGACCGCGAAACGCACCAGCACGCCGATCGTCGCCGCGACCGGAATGGCCAGAATGACCCCGGCGAAACCCAATAAGGCCCCGCCTGCCAGCACGGCGAACAGAACCCAAACCGGGTGCAAGCCGACCCGATCGCCGACCAGGCGCGGGGTCAGGAAGTTGCCCTCGATCACCTGTCCAAGGGCAAACACCCCGGCGGTCAAGGCAATCGGCAGCCAGTCCGAGAACTGGGCGAGCGCTATGCCCATGCCGACGATTAGTCCAAGGCCCATGCCGAAATAGGGGATGAACGACATCAACCCGGTGCCAAGCCCGACGATCAGGCCGAACTCCAGGCCAACAAGCGACAACCCGACGGCATAGAAGGTCCCCAGCAGCAGACAGACAAGGGCCTGCCCGCGCACGAAGCCCGACAGCGTACGATCTATTTCCGCCGCCTGGGCGCGAACCGTCGGCTGGATGCGCTTCGGCAGCAGGTCATCGATGCGCGCCACCAGGAGGTCCCAGTCACGCAGCATGTAGAAGGCGACCAGCGGCATGACAATGACCAGCGAGATCAGGTTGAACAGGGCGACTCCACCCGAAAGCATCCCCTTGAACAGGCTGCCGACCCACTCGATGGCTGATCCCGCCTGCGACCCGGCGGCGGAGCGGAGCTGTTCGAGTTGTTCCTCGGGCAATGTGTGCTCCAGCCTGTCGATCAGGGGCGCCAACTGGCCTCGCAAGCTTTCCACATAGCCGGGAACACGGTCGATGAAGCCGGCGATCTGGACCTGCGCCACCGGGATCAGCAGGGCAAGGAGAACGATCACAATCAGAAAAAACGTGGCGATGATGACGGCGACCGCCATGGCTCGGGAAAATCCCACCCTCTCCAACCGGTCGGCCAGGGGATCGAGGAAATAAGCCACGGCCAGACCGGCCACGAAGGGCGTCAGGACGCTTCGCAACATGTAGAGCAACAGGCAGAACACCGCCAACCCGGCAAGGATCGCCAGAACGCGCCCGTTTCGCATCAGTTGCCGTTCCCCGCCGTGGTAACGAATTTAGCCCACGTGACCAGATAGGCGCCGCCCGAGATGGCCGTCGTCGCCGCCACGAGATAAACCATCGGCAGGATCAGCAGGTCAACTCTGAGATCCAGCCCGAGCCCTGCCAGGACGCCGCCGGCGAGAATGATCTGCGCCCCCGTATTGATCTTGCTGACCAACAGAGGCCGCATGCGCACCGGCCGACCCAGGGTGTGGGACAAAATGATTCCTCCCACGATCAGGAGATCGCGGAAAACCACCAAAATGACCAGCCATGCCGGCAGATGCCCAGCCTGTCCCAGCGTCACATAGACCGCCACCAGCAAGGCCTTGTCCGCCAGGGGGTCGAGGACCTTACCGAGTTCGGTCTGGGCGTTTAAGCGTTTGGCCAGGAAGCCGTCAACCGCATCGCTTATGCCGGCCGCGATGAACACCCAGAAGGCGATGCCGAACTTGCCGCTCAGAATCAGCCAGACCGCCACCGGCACCGCCAGCAGGCGGCCGAGGGAAATGAAATTGGGCAGGCTCAATCCTTTATGATCCTTTCCGAACCGAGCGCAGGATCCACCCGGAGCCGTCCTGGGACAAAGCCAGGTCCGCCTGGGCCAGGGCAAGGGTCAGTTGGTCCGTGCCGCCGACGAAATGAAGATGCACCCGCACTGCCGTCCGCGAAAGCAGGATCACCTCGGTGGACCGAACCACGGCCATTCCGGCCAGGCGGTCGCGAATGGCCAGCCATTCGCTCAGGGCGGCAATCGGAATGGTCACGGCGATGACGGCGGGATTTTCGAACTGCAACAGATTGTCGCGCTTCCAGCCGTCCGCGATTTCGACGGCAATTTCGGTCGCCGCCCGCTTCAGCAATGCTTCCAGGGTTTCGCCGGCGTCCGACGTGAAGCTGTGGACCAACGTCTGGTCGTCGGCGGCCGGCCCGTGTCTGGTCGTCGCCACGTTTAGCTGGATGGTGCCGCTTCGCGGATCAACCTTCTTGACGGCATGGACGACCATCGAGTCGCCCGCACCATAACGCGAGGCGATCGCCGAAAGCCGCTGCTTGTCGCCGCGCACCGCCTGTTCGGCGCCGATGGCCGCGATGTCGGTAAGGTCGCCCAGCGGCAGGACCAGCGGCACCAGGCCTTCCGTCACAGACGCCTCCTCCCAGGCGCTTCGCCACGGATTTGGGACGTCCCACAACAGCACCGACCCAGCCTCCTCAAAGGCCGGCAGCAAGAGAACCGGCTTGCTCGGCGTCTCGGCGAACGAAACGCGGTAGTCCATCAGCAGACGGCGAATGGCGTCACGCTTAAAACGGAAAGTCAGGCTGGCCAGGTAGCGGGTCGAGGAGGTCTTCTCGCTCGCCACCGAGAAATCCGTCACGTAGGCGGCGATGCCGTTTACCGTCAAATCCGGAAGCCGGTCGCGATCCGACCGGAGAGTCAGGCGTGACAGCAGTTGGCGGAAGGCCTTGACGTGGCCCTCCGCGATGGCGGTGTCCCGGGCCGCCGCCGCAGTCTCGGCGGTGGCGTCGACCTCGACGCCTGAGACTTCGTAGACGTCGGGTGTCGCCGCCAGGAGGCGGCCAGCGCCGGCCCCCAGCAGGATGGCGAGGGCAAGAACGGCCGGCTGCCCCAAGGCACGCCATCGGCGCTGAACGAACATTGCAAACCGTCTCCGATCCAGTATGTTACCCCGTCGAACGAAACGCGCTCATGTTAGCACGTTGGATGGGTGGAGGAAGGGATTAGCGGTCTCACCTACAAAGACGCTGGTGTCGATATCGAAGCTGGCGAGGCCCTGGTGGATGCCATCAGGCCGCTGGCCGGCTCGACCACCCGCGCGGGCGTGGCGTCGGACCTCGGCGGGTTCGGCGCCCTCTTCGACCTCAAGGCGGCCGGATACAAGGATCCTGTCCTGGTTGCGGCCACCGACGGCGTCGGCACCAAGCTGAAGATCGCCATCGCCGCCGGCAAACACGATACCGTGGGTATCGATTTGGTGGCGATGAGCGTCAACGATTTGGTCGTCCAGGGAGCCGAACCGCTGTTCTTCCTCGACTACTATGCGATGGGGCGGCTCGAGGTGGCGACCGGCAAAACCATAATCGCCGGTATTGCCGAGGGTTGCCGGCAATCCAATTGCGCGTTGATCGGCGGCGAGACCGCCGAGATGCCGGGCATGTACGCAAAGGACGACTACGACCTTGCCGGATTCGCGGTCGGCGCCGTGGAGCGCGACGCCATTCTGCCGAACGGCGCCGCGACGGCCGGCGACGTGCTGCTGGGCATCGCCTCGCACGGCCTGCATTCCAACGGATTTTCCCTGGTCCGGCGCATCGTCGAAACGAACGGACTGAATTACGCCGACGAGGCCGAGTTTGCGCCGGGACGCGGGCTGGGCGAAGCGTTGCTGGCCCCGACCCGCATTTACGTAAAAAGTTGCCTGGCCGCCATCGCAGTGGGCGGTGTCAAGGCGTTTGCCCATATTACCGGTGGCGGATTGATCGAGAATATACCGCGCGTGCTGCCCAAGCGGACGGCGGCGGAAATCGACGTCACCACCTGGACGCTGCCGCCGGTGTTCGCATGGCTGGCCGCCAAAGGCGGAGTGCCCAGCAACGAAATGGCCCGCACCTTCAACTGTGGGATCGGCATGGTCGCCGTCGTGGCGCCGGAGCGCGCCGAGACCGTGGCCCAAGAATTCGCCGCCAACGGCGACCAGGTTCACGTTATCGGCCGACTGGCCGAAAGCACCGACGAAGAGCCGCGCGTGACCCTGAAAAACGTGGAGGAAGCATGGCACGCAAGAAACTGGCGGTTCTGATCTCGGGGCGAGGAAGCAATCTCCAATCGCTGATCGACGCCTGCCAGGCCCCCGATTTTCCGGCCGAGATCGTCCTCGTTCTCTCCAACGTGGCCGGCGTGGCGGGCCTGGACCGGGCGACCAAGGCCGGGATCCCGGCGGTCGTGGTCAACCACAAGGACTATCCCGACCGCGCCACCTTCGAAGAGGCCGTGCACGCCGAGATCTCCCGGGCGAAGCCCGATCTCGTCTGCCTGGCCGGCTTCATGCGCATCCTCACGGACGGCTTCATCAAGCTTTGGAACAACCGCCTGATCAACATCCATCCCTCGCTGCTGCCGGCCTTCCGCGGTCTGCACACCCACGAGCGAGTGCTGGAAACCGGGGCGCGATTCGCTGGCTGTACCATCCACTTCGTGCGCCCGGCCATGGACGACGGCCCCATCATCGTGCAGGCCGCCGTTCCGGTGCGCCCCGGAGACACGCCGGAAAGCCTCGGCGCCCGCGTACTCGAGCAGGAACACAAGATTTATCCGCTGGCCGTCCGCCTCATCGCCGAGGGCCGGGTGCGGGTGATCGATGAACGCGTCGTCATCGAGGGCGCCACCGCCGCCGAGGGCGCCGTCATCAACCCGGCGGGATGAGGTTTCCACTCCCTTTTTATTCTGGCTGTTCCAAATAAAAGCCCCGTCCCGGTTTTCCCGGGACGGGGCTTCGATTAAGTGTGCGCCCCTTACGCGGGCGACAGACGCGTCAGCCGACCAGTTCGGTCGCCGCGAAAAAATAGGCGATTTCGGTGCGAGCCGTTTCCGGGGCATCGGAACCGTGCACCGAATTTTCCTGCACGTTGATCCCGAGATCCTTGCGGATGGTCCCTTCCTCGGCGTTGGCCGGGTTGGTGGCTCCCATGACTTGGCGATTGTGTTGAATCGCGTTCTCACCCTCCAGCACCTGCACGACGATTGGGCCGGAGCACATATAGTCGCACAGATCGTTGAAGAACGCCCGCTCCGCATGGACGGCATAAAAACCTTCTGCTTGCTTGCGGGTCAGGTGAATCCGCTTCTGGGCGACGATACGCAACCCCGCCTCTTCGAAACGGGCGATGATCTGGCCCGTGATGTTCCGGCGGGTGGCGTCCGGCTTGATGATGGACAAAGTCCGTTCGACAGCCATGCCCTCTAATCCTCCAATAGCTTCGTTTGTTCTCAAGCTTTCCCTCGAGAGCCGCCCGGTGACATGCCCCCACGTTCGGCGGGCGCGGGCATCCGGCCCCCTCAAAGCGGGCGCTTATAGACAGATTGGGATCGCGAAGCAAGTGTCCCATCCGCCGTCGCGCCCTGCCGCCGGTTTGGCCGCCATCAGCGGTTTTCCGAAAAGCCGGGGCATGCTATGACCCCGCCATGCTGACGATCAACGACCTGACGGTGCGGCTTGGCGGGCGCGTCCTTTTCGAGGGGGCGAACCTGTTTCTGCCGGCCGGCCACAAGGTCGGCCTGGTCGGACGCAACGGTTCCGGTAAGACGACCTTGTTTCGCGTCATCGCAGGCGATCTCGTCCCGGACGCCGGCGTGGTTTCCCTGGCCGGACGTCCGCGTGTCGGCAGGGTCGCCCAGGAGGCGCCGGACGGGCCGTGCAGCCTGCTCGACGCCGTGCTCGCCGCCGACGAGGAGCGGGTCCGCCTTCTTGCCGAGGCGGAGACGACGACCGATCCATTCCGCATCGCCGCGGTGCACACGCGACTTGTCGACATCGAGGCCCATTCCGCCCCGGCGCGGGCCGCCGCCATCCTCTCTGGTCTTGGCTTCAATGAGGCCGCCCAGGCCCGTCCCTGCCAGGAATTCTCGGGCGGCTGGCGCATGCGGGTCGCCCTGGCCGGCGCGTTGTTCGCCCGGCCCGACTTGTTGCTGCTGGACGAGCCCACCAACCACCTTGACCTCGAGGCGACGCTCTGGTTGGAGGGCTATCTATCGGCTTGGCCGGGCACCCTTCTCGTCATCAGCCACGAACGCCGGCTTCTCAACCGGGTCGCCAAGGAGATCGTTCACCTCAGTGAGCGCAGGCTCACGCGCTATGCCGGAAACTATGACCGATTCGAACGCGTGCGCCGCGAAAACCTGGTGCGCGAAGCCCGCATGCGCGATCGCCAAATCGCCGAGCAGAAGCGCATCCAGGCTTTTGTCGACCGCTTCCGGGCCAAGGCGACCAAGGCCAGGCAGGCGCAAAGCCGGCTTAAGATGCTGGCCCGTATGGAGCCGATCGCCGCCGTCATCGAGGAACACACCACCGCCTTCCAATTTCCCGCGCCGGAGGAGATGCCGCCGCCGCTGATCGCCCTGACCGGGGTTTCCGTCGGATATGTGCCCGACAAGACTGTTCTCTCGCGGCTCAATCTACGCATCGACATGGACGATCGCATTGCCCTGATCGGCGCCAACGGCAACGGCAAGTCGACCCTGGTTAAACTGTTGAGCGGACGGCTCGACGTCATGGGGGGGACGCTGCACCGATCCGGAAAGCTGAGAGTCGGCTATTTCGCCCAGCACCAGGCGGAGGAACTGGAGATGGACGGCACGGCCTTCAGCCACTTGGCGATGCTCATGCCCGATGCGCGCGAATCGGTGGTGCGGGCCCATCTCGGCCGGTTTGGCTTCGGCCAGGACAAGGCCGACGTCAAGGTCTCCTCCCTTTCCGGCGGCGAGAAGGCGCGCCTGCTCTTTGCCATGATGAGCCGGGCCAACCCGCATATGCTGTTGCTCGACGAACCGACCAACCACCTGGACGTCGACGCCAGGGAAGCCCTGGTCGAGGCCCTCAACGCCTTCGAAGGCGCCGTCATCGTGGTCAGCCATGACGCCCATCTGATTGACCTGGTATGCGATCGCCTGTGGCTGGTCGCCGACGGCACCTGTGCACCGTTCGACGGCTGTCTCGAGGACTACGCCCGCTGGCTGACCGAGCAACGCCGCGCGGGCCGGCAGGGCGAAGAGGAAGCCGCCGCCAACGGGCGCAAGGAAGCGCGACGCAGCCGCGCCCAGGCGCGGGCCGAGGCCGCCCCCCTGAGGCGGGCGGCGGCGCAGGCGGATCGGCGCTTGGCCGAAGCCGCCGATCGCAAGAAGCGGCTGGAAGCCGAACTTGCGGCGCCCGAAACCTACGCCCTGCCGCCCGATCGCCTTACCCGCCTGCAGATTGCGCTCTCGGAGGCGCAAGGCGCCCTGGAAGCGGCCGAGGAAGCTTGGCTCGCCGCCCACGCCGCCCTCGACGAAGCGGAATGATTTGGGGGCCGCAAAGCGCGACCCCAAGATATCCGCCATTTGTGGATAACTCGGGGAAAATATAGGAAAAATTGGGCTTTATCCCGCACCGTCGATGTGCGAAAGCCTTTGCTCCGAGACCGGGCTTTCGGAATCGGGCCAAGAGGGGTGCCACCGGGCCGCGGTCCTGCGACCACAAATGGGGGGAATCCCGCAATGCCCGAGAAATGCGTTCTCGACGTCCATGAACGCCCGGCCACGGGGCCGTGGCTGTTGTTCAGCCTTCAACACCTCTTCGCCATGTTCGGCGCCACCGTGCTGGTGCCATTCCTGACCGGGCTCAATCCGGCGGTCGCGCTGGTTTCCAGCGGTCTCGGCACACTGCTTTACATCGTCATCACCAAGGGCCGGATTCCGGTTTATCTGGGCTCCTCGTTCGCCTTCATCGGCCCCATCCTGGCGGCCAAGACCATCGGCGGCCTGGATGGCGCGCTGATCGGCTGCGCAGCCGCCGGTCTGGTTTACGTGGTCGTGGCTTCCTTCATCGCCAAATACGGTGTCGCCTGGCTGCTGCGCCTGCTTCCCCCGGTCGTCATCGGCCCGGTCATCATGGTGATCGGCCTGGGCCTGGCCCCGGTCGCCATCAAGATGGCCACCGGCCAGGCGGCAGGCGGCCCCTACAGTTCGGAGCAGTTCCTCGTTGCCCTGGCGGCGCTCGCCATCGCCGTCGTCTTCGCCACCTTCATGCGCGGCATCTTCGGGTTGATCCCGATCCTGTTCGGTGTGCTGGGCGGCTATCTGGTGGCCATTCCCTTCGGACTCGTCGATCTGGCCAAGGTTGCCTCCGCGCCGTTGTTCATTGTGCCCGACTTCATGATCCCCGGCGTAACGGTGTCGCCGACCATTTCGCTGACCATCATCCTGATGGTGGCCCCCGTCGCCCTGGTCACCATCGCCGAGCACATCGGCGACCAAACGGTCATCAGCAAGGTGACGGGACGGAACTTCCTGGTCAATCCCGGCCTGCACCGCTCGCTCATGGGCGATGGCCTGGCCACCAGCCTGGCGGCCTTCATCGGCGGCCCGCCCAACACCACGTACGGCGAAAACATCGGGGTGGTCGCCATCACCCGGGTGTTCAGCGTCTACGTCACCGGCGGCGCCGCGGTACTGGCCATCATCTTCGGCTTCGTCGGCGTCATCTCGGCCTTCATTCAGAGCATCCCGACCGCCGTCATGGGCGGTGTCTGCATCATGCTGTTCGGCATCATCGCCGCCTCGGGCATGCGGCTCATGATCGATCGGCGGGTCAACTTCGCCGAGAAACGCAACCTGATCATCGCGTCGGTCATCCTGGTCATCGGGGTTGGCGGCGCGGTCATCCACGTCACCGACACCGTCCAGATGTCGAGCATGGCGTTGGCCGCGGTTTCCGGCGTCATCCTCAACCTGGTGATGCCGGGTCGCGAGAGGGAAGAAACCGGCGAAACGGCGTTTGTCGCCTCCGAGCCTGAAGCGGCGCCCGCCGAGTAAGCGCTGCCGCAAGGCATAAAGAAAACCCGCCGGGCGCGCCGCTCGGCGGGTTTTTCGCGGAGCCGCCCCCCCCTACTTGGTGCCGAACAGGCGGTCGCCGGCGTCGCCCAGGCCGGGCACGATATAGGCCTTCTTGTTGAGGCGCTCGTCGAGCGAGGCGACATAGACCGGCACGTCGGGATGGGTATCGAGCAGCACCTGCACGCCTTCCGGCGCGGCAACCAGGGCCATCAACCGGACATTGGCGTCCTTGACGCCGTGCTTGTTCAGAACGTCGATGGCGTGCGCCGCCGAATAGCCGGTGGCCAGCATGGGGTCGGTGACGATGAAAAGCCGCCCGCGCGCCGCCGGCAGCTTGACCAGGTATTCCACCGGCCGTTTGGTCTCGGGGTCACGATAAAGCCCGATGTGGCCAACCCGGGCCGAGGGCATCAGCTCCAGAAGTCCGTCGGCCATGCCGGTACCGGCCCGCAGGATCGGAACCACCGCCACCTTCTTGCCCATGATGACCGGGGCGGCATCCATGGCCGCCACCGGCGTCTCGATGACCTCGGTGGTCATCGGCAGGTCGCGTGTGATCTCGTAGCCCATGAGCAGCGAGATTTCCTTGAGCAGGCCCCGAAAGTCGCGAGTCGGAGTCGTCGTCTTGCGCATGTGGGTGAGCTTGTGGAGGATCAGCGGGTGATCGAGGATGAAGAGGTTCGGGAAGTCCGGCGTGGTCTGCATCTGGGCGGCCCCTCTTGGCGGTTTCCAAACCAATAGCAGGGATTGCCGCCGCTGAACAACCTCGGCAGTACGCGGGCGCCGCCGGCGACGGATCTATGCACGACAGGCGATCTCTCCTATGCTGCCGGCGCCCCACTCGCACGGGATGCCGCCATGTCCGAGTTCGCGCCCACGCCGCGCAGCACCGTCGTCCGCAGCCGCCCCCGGGCCTGCTACGACGTCGCGACCGTCCACACGATCCTCGACGAGGCGCATTTCTGCACCGTCGCCTTCGTCGACGGCGGCCAGCCGGTGGCCATTCCGATCAACCACTGGCGGATCGGCGAGGTGATGTATTTCCACGGGGCACCGGCGAGCCGGCTGATGAAGGCCCTGTGTTCAGGCGCCGAGGTCTGCGTATCGGCGACGCTGGTCGATGGCCTGGTGCTGGCCCGCTCGGCCGCCCGGCATTCGATGAACTATCGGTCGGTGGTGATCTTCGGACGCGGCCGCGAGATCGTCGACCCCAAGGAAAAGCGCGCGGCGCTGGCCTCCTTCGTGGACCATCTCGTCCCCGGCCGGGCGGCGGAAGTGCGCGCGCCGACGGCCGGCCAGCTTGCCGGAACGGCGGTCGCCGCACTGTCGCTCATCGAGGCCTCGGCCAAGGTCCGCACTGGCGGCCCCAACGACGAGGAAGCCGACCGCGCCCTGCCCGTATGGGCCGGGGTCGTGCCGCTCAGGCTGACGGCCGGCGTTCCTGAACCCATCACCGGGTTGGACCCGTCGATCAGCCTTCCCGCCGCCCTCTCAACCGGCGGTCGCACCGACTGATGGCCCTTGACGAGCGACCGAAAGCAGCTTCGCCACCGCCACAGCCGGCTCGAGATCGGACGGCGAGCCGACCAGGACATGGGGGGAGCGCTGTCGATTGTCGGCGGAATTTTGGTAAGCTGATGGAGGATCATTGGGTGGCCGCCGATGAAAAGGTTCGGGAAGTCTGGAGTGGCCAGCATCTGGCTTGCCCCTCTCGGCGGTTTCTCCGCCAACAACAGGAATGAACGGACCTGAACACCATTTGCACGCGGATCCGGGACCCAATCGGCGGATCAATGCAGTCGCTTGCATTGGCGGCCGAGACGGCCCAGTCCCGCTTCGCTTGACAACGCTGTTTTCCCAAGAAAACCAGCGCCCACCATCATGCCGGTCCATGACTTGAATACCACGGTTTCTCGGCTAGAATGACAGCATGTTGACGTTGACCACCCCTCTCCTGGTTTTTTCTCGTCAGGCCCAACGTGCCTTTGGCCAGGAGCCCCGGGTCGGTTCGTCGCCGCGTCGTTAGTTCGGCACCCGGCCCGGGGACAACGGGCGGATTCCCAACGCTCTCGATCCGATTTTCTCTCCGGCTCCCCGGAAAATGCGAGGTTTGCGGTCGCGGCATAGTGCGCGCCACCGCTTTGAGAAGGATTCCGAGTGTCATGTCACATGCTCTTCCTCCCATTGTCTTGGCTTGGCGCGAACACGCCCGCCTGTCTTATCTCGCGGGACTCGTATGGTCACGGTTCCCCGAATTCAGCGACTTCCTGATGCGCGAACTCGATCGAGCCACCCTCGTTTTGCCCGAACGCATCGGTCGCGGAACCGTCACGATGGGATCGCGCGTGGAATTCGCCTACACCGACACAGGCATCAGACAGGTCGTCACGCTGGTCTTTCCCGTCGACGAAGATGTCCGCACAGGAAAAATATCGGTCCTTACGCCTGTCGGGGCGGCGCTGATCGGCCTGTCCGAGGGCCAGACCATTGCTTTCCGGACCCTTCGCGGCCAGGAAAGAAGCCTTACCGTCATCAAGGTCGACCCATCGGCGGCGACTGACGGGAGGACCGATTGCATGCGCAGGAGGCCCGCTCCCCTGAAAACAGATGATTATGTCGGTTTGAACGACTTGAACCGGTAAGTCGGACTCCGGCGCTCCATTCCCTATGGAGCGCCGATTTCTACCGGCCCGCCAGCCTCGTCACGGCTGCGGCCGGCAGTTGCGACCCTTCCCACAGCACCGCCTCGGTGCCCCAAGCAATGGCGATGTCGAGCGCCCGGTCCATCGCGAGGCCCAGGGCCAAGCCGTGGATCAGGCCGGCCGCGAAGGAGTCGCCGGCGCCGGTGCTGTCGAGCGCCTCGACCGCGAGGGCCTGCCGCTCGAAGCGCCGCTCCGGCCCGTAGGCGACGGCGCCCTGCGCCCCGCGGGTGACCACCACCCATTCCAGAAGATCGCCGGCGATGCGCCGCGCCGCCGCCCAGGGATCGTCCAGCACCGCCGGATCCAGATCGGACTGCGAGCCGACCAGGACGTGGGCGGGGCGGCCACCGTCGGCACAGGGGGGGATATGGGCGACGATGCGGCTCCGCTCGGCCTTGCGGACCAGCAAGGGCGCCAGATCAAGAGCGCGGCTGCGTACATAGAGCCATTCGGCCGCCACATCGAGCAGGCGCGCCGGCGGCTCGACCTCGAACGTGCGGTGCAGGTTGACGATGGTCCGCTCTCCCGTCTCGTCGATCATCACCACCGAGCGGGTCGTCCTGCCGCCGTCGATCACCCGCACCGGAGCGGTGTCCACCCCGGCCACCTTCAACTCGTCCACCAAGCGGGCGCCGACCACGTCGTCTCCCACCGCCGCGACCAGCGAAACGGTATGACCGACCAGCGCCAGCGGCACCGCCGTGTTGGCGCCGCCGCCGCCGAGGCGCACGGTCAGCCCGCGCCCCTCGACGTGGGCGCCGACCCGCAGGGGGGCATCGAGATGCACGACCGTGTCCTCGCCGACCGATCCGACAACCGCAATCCGGGCCATGGACGCCCCCTTTCGCGACCAGACTAGCCAGAGGCATTCCCCAGGGCAAGCCGCCGCCCTTGCGCCCGGCCGGCCGTTGCGCTATCGCGGGACCCTCCGGCGGAACGGGACGGCAGAACATGGCGGGCGGCACCGACGACCCAAGGCGTGGAAACGGCACGGCCGTGCGGCTGTCGCTGTTCTACATCGCCTTCTTCGGCGTCATCGGCGTCTACATGCCGTTCTGGCCGGTATGGCTGACGTCGCGCGGACTCGAACCCGCCGAGATCGGCCTGCTGCTGGCTCTCTCGGCCGGCGTAAGGGTGCTTGCCGCGCCATTGATCGCCGGCGCCGCCGACCGTTTGGGCCAGCGGCGGCGACCGATCATCGGGCTGGCCGCCGGCGCCCTGGTTGCGTCCGCCCTGTTCATTCCAGCCCACGGCTTCTGGGCGGTCCTCGCCGTCACCATCGTCTTCACGGTGCTGTGGTCACCGGTGATGCCGCTGGGCGAAACCCTGGTCAACTTGGCGGTGCGCCGGCACGGTCTTCAATATGGACCGGTCCGCCTGTGGGGCAGCCTCTCGTTCATCGTCGCCGCGGTGGCGGCCGGGCGGGTGCTGGTCGGGCGGTCGGAAGACCTCATTCTTTGGATGCTGATCGGCCTGATGGCGGCGACGGCGGCCAGCTGCGTGCTGCTTCCCGAAGCGCCGCCGGTAGCCGACGGCGGCCGCCGGCCGCCGCTGCGCGCCGTCCTCGTCAACCCTGGATTCCTGCTGTTCCTTGCCGCTGCCGGCCTGATCCAGAGCGCGCACGGCGTCTATTACGGCTTCGGCACGCTGCACTGGAAGACGCTCGGCTATTCCGAGGCGGTGATCGGCGCGCTCTGGGCCGAAGGGGTGATCGCCGAGGTCGTGCTGTTCGCCTTCAGCGGCCGCATCACCAAACGGTTGAGTCCGCCGACATTGATTCTTCTCGGGGCGCTCGCCGCCGTGCTGCGCTGGACCGTCACCGGGCTCACCGACGCCCTGCCGGTGCTGGCCGCCATGCAACTCCTGCACGCGCTGACTTTCGGGGCCACCCACCTGGGGGCCATCAACTTCATCATGCAACGGGTGCCGCCTGCCCTGTCGGCCACCGCCATGAGCCTCTACGGCTCGGTGCTGGCCGGGCTGGCGATGGGAGCCTCGATTCTGGTATCGGGCCCGCTTTATGCCGCCTTCGGCGGATATGCCTATCTGGCGATGACCGGTATCGGCGCGGTCGGGGCCGTCCTCGCGCTCATCCTGGCTCGCCGGGCCGCCGAAACGCCGTAAGCGCCGCGGCGAGGCCGGCCATAACGACCCCCTGCACAAAAAAATACCGGGCCGACTAGGTCGGCCCGGCGAGTTTTACAGGGAGGCTTCACGTCTGGGAGACGCTGGACCCGGCTGGGAGCCGGACCCCGTCCAGGCATCGCGCCCGGACACCCCGGATATAGTCCGGCAGTTTCCGAAACGCCACCCCCCGATACTGCAAAGCAGCCATGCACAAAACGCTTGGCTGATCTCAGCCCTTCCGCTCCCACCCTCCGGCGTCGGTCTGCTGCCAGTAGGTGAGCGTGTGACCGGAGTCCTTGTAGGTTCTCCAGCGCCCGCGCGCCGCCTGCACGGCGGCGGCATCGTTGCCGTCGAACAGGTCGAAGCATCGCTCGTAGGCGTCGACAGGGCCGTCGCGCCCGTCCGTCAAGAACAGGAAGGTGGCGCCGTTCGGGTTGTCTTCCCCCGACGTCAGCCAGACCGGCTGCTCGTCAGCGTTGCCGTCCTTGGCGCTGCCATGCGGCAGCCACGAGTTGCCGCCGTAGGTCCACAATAGCAGGTTGAGAGATTCCACCCGCTCTTCCGACCCGGCCATGACGACGGCGCGCTTGCCGGCCGCCAGCGTCTTCTCGAGAAGGCGCGGCAACACCCGCTCGAGGGGCGACTTCTGCAGGTGGTAGAAGGCGATTTCTCCCATCTTTCCGCCGCCCCGCCGGACGCCTTATCTCTTCTCGTAGAAGTCGGCGACGAAGCGATCCAGCAGACGCACGCCGAAGGCGGTGCCGCCCTTCGGCACCGTCGGCTTGTCCTTCTTGGTCCAGGTGACGCCGGCGATGTCAAGGTGCGCCCAAGGCGTGCCATCGACGAAGCGCTGAAGGAACTGGGCGGCGGTGATGGCTCCGCCGTACCGGCCGCCGCTGATGTTCTTCACATCCGCGGCGTCGGATTTCAGCAGCTTGTCGTATTCCTCGCCCAGGGGCATCCGCCACACCTTTTCGCCGACCGCCTCGCCGGACGCCTGCAGGCGCTGGGCCAGTTCCTCGTCGTTGGAAAAAAGGCCCGCCAGTTCCTCGCCCAGGGCCACGACGATGGCGCCGGTCAGGGTGGCGAGGTCGACCATCAGGCGCGGCTTGAAACGATCCTTGCAGTACCACAGCACGTCGGCCAGCACGAGGCGCCCCTCGGCGTCGGTGTTCAGCACCTCGATGGTCTGGCCCGACATCGACTTGACGATGTCGCCGGGCCGCTGGGCGGCCCCCGAAGGCATATTCTCGACCAAGCCGACGATGCCGACGGCGTTGATCTTGGCGCCGCGCCCGGCCAGCGCCTTCATCAGGCCGATGACGACGCCGGCACCGCCCATGTCCCACTTCATGTCTTCCATGCCGGCCGAGGGCTTGAGCGAGATGCCGCCGGTATCGAAGGTGACGCCCTTGCCGACGAAGGCGATCGGCTCGGACTCCCTGGCGGCCTTGCCCTTGCCGCCGTTGGGCAGGCCCTGCCAACGCATGACGACGATCCTGGGCTCGCGGACGCTGCCCTGGGCGACGCCCAGCAGGGCGCCCATGCCCAGCTTCTCCAACTGGGCCTTGCCCAGCACCTCGACGTCAATTCCCAGGTCGGTCAGTGCCTTGGCCTGCTCGGCCAGGGTTTCCGGATAGATCACGTTGGCTGGTTCCGACACGAGGTCGCGGGTCAGGAAGACGCCGTCGGCGACGGCATCCAACGCGGCGAAACGGGTGCGCGCCTTGGCCGCCTCCGGCGTGAGCAGGCGCAGCGTTTTGAGCGAAGGCTTGTCATCCTTCTCTTCCTTGGTCAGGTACTTGTCGAAGCGGTACGAGCGCAGGCGTGCCCCGAAGGCCGCCTCGGCCGCCATGTCGGCCGGACTGAGCGCGCATCCTTCGACGGCGTCGATGGCGACGTCGACCGCCGCATGGCCGCGCCCCCCCAGTTCGGCATAGATCTGGCCGCCCACCGCCTGCATGCGCATGGCATCGATCTCGTCGGCCTTGCCCAAGCCAATCACCATGACGTAATCGAGCTTCGAACCCGCAGGGGCCAGCAGCGACAGGCTCTGCTCCATCTTGCCCTTGAAGCGGGGCGACGCCTTCACGGCGCGGCCGATGGCCCCCTTGAGTTGCCGGTCCAACGCCTCGGCGCTGGACGTCAACCTGCCCCCCTCCAGGA
The DNA here is from genome assembly GCA_034003665.1 of Rhodospirillales bacterium. Taxonomy (GTDB): domain Bacteria; phylum Pseudomonadota; class Alphaproteobacteria; order Rhodospirillales; family Shumkoniaceae; genus Shumkonia. The sequence continues at coordinate 2,204 of JAVEYE010000016.1, read as the reverse complement.
CGGAAACCACGACGACGCCCGATTCGGGCAACGCAGGCTTGGCAAACGAAATCTTCATCATCCCTCCGCAAGAAACGCCATCATCACGGGTTTCTCAACTGCGGCGACACGCGCCACGGAAACCCCGGCCCCATGAATTTAGCAGCGACCGCGGCAAAAGGAAGGGCCGCGGCGGAAAAACCTATGCGCCGCGACGACCGGGCGCCGGGGCCTCGGCCTCAGCCAAGCGGGCGGCGACGTCCGCGGCACGCGCCCCGGTGGCCAGCCAGACCACCCCGCCCGGCAGGGCCAGAACGAGGGCGAGAAAGCCATAGAGGACCGACAGCACCACGGCGTCCGCGGCGGCGACGCCGATCAACCCGAAGGCATAGACCATGCTGCCCTCGCGCACCCCCCAGCCCGCCACGGAAATCGGCAGCGCAGTGACCAGCAGCACGGGCAGAAACAGGGCCGCGCAGTCGATAAGGCCCACGTCGAGGCCAAGCCCACGCGCCAGCACGAAGACCGACAGGACCAGATTGGCGTGGCCGAGGGCCGCCCACCCCAGGATGCGCAGGGCGGGCCCCGGCGAGAAGAACACCGTACGGGTATCGACGGCCAGATTGGCCAGCGCGGCCATCAGCCTGCCGCGCCGCCACGAGGGCGGCGTGCGGTCAAGAAGGGCCAGCAACGCCGTCCCGCCGACCACCGCCGCGAGCCCGATCATGGCCACCGGTCCAAGCCAGGCGGCCGCGGCCTCGCCGGCCCGCACACGAAAGGCCGGCTGGACCAGCGCCACCACGAGAACCAAGCCGGCGACGGTGGCGAGCCGTTCCAACATGATCGCGCTGATGGCGGCGCGCAGCCCGACCCCGTCGCGATAGACCAGATAGGTGCGAACGGCATCGCCGCCGACCGAGGCCGGCAGCGTCTGGTGGAAAAAGGTGCCGATATAGAGAAGGCGAAGCACCCTGAAGAACGAAATCCGGGCGCCGAGGGGAACCAGCGCGGCACGCCAGCGGACGGCGCAGACGACGTATTGCACGAGAAAAACCAACGCCGCCAGCAACAGCATCTCGGGCGCCATCTGCAACGCCCGATCCTCCACCGCCGTCAGGTCGGCCCGCGACACCACGAACATGATCAATGCCGCCGAAACGAGGATCTTCGGGATCAGCAGCAGCCATTTCTTGGACATCGCGGACGCCCTTGCCGAACCACGGGAACGCCGGCTGTGTTTACCACGAATCCGGTGCCGTTCCAGGGCAATCCGTCGGCGGGGTGTCAGGAGGATGCCAGCCGCACCGGCTGCCGTTTGCGTCCCCAGGTGCCGGGCCGGCCGTCGAAGACGCCGGCGCAGGCGGTGCCGCACGATCGGCAATGGCCGTCGTCGGTGAGGTTCCAGGTCGAAAGTTCGTACCAGTCCCGGCCGATCAGCATGGCGCCGCAATGATGGCAGTAGGTGCTGTCGGCGGCCGGGTCGTGAACGTTGCCGACGTACGCATAGCGCACGCCGCCCCCGAGAGCGATGTCGCGGGCCCGCCGAAGGGTAGCCGCCGGCGTCGCCGGCCTGTCCAGCATCTTCCAGTCGGGATGGAAGGCCGAGAAGTGCAGCGGCACGTCGGGACCAAGGTTTGCCACCACCCAGGCCACCATGCGCTCCAACTCCTCGGTCGAATCGTTTTCGCCGGGGATCAGCAGCGTGGTGATCTCGAACCACACGTCGGTTTCGCGCTTCAGGTACGTCAGCGTATCGAGAACCGGATCCAGTCCCGCCGTGCACAACCGGCCGTAGAAGTCCTCCGTGAAGGCCTTGAGGTCGACGTTGGCGGCGTCCATCGCCCGAAAAAATTCCACCCGCGGCGCCTCGGAAATGTAGCCGGCCGTCACCGCCACCGTCCTGATGCCGCGCTCGCGGCAGGCCTGGGCCACGTCGACGGCGTATTCCAGGAAGATGACCGGATCGTTGTAGGTAAAGGCGACGCTGCGGCACCCGGCCCGGACGGCCGCCTCGGCGATGACTTCGGGCTTCGCCTCGTGCTGAAGCCGGTCGAACGCGCGCGACTTGCTGATGTCCCAGTTCTGGCAGAACTTGCAGGTCAGGTTGCACCCCGCCGTCCCGAAGGACAGCACCGGTGTGCCAGGCAGAAAGTGGTTCAACGGCTTCTTTTCGATGGGGTCGATGCAAAAGCCGCTCGAGCGCCCATAGGTGGTCAGCACGATTC
>JAVEYE010000015.1:0-24954 GCA_034003665.1 Rhodospirillales bacterium | reverse complement strand
CCCCGGGATGGAAGGGCAGGAAGTTTCCTTGCTCGAACATCTCGCGGGGCGCAATGTTACTGAGGGACGGGTGAGCGGAACGAAAGGTCGCGATCTCCTCGACGATACTGCGCGTCACCCAGTACACGAGGTAGGGATCGACCGGCGCGTAGGCAATGAGCGAGGCTTTGAAGCCGTAAGAGTGAACAGCCTCCTTCTGTCCCGGATAGGTGTTCGCCGGAATGTCGCCCCGAAAATAGAACGAACGTTCCCTGAGCAGTTTGTCGGTGCCCGGGGAAGCCATGCCGATGATCCGGGCGCCGCAGGTTTCGGCTGCGTCGTGGAAGGGCGCGGCTGGGTGGCCAATCCACAGGCCGAATACATCGATGTAGTCGCCGCACAGGCCCATGACGTTGTATTCCTGGGTGACCGAGTAGGCCTCTGCCAGGTCGTCGGTGGCAAGACCTTGGGCGGCCAGGAACTCCAGCCACAAGGCGCGCGACGCCGTCCCTTCCGACCCCAGGTTGACCCGCTTGTCGCGCAGATCGGCCGGGGTTTGAATATCCGATTCCGTGCCTACCGCCATGGCTCCCAGTTCGTTGTGGAGCGACATCACCGAATGGCCGCCGGGGAGTTTAATCTGCCCTTTGTGAGCGTAATAGTTGGTGTCCGACTGGACGATGATGAATTGCGCCCGACCCTGTTCCATCAGGGATACGTTGCTCACCACACCCAACGAGCGCAACGGCACGCAGTGAATGCGGTGCTTCGTGAAGTTCTTCTCCATGGCCCGGCAAATAGCGCTTGCCACGTAGTAATAGACGCCGATCGTACTGCCACTATAGATCGCCACGAAATAGTCCCGGTCCTGACCGATGGACGAAGGATGAAGCGCATCTCCGCCCTGCACCTCCATGTACTGCGAGCGAGGAATGGCGTCCGGCCTGTAGGCAAGGTGGTGGGCGGTGGTGGGCGGCGGTTCGCCGGCCGCAAGCGCCGCCGCGCTCAACCACGCGGCCATCGACACGGCCACGACGGCAATCGGCAGACGGCGCATGCCCATTCCTTTCCTCTCCGAGAGTCCGGCTGCGGAGTATAGCGAACCCTTGGCGGCTGTGGTAGGCATGCTGTCCTCGTCAGCCTGGTCGCCGTCCCATCCAGCGGTGCTGCCATGTCCAAAGATGCTCTTTCCCCGATCGCCGGTCCGTTGGACCTCTATAACAACCCGTTGTGGCGGCCAAACCGCCCCTTTGGAGCAGTGTCGGATTCCCTGCGGTCCGAGGAGATGGATCAAGCCGCCGACGTCATCCGCAGTTGGCCGGAGTATCGACCGACACCCTTGCGGTCGCTGACCGGTCTTGCCCGGCGGTTGGGCCTTGGCGCCGTGCTGTGCAAGGACGAGGCCCTGCGGTTCGGCGTCGGCGGCGTCAAGGCTCTTGGTGCGCCCTACGGCCTCGAGGTTCTCCTGCAGGAGAATGCTGCCATCGTCGGCGGTCCATGGACGACCATCGCAGCCACCGACGGCAACCACGGACTGGCCCTGGCCTGGGCCGCCGGCCGGAGCGGTTGCGCCTCGCTCATTTTCGTGGGTCCTGACGTCGATGCCGGTCGCCTCTCGCGCATCCGCGGTGCCGGAGCGGCTATCGAGGTCGTCGACGGCACCTACGACGATGCAGTTCTGGCAGCCGAACGGCGCGCCGCGGCCGATCCCTTCGCGCTGCTGGTCACCGACACGGATTACACCGGAAACCTTGCCGTCAGCCGCGCCGTCATGGCCGGCTATTCCCTGCTCGCAACCGAGGCATGGGAGGACGGATTGGGCGCTCAACCGCCGAGCCATGTCTTCCTGCATTGCGGGGTCGGCACCATGGCGGCGGGCATCACCATGGGGTTGTGGCGGCTGCTTGGCTCCGCCACGCCACGGGTCGTCACCGTTGAACCGATGGCCGCCGCATGCCTACTGGCCAGCCTGCGGGCCGGCCGACCCGAGCGGGTGGAAGGCGCCCTCACCACACGCATGGCTGGATTGGCGTGCGGTAGGCCGTCCCTGCCGGCATGGACGGTGCTTTCGAAGGCGGCTTTCGCCGGCATGACGGTGGCAGAGGACACGGCAACCGCCGTCCAGCAGGAGCTGGCGGTCGGCGCCTACGGAGACCCGCCACTATTGGGTGGCGACACCGGCATCGCCGGCCTGGCAGGTCTGGTGGCAGCGGCCACGGATCCCGACGCCAGGGCCCGTCTGGGCCTCGGCCCGGAGAGCCGCGTGTTCGTCGTCAACAGCGAGGGACCGTCACCGGCGCGGCCGGTCGGCTGAGCGTACCGGCTGCTCGGCCATCACCCACGGAAACGTCCCTCCTCCATATCGATGACACGGTCAGCGACGTGAAAATATCGGTCATCGTGGGTCACGCAAACGATGATTCGGTCCGGTCTCTTCAGGGCCGGCAGCAATTCCTCATAGAACTGCCGGCGGAATTGCGGATCCTGATCGGCCGCCCACTCGTCAAGGATCAGCACAGGCTTGTCCTCCAAGAGCGCCACCATCAGGGCCAGTCGCTTGCGCTGACCTCCGGACAGGTCGACGGTCGTAAAGGCGCCATCGCGAACGGCCACCTTGTCGGCGATCTCCAGCCGGCGAAGCAGAGCACCGGCGTTCTCGGGATCGATGGGGCCTATGCCGTAGAGCCGGCGGAACAGGTGATAGTCCGAGAAGACGGCGGCAACGTGATCGCGATAGTCCTGCCTTTGGCCGGCACGCAAGGGCTCGCCATTGATCCGCAGATTCCCCTGGTCGGGCTGTTGGAGGGCCGTCAGCAGCCGCAGCATGGTCGACTTGCCGGAACCGTTGCCGCCGGTCACCACGACCAATTCGCCGGTCCGGAAGACGGCGTCGAGCGGACCTACCGAAAAACCCGGCGAGCCGTCGGCCTCGCGATAGGAAAACCGCACACCGTCGAGGGCAATCTCGCGGATGGGTTCACTTAGGGGTTCGGTGCTCTCGTCGTCGCCCTTGGCAAGGGCGTGCTGCAACTGACGCGCCACCCCGCGAACGGAGGCAAGAGCCGACTCGGCTTCGGCGATCGCCGGAATCGCCTGGGCGATGGTACCGATCGGGCCGACCAGGAACAGCGCAACCGTGGTCGCCTCCACCGCCACCTTGGCGAATCCCTCGGAGAACAGCGGCACGACGAAGACCATCAGGCCGAGCAGCAGGAAGAAAACAACCTGTATGAAGGCGAATTCGATCGCCCATTGCCGCTTGATGACGCTTTTGCGCTGCCGCAAATCGTCGGAAAAGGCGGACATCTCCAGAACCACCTGCTCGGCGCGCAGGGCGTTGACGCGAATCTCCTTGAACCCCTCGAGCATATGCCCGAGCCCGGCGAACAGGCGCTGTTCATCCTGCGAGACCCGCTGCATGTTCTCGCTCAGCGACCGCGACCGCCGAGAATGCACGACGAGCGCGATGGCGCTGAAGGTGGCGGCGATGGCAAAAGCGGACAGCGAAAGCCACGCCAGGAACAGCGCCACGAACACCAGACTCACCGCCTGCTGGGCGCCGATCACCAGCAACGGCATGGTCCGCGAGATGGTTTGGGTATCGTTGGAAAGAGCGGCGAACAAAGGTGCCCGCCCAAGGGAATCGAGCGCGGGTATACCGGCCTTGCGCACCCCCTCGAACAGGCTCAGGCGCAGGCGCTGGATGATCGCCTCCACTTCGCGGGCCGTCGACGTCATGACGTAGTTCTGCGAGAGGATGAAGAGGGGGATGGCGGCGAGAAAGGCCAGGACCATCATCAGGCTGACATCGCCGGACGAAGCCTTCTCGGCGCCGAAGGCGACAAGGCCCAGGATGAAGGTGGTCGACACCGCGGCCAGGCAAGTCATCAGCGCCAACCGCCGAAGATCGATCGCCGCCTCGCGGCGGAGGACTGAGAGAAGTTCCATCTAAACGCCTCTCCCCGGCTCGGACGAACACTCGGAAAGACGTCCCTCGTCCAGATGAAAGCGGCGGTCCGCGACGTCGAAATAGGCGTCATCGTGGGTTACGGCGATGATCGTCATCCCCCTTGCCTTCAGGGCCGGCAACACCTCGCGGTAGAATTTGCGCCGGAAATGTGGGTCCTGGTCGGCGGCCCATTCGTCGATAACCAGGACCGGCCTCTTTTCAAGCAAGGCGGCGATGAGGGCCAATCGCTTGCGTTGGCCGGCCGAAAGGTCGAGGCGGTCGAAACGGTCGTCAATGAGCCTGACCGTCCCCTCCATCTCGAACCAAGCGATCAACTCTTGCGCCATCGCCGGGTCGATGGACGGCACCCCGTAAAGGCGGGGGAAGAGATGGTAATCGGAGAATACCGGTGCCATCATGTTCTGGAAGGCTCGCCGGCTGTCGGACCCTATCGCCGTGCTGTCGACCTGGATTCGGCCGTGATGGGGTCGATAAAGGCCGGTCAGCAACTTGATCAGGGTCGATTTTCCCGAGCCGTTGCCGCCAGTGATGAAAATCACCTCGGCGCGGCGTACCGTCAGATCGAGCGGCCCGAGGACGAAGGTGGGTTCCCCTTCGTCGGATGCATAGGCGTATTCGATGCCGCGCAACGAGATTTCCTGAAATTCAACAGGCAAGGAAGGTGCCGTGGGATCGGCTTCAGGCTCGGCCATGGCGGCCAGTTCCTCGTCAAGGCGCAGCATGCGCCCCGCCGCCGCCTCGGCGGCGCTGAGCAGCGGCAGGGTCTGGATGAGGCCGCCGACCGGCCCGGTCATGTAAAGGACCGCCATCGTCACCTTGACGATATCGCCGTGGAACGAGGTCGCATACAGCGGCACCACGAAAACCACCGCCGCCAGCAGAAAGAAGACGGCGACCTCGCCCAGGATGAATTGCTGGAACGCGCGGACCTGGACGTCAATGCGGATGTCGGTGGCCGACTGCGAAATCGCTCCGAAAACTTTGCCGAGATCGCGGCTGCGCGCGCTGCTCATGCGGACTTCCTTGAAGCCGTCGAGAAGGTCGGTGATGCTTTCGAAAAGCCGGGCTTCCTCCTTCATCATGTCGGTATAACGGGCATTCAGCCGTTGGCCGGCGATACCGAACATGACGCCGCCGACGAGGGTGAAGACCAGCACCAGGATCAAGGCCGTGGGCGAGATGTAGGCGATGTATACAAGGATCGCCGCAATCAAAACCACCGAACGCAACCCAATGGCCAAATACTGGGAATTCTGGGAAAGGGTCTGGGTCGCTTGAGTGATGCTTTCGTAGAACACAGCCCGGCCCATGCCTTCGACTTTCTCAAAATCGGCGCGACAAAGACCCGTGAGCAGCCGCGTACGGACACTGTCAACCGCCGTTTCGGTCCCGGCGCACACCCGGGAGATCAGGAACACTTCCGCCGCAATGAAGAGGACCAGCCCAAGGCCAAACAGGCCGGCCAGCAGCCAGTTCACCTGGTCCCGTCCCGACTCTGCGATCTCGGCGGCGGCGACGTTGACCATTGCCAACACGAAGGTGCTGCTCACCCCCGAAACGAGGGCGCTTCCCAGCAAACGGTTGCGCGGCGTCATGCCTTCGGCAATGAGCAAACGAATCAGATTCATCGGAAAGACGTCGCCCCCCGTTAGGTCGGCCGCGGCACCGGCAGCCGCTCGCGCCGCAGTGTATCCATAAAGCGGATGCGCCGTCCACGGCGGCGACTGGCGACGGCCCGCAACAAAGTCGAGGAAAACGTCGAGCCGGCGGGTGTTTTCATGCCCCCGGGCTATGTCACCTCATGGTTGCGGGACGGCAAAATTTAGACAATAGTGGCGACGGTTGAACAGATCGTTCAACAAAGGGACAATAAAACGGGGGTCGGATGGCGGACAGGCGCGGGATCATGGCATTGTTCCTGGTTCTGGGACTGCCATTGTCTGTTGAGTCCACGGTCTCGGCCCAGACTTTGTCGAGCGCGACGCAAACACCGGTGACGGTGGCGGTAACCAAAGTCACGCGAGGACCGATTCGGGCCTGGATCTCGGCGGAGGGCACAGCACTCGCGGTACGCCGTGAAATTCTTCATTTCGACCGAGCCGGCAAGGTGGTGGAAATCGGTCGAGATTCCGAAGGACTTCCCCTGCGCGAGGGGTCGTCCGTACAGGGCCCCGCAAACGGCAAGCCTGGTCAACTGATCGGCCAATTGGACGAGCGGGATCTCAGAGAGCAGGTCGCCGCCCAGGTGGCGCAGGCCGAGGCCGCCCGCCAGCGCGTCGAAGGGGCGCGCAGCGCCATCAGCGAGGCACGATCCGCGCTGGCGCATGCCGAACAGCAATTGGCCCGGGCTCGTGACCTTGTCGCCAAGGGCATCGCGCCCCGCAAGCAGCTCGACGAAGCCGAAAACGATCAACGGCAGGCCAAAGCCCGCGTCCAGCGCGCCGAAACCGACATGGCCGCCTCCCAGGCCGAGGCCAATGCCGCCCAATCCCAGATCGCCCAGGCGCGCATCCGCACGGAGCAGAGTACCCTGCGCGCGCCGTTCGACGGCATCATAGGCTTCATGAATCTGGCGGTTGGCGACTATGTTTCACCATTGCCGCCCGGCCTCCAGGACATGGGACAGTTGATGCGCATGGCGGCGGCCGTGGTCATCGATCCGACGGCCTACGAGGTGGTGGTCGAAATTCCCAGCTTCCAGGGAATGTCCTTGCGCCGAGGCATGCAGGCCCAGATCGCCTGGGGCGGCATGAATTTTTTTGATGTCGCCGACAAAACGGCGGCAGCCGGCGGCAAAACCCCATCCCTTCCGATCGCCAACGCCGAGGTCTACGCGGTGGCCCCTACCATCGCGCCGGACAGCCGCGCGGTGCGCGTCCGCCTGCGCACGATTGACGGCGCGGGATATCTGCTTGACGGGCTTTACGTCTCGGTTCGCATCCTGGCCGACGAACGCCACGACGTCATCCGCGTTCCGGTCGAGGCGCCTCGCTACGACGCCGGCCTGGGGTATGTGTTTGTTGTCGACGGCAAGGCCGGCACCGCCCATCGGCGGTCCATCAAGTATGGACTGACCGATGGCGGAATGATCCAGGTCCGGGACGGTCTCGAACCCGGCGAGACGGTGGTTGTCGCCGGCCAGGATCGACTGTCCGATGGGGCGCTGGTGCACATTGCGACCGCGGACGGCGGCTCATGAACGGCAAACCCGCGCCCGCCGGAGCGGGCGTCCCCGGCAAGCTGTTTCGGTTTTTTTTCATCGACACCACATTCGCCGGGGTCCTTGGCGCCCTGCTGGTGCTGGGCGGATTGTTTGCCTACACGTCGATGATCAAGGAAGGGGCACCTGATCTGGCCATTCCGGTGGCCCAGGTGCGTTTCCTGTGGCCGGGCGCGTCGCCCGAACTGGTCGAGAAGGAGGTGACGACTCCACTTGAGAAGGCGATCAAGTCCCTCAACAACCTGAAGCGGATCTCCAGCGGCTCGCGCTCCGGGCTGGCGCTTTTGGTCGTCGAGTTCGAGGCCGACGCACCCATCGAGGAATCGATCCGCGCGCTGCGCACCAAGGTGGCCGAAACGGCTAGTCTGCTGCCGGCTGACGTCGAAGCGCCTGCGGTCGAACAGATGTCGACCACGGACGCGCCGATCCTCACCTACATGATCCATGGAAACGTCGATGACGCCGTTCTCGGCGACACGGCCCGCGACATCAAGGAACGCCTGGAACGCATCGGTTCGCTGCGCAAGGTCGAAGTGTCCGGCGCCCGACAGGAGGTCGGCCGCGTACTGATCGACCCCATGCGCCTTAATGCCGTCAATCTCAGCATGACGATGGTCAGCGACGCCATCCGCGCCGCCAGCGTCGACCGTCCGCTTGGCGAAATGCGCGATGGACGCACCCCGGCATCGATCAACCTGGCTGGACGGTTCACTAATGTGGACGAGATCCGCCTGTTGCCGATCCATCAGATGACGTCCGGGCGTGTCGTCCGTCTGGGCGATCTGGCCGAGGTGCGCCGTGACCTGTCGACGGAAAGTGTACGCACCTTCATCAGCTTTGCCGGCAAGCCGTTCGCCAAGGGCGTCAGCATGTCGCTTTACAAGGCACCCGGTGCCGATACCGTTGCCACGGTCGCCCAGATCCGTCAGACCGTCGAGCGCTTTCCGATGCCCAAGGGCGTGGAAGCCTCGGTATTGACGGACGAGGCGGTCGATGTCGAGGAAAAGCTGGCCGGCGTTTTCACCAATGCCGTTCAGGCCATCGCCGGTGTCGTGCTGATCCTCCTCGTCATGCTGACCTGGCGCGAGGCCGCCATTGCCGGCGCCGGCGTGCCCATCACCTTCTTGGGGAGCATCGCGGCCGTCTTCGCCCTTGGCATGACGATGAACGAGATGGTCGTGATTGGCATGGTGTTGGCTCTCGGAATGCTGGTCGACGTCTTCATCCTCGTCATGGAGGGCATGCACCAGGGCCTTTATGCCGAGCGGCGGGACTTCGAAACCGCAGCCGGGGTAACTGTGAAGCGTTTCGCCCTGCCCGCGTTTGCCGGCCAGTTGACGACCATTCTCGCCCTGGCGCCGCTGTTGTTTCTGCCCGGCATCGACGGCAAGTTCATACGCCTTATTCCCTTTACCGCCATCATCTGCCTGGTAATCAGCTACATCGTCGCCTTCGTTTGGGCGCTGCCGTCGTCGCGCCACCTGTTGGGGCGGCAGCTGAAGGGCGACGGCGTCACGCGCGTCGACCGCATCACCAATCGGGCATCCGGCCGCCTCCTCGATTGGGTCCTTGCCTACGTCGTGTGTTCGCGCAGCGTGGCCGGCCTGTGGATGGCAGGCATCCTAGCCCTGGTCTTGGCCGCCGTCGCGGCCGGCGCCATGCTGCCTTCGGAAGCCTACCCCAAGGTCGACGGCCGCAACATGGGAATCAGCGTCGAACTGCCGCCGGGAACGCCGCTCGACCGCTCGACAGAGATCGGTCTTGGGATCGGCGACATTCTGCGCGCCAAACCCTATTTCCAGAGCACCATCGCCTACATCGGACAGAAAAGTCCGTTTGCGGTCACCTCGTCGGCTGAACGGATCGCCGATACGCCGGGTAGCCACGTCATCGGCTTTTCGCTGGTCTTCACTCCGCTCGACGCCCGCGATGGCCGCCTGGCCTACACGTATGTGCCGGAACTCCGCCGTGAATTGTACCACGCCCTTGCTGAAGTGCCGGGGGCCAGCGTGGTCATGGCGCCACAGGGGGGAGGTCCCAGCGGCGGCGACGACCTGCAAATCGATATCCAGGGCGAAGACATCGGTCAGTTGCGCACCGCTGCCCAGGAGATCGTTGCCGCTCTTGCCGCCGTGCCGGGGACCGGCGATGTCCGCGACGACATGGGCCCGGCCCGATCCGCCCTGGTCGTGACCCCGGTTCGCGAGGCGCTGGAATTCTTCAAGGTGCGGCTGACGCCGGTGGCGGAGGAAATCGGGCTCGCCATGGGGGAGACGACGGTCGCCAAGCTGAAACGCGGCGCGACCGAGGACGACGTGCCGGTCCAGCTCGGCGTCATGTGGCCGAGCCGCAACGGCGAGGCGGGGCCACCGACCTCGTGGACCGATCTGATGCTCATTCGAGCCTCCGGCCCCGATGGCACCCGCATCGACCTGGCCTCTCTCCTGGCGGCCCAATACAGCAGTCTGCCCCAGGTAATCGTGCATAGCGGCGGAAACCGAACGACATCGGTCCGCGGCAAGGCCGAAGGTAGCAACACGGCAACGATCCTCCGCACGGCATGGCCGGAAATCGAGAAGATCCAGGCCCGCAATCCCCAACTGCGGATCGGTCTCGCCGGCCAACTGGCGGAGGCGAGCGAGACCAACTCGAACATGATGAAGATGTTCCTGCTCACCGTGGTGCTCATGTTCGGCCTGTTGGTTCTCTTGTTCAATTCGTACCGTCTTCCGTTCATCATCCTGTTCTCGGTGCCCTGCGCCCTAGTTGGCACCCTGTTTGGATTTGTCGCCATCGGCATGCCGCTGTCCTTTCCGGCCATGGTCGGCATCGTTTCCTTGCTCGGCATCGTGGTGAACGTCTCCATCGTCATGGTCGAGACCATGCGCGAGTTCATCGAGTCCGGCAGGTCGGTCCGCGAGGCGGCGGCCCACGGCGCGGCGGACCGCCTGCGGCCGATCCTTTCGACCACGTTGACGACCGTTGCCGGCCTCGCCCTTTTGTCGTTCAGCAGCCCGATGTGGCAGCCGTTGTGCTATGCCATCATCTTCGGGCTTCTTGCGGCGACGGTGCTGTCCTTCGTCGTGGTGCCGGCCCTGTTCGTGCTGTTGTCCCCACGAACGGCCAATCTCCAGCCTGCGACGGTCGCACATGCGGAACCATCCGATGGACACCTTTGAAAGATTGGAATCCGATGTCCGTTCCTACATCCGCGGCTTTCCCGATGTCTTCGTCGCCGCCAAGGGCGCGCGACTGCGATCGCGTTCCGGACGCCAGTATATCGACTTCTTCGCGGGCGCCGGAGCCCTGAACTACGGGCACAACGACGACGCCATGAAACGCCGCCTCGTCGAATACCTCGCGGGCGACGGCATCCTTCATTCCCTCGACATGGCGACGGCCGCCAAGGAAAGCTTCCTCACCGCCTTTCATGAAACCATCCTCGCCCCGCGCGGCATGTCACACCGCATGCTGTTCCCGGCGCCGTCCGGGACCAACGCCGTCGAGGCCGCGCTCAAGCTGGCGCGCAAGGCGACGGGTCGCCAAAGAATCGTCAGCTTCGAAAATTCCTTCCACGGCATGACCTTGGGGGCGATGGCCGTATCCGGCGGACCGACCCGCCAGGCCGCAACCATGCCGGCGGTCGGCGGCACCTCGTTCATACCCTTCGACGGCGCCGAGGGACCGGGCATCGACACGCTAGACGGGCTGGACCACCTGCTGTCGGAGGTTCGCGCGGAAGCCGACCTGCCGGCAGCTTGCATCGTGGAAACCATCCAGGCCGAGGGCGGCATCAACGTCGCCTCGGCGGCATGGCTCAACCGCCTCCAGTCGATCTGCCGCACCGCCGGCCTGCTCCTGATCGTCGACGACATCCAGGTGGGCTGCGGTCGGACCGGCCCATTTTTCAGCTTCGAGCCGGCCGGCATCGATCCCGACATCATCTGCCTGTCGAAATCATTGTCCGGCATGGGCCTGCCGATGGCCTTGGTCCTCGTCAAGCCGGCCTGCGACAGCCTGGCGCCCGGCGAGCACAGCGGCACGTTCCGCGGCTTCAACCCAGCCTTCATCACCGCCACCGAGGCCCTGCGGTTCTGGCACGACGACCAACTCGAACGCGCTGTCGCACTCAAAGCCGCCATCGTTTCCGCTGCTCTCGACCGCATTGCCTTGCGCTACCAAGAAGCGATCCACCCACCGGTCCGTGGCCGCGGTCTCATTCAAGGTCTGCCCACCGCCTCCCGCGCCATTGCCAAGCAGATTGCCGGCGCGGCCTTTTCGCGCGGCCTTGTTGTCGAAACCTGCGGACCCCAGCGCGAGGTGATCAAGATCCTTTGCCCCCTGACCATCGACCACGACGACCTGACTCGCGGCCTCGACATCCTCGAAGCGGCCGTGGCGGACGTCGTGAGCCGGGCCGATACGTCATCATAGGGCTCGCGGCGAACTGCCAAGAACAAGGGGATTTGGCAGGCCTTCCAGGTTGCCCAGCCACAGAAGGGCGTAGCCGACCCCGGCCAGACCCTGAAAGAACCCGAGACGGAAAGCGGGGTCGCTGCCTGGCAGAACGAACCCTTCGACTCCCCCTGCCCGCCTGAGCCATGCGGCCGCCCGCCGCCGCGCCAAAGCCCGCAAGTCGGGGCGGCCCAGGATGCGGCCGCCAGCGTCGAGGATCATCAGACGCCCGGCGTTGCCGCAGCAAAGGTGGTCGGGATCGGCGTCCGGCCAGCCGGCAACGACGGACAGAGCAGCGGCTATCTCTTCCCGCATGTCGCCATCGTCAACCACGTCTAGAGCCGACAAACGAGCCAGTCCGATGCCGGCCGCGCCATGACACCACTGGCAGGGGAACGAGACTCCCTCCGCGGTTCTCAGATCAGGCCAGTTCCCGTGCTCTGCATTGAAGAGCGATCGTTCGTAATCGAGCCCGCGCCGAGCGGTGTCCAAAAAGCGTGCGTCGCCGACCGCCGCATGCAGCTTCATCAGGGCATAGGCGATACCCGCGGCTCCGTGCGAGAAGCCGGTCAACGGCCGGGGGAACAGGCCTCTCCAGTCGGCCGTCCCGGCCCTCGGCCGAGCCGGAATGCGACGGCCGCAATCGGCCGCCCGGTCCAGTATCCAATTCTCCCCGGTCGCCTCGTGCAAGGCGAGGAGACCGAGCGCGGCACCCGCCGCGCCCCCGACGATGTCGAGCACATGATCGTTGGCGATGGCCGAGCCATCGATCAGGGCCGCCGCGCGCTTGGCATCCTCCAGCAGGGCCGGTGCTTCCAGAAACTCCGCCAGTTGCGTAAAGACATAGACAAGCGATCCCACCCCCCCGATCCCGCCGATCCCAATTTGCCGAACCATTTCTGCGGCAAGCTCCGGGCGTGCCAGACGGAATTGGATCGCCGCCAGCGCTTCCAGAGCCAGGCTTCGCCACTGGGCATCCGCGGTCGCCCGGAAACAGGCGGCAAGGAAAAAGGCGATGCCAGCCTGTCCGCCGTAAAGGCCGGCATCCAGCGGTTTGAGGTCGAATCCCTTGCCATCCGCCGACAGCCCAAGACCGATCCAGGCCGCGGCATCCCCCCTGCGCACCGCCCTTTCGGCGATCAATTCGGCGATCGATAGAGCGAGGGCGCGGCCATCGGCTTCAGACAACTCGGTGCTATCGTCTGACCATGGCCGCCGGCGGCGGACAGGAAATACACTGGAGGTGGCTGCCTGGACGAGGATCCTCGTCTCCTCGCCAAGGCTTGCCGCCAGCGTTTCCCACCGCTCTCTCAACTGCGGCCATATGGCTGGTTGAAACAGCCCCGGGGCAACCGGTTCGCCGTCGATCCAACATCCGGTCATCGCGGCCTTGCCCAACAGCAGCGGAATATCGTAACGGGCCAGCGCAGCTCTTTCGCCGGCCACGACCGGCCACCCGGGATCCGGCTCCAGGTCCCATCGCATATTGCGCGTCAGACGCTCGAAATGGCGGCTCCAGGCTATGCCGTTGGCCTGGTTGGCGGGCCGGCATGCCTCGCGACGCAGGATCTCATAGTAAGCGGTCGCGCGCAGGACATGGCGGACGCGGCATTCCTCGAAAGCCGCAAGCGGACCGTCTTTCGAAAAAAGGGCATGCCGATGCGCCGCCAGAAACATCACCATGTCGCGAAAACCAGCGGCAACGCTAGGCGCGTGATCGGCGATCAATAGCGGTTCGCCGGCGGTGGTCAGCACCAAGCCAGCGGCGGATCGCTCGACCTCAAGCTTCTTTTCCTCCATGTCGTCCCGGCCCACGTTCGTGAAGCGCCACTCGGCCACCCTAAAGACCTCAGGCGGCGCAAGGCCGCCGACCTCCGCTTCGCGCCCGGCCACTCGCATCCGCCTTGGCAACAAACCGACGCACAGCACCGAGTTGTCGAGCGCCTCTTGCGCCGCCGCCTCGGCGATCAATGGGAGATCCTTCATGCGTTCGAGCATGAGGTTGGGTTGCAGGACCGTTTCAAGATCGATAGGTACCGGGATGGCGTCACGAACGACAATGTTCTCCTCGTGCATGTCGCTGGCCCGCAGCCACCGCATCACCGCCAAAAGCCCCCCCACCCGGCGGAAGAACGCCCCGGTTTCGTCAGAAGCGATATCGCTGTCTGCCTCGACAAACTCCATCCAACCGTAACCTGCTCGGCACCAGATGCCCGCCGCACCCAACCCGATCGGAGATCCAGACCGCGCCAGCCAAGCGGCGAGGCCATGCCAAGCCTTCTCCATCGCAAGGTCGCGGGGCTTGTAGACTAGGCGCCCACCGTCGGCAAACCGCAGAACGGCCACCCCGCGCCCATGGTCATGGGGGTCGGAGACTGCCACATCGAATCCGGTCACGGCGGCGGAGCGCGACACGCCCTGCAGACGATCGGCGAAGCTGGATCGATCGACCGCCAGGCGGCGCAGCATTTCGGCCCCCGCACCTACCCACTGATCCGAAACCACGGACAGGAGGCGGATCATCACCGGTCTGTGCCTGATCAGATTGGTAAACGCGCCGCTCCGCATGGCCGCCACGAACGCCGCGTGAACCCCACGACCGGCCGGAGCATCGGCTAGGGGCTGGGCCCCGGCCAAGCGGAAAAATTTGAAGCTTTCATTGAGTGTCGGGCCATAGATCTCGGCCAGGCGCCGCAGCAGGGCAGTGTCTAGATCTGTCAACGCGGCGTCATTGACCAATTCGGCAATAGCCGGCGCAATGTCGCCCAGCATGGCGTCGCGCCTGGCCCTCGCAACCTGGACGGCCGGCCACATGAGGCCGGCGAACGGAATCTCGTCGGCCAGTTCCGCCGGCATCCGCGCCCCCGCGAAGTCGACGCCCCGCAACACGCCGTCAAGAATCCGTCGAGCCGTTTCAACCCAATCCGGCACATAATGGTCATCGCGCCAACGTACCGGCCCCATCAGCGGCCGGACGTCATCGAGACTGAGGCCGTCTCGCGCCAGTCGGCGTTCGAACCGCGCCGGATCACCGAACGCCGACGATTCACGCCACAGGACAAGGTTGCCGTCCGCTGCCGCTTCACAGCCGGGTGTACCCGTCGCCACCATCCCGCCACCCAGCCGCTCGTCAATGGTGGCGGCCGTGGCCGACAGCGCCGCCCAATCGATCTTGTCCCCGTCTGTCGTCATCTCCCCCGTTTCGGGCATCTTGCCGTCCATTCCACCTTACGGTTCCGTTATTTGTCATTTTCAGGATTTGGAGTATAGGTCGGCGACTATAGGTCGCCTATGGGCTTCGGCCCTCTGATTGGACCATTTCAATGCATTTTGCACGACTGACGTCCGAAACTACCGAGACCGTTCTCGACTTCATGCGCCAACACGCCGACGCCTTAATGAGAAGGCGCCTCGACGAGCCGGACGCCGCACGACAGCTTTTCCACAATAGGGCCATCTATGGCCATTATGAGAGCGATCAACTTGTGGCGCTCATCTGCGTGCCGGAGCGAGACCATCTGACATGGAAGGGAAAGATTTATTTTCCCTTCGTCATCATTCCCAAAGAGCACAGGGAACGAGAACGGCAGGCGCTTTCTGGATTTTTGACCGTGTGGCGTGCCGAGCAAAGCGCCCACTGGCGGCGCATGATCATATACGACGACACGGCGGACGCCAGGCAGGCATCCTTCCTGACAGCCGAAGGCTTTCGAATGGTCAGCCGCCACCTCAAGCACGTACGCGATCTGAATGGCGGTCCGCCGACCGCCGAAGAATTTCCGCGCGTTGCCGAAGCGCTGTCCGAGGGTTACACCCTATCTGCGCCGACCGTGTCTGAAATCGAGGCCGATTCCCATCTGGCCGACCAGCTGGTAGCCGTTCGCAATGCCACATTTGCGCTACGCGGTGACGCCGACCAATGGACACGGGCCGAGATGCTGCGTCAGATGAAGATGCCCGGCGCCATGATGATTGTTGTCTGGCACAGCGGCATGCCGGTGGGGCTTGCGCTCCTTTTCCATATCCAGGACGGCGAAGACAAGGGTGAATCCTACGTTTCCGAAATCGTCGTCCAACGCCGCCATTGGGGCAAGGTCGCGGCCGATTTGCTCGGTTTCGAGATGTTACGAAGGTGTTGTGCAATCGGCGCACAAACCATTGCCGGCGTAGCCGATGAAAGAAACCGAGCCTCGCGCAACCTGATGGAGCGATTCGGGCTGACCGTCCGCAAGGTCTCGACGTCGTGGCACCTGGAAATGCCGCCGTCGGTGTCGCAATGACCTTGGGTACGGACGTGACCATCTGGCGCATCCCGCTGCCGGACAAGGCCCCGGGACCGTCAGCCTGGGCGCTGTTGGACGGTCATGAGCGTGACCGGGCGGAGCGGTTTATCCAGGATCGGGACCGTCACCGCTTCGTTGCCGCCCATGCCGGTCTGCGTCTGGCCCTGGCGGCCGAAACGGGCCAACCTCCACGCACCCTTAAATTTACCACCACACCGCGCGGCAAGCCTCGCCTCGAGCGCCATGCGCTATCCTTCAACCTTTCTCACACGGGGACGATCGCGGTTGTGGCGACCTGCAGGAGAAGCGCCGTCGGAGTCGATGTCGAGACAACCGGCCGGCTCAGAGACGTGGACGGCTTGGCGGGAATGGTCATGACGCCCGAGGAAGCGGGCCCCTTCGCCTCCATCCCTCTGGATCAGCGCCGAGGCACGTTCATGCGCCTGTGGACGCGCAAGGAAGCGCTGCTCAAGGCCGACGGCCGCGGTCTTATGTACGATCCCCGACAGGTGAATGTCGGAATAGATGATCGCGAAGAACGTGTCGTCGCCCTCGACGGCATATCGTGGACACTGCACGATATCGCGCTGGAAAGCGATCTTTGTGCCGCTGTTTGCGTCTGCGGTCCCTTGGCCTCGATCCGCCAACGTGACGTCGCCCCCCTCTCCTGAGCGCGGTCGCTTACGGCCGCCTTGAGAAAGGCTTTCCCCTGTGCTCCTGGTTCACGTCTGGCCGATCCTTTGGGCCTGGCACGGGCGACGCTTCCGTGAGCCTTCAGCCCAACGAATCCGGCCGGCCACGCCGTCGATCGTTCCGCAGGCGACGAACATGGTCGAACACGAGGCAGCGATAGCGAAATCCCGGAGCGACGATTGGTTCTGATACCACCCCGGAACGTGGGATCAGACCAGAATGTCGACGATTTGCCCGGACGAGGAGGTCGAATCGGACGCCGCCTGAGCGGTCGCCTGGCTCAGAAGCTGGACGACGGCCTGGTCCATTTGCAGGTTTTGCTTGACCATGGCAACGGCCATGCCCTGGCGAGCCATGGCCGTCCTGGCTTTGAGGGTTATTTCAGCAAGACCGACGAGACTGGCATTCATGGGACGATGTTCCTTACCATAGCAACGGCAGGTCGCAGTATACAGCCATCGTCGCCGACGACCAATGAGGGGATTTCCCAAACAGGATCCCTTGGCCGAGACTCCCCATGCCCGGCTTGCCGTTCTATATATGGGGAGGCCGCGATCGGCCCCATTCTTTGCCCTTTACGAGCGCCCCATGCAGAAGATCGAAATCCGCGGTGCCCGCGAGCACAATCTGCGAAATGTTGACGTCGATATTCCACGTGACAGCCTGACCGTCATCACCGGTCTATCGGGATCGGGCAAGTCCTCGCTCGCATTCGACACCATTTATGCCGAGGGACAGCGCCGCTATGTCGAATCGCTCTCGGCTTATGCCCGCCAGTTCCTGGATCTCATGCAGAAACCCGATGTCGATTCCATCGAAGGGTTGTCGCCGGCCATTTCAATCGAGCAGAAGACCACATCCCGCAATCCGCGGTCGACGGTCGGCACCGTCACGGAGATCTATGACTACATGCGACTCCTGTTCGCCCGCGTCGGGGTGCCGCACTCGCCGGTCACGGGTCTTCCCATCGAAAGCCAAACGGTCAGCCAGATGGTTGATCGTGTCATGGCCATGCCGGAGGGCACCCGGCTTCTTCTGCTGGCGCCCATCGTGCGCGGCCGCAAGGGAGAGTACAGGAAAGAACTCCAAGACCTGCGCAAGCGCGGATTTCAGCGGGTGAAGGTGGACGGCACCGCCTACGACATCGAGGACACGCCGACGCTTGACAAGAAACTCAAGCACGACATTGAGGTCGTGGTCGATCGCTTGGTGGTGCGAGACGGCATCCAGACGCGCCTCGCCGACAGCTTTGAAACAGCCCTGGAACTGGCCGACGGTCTGGTTTTCGCCGAGAACGCCGATACAACAGAGAGGTCTTCGTTCTCGGCCAAGTTCGCCTGCCCGGTGTCGGGATTCACGATCGACGAAATCGAGCCGCGCCTCTTTTCATTCAACAACCCGTTCGGAGCCTGCCCCGCCTGCGACGGGCTGGGCACCGAAATGTTCTTCGACCCCGACCTGGTGGTGCCCGACGACCGGCTGTCGCTCGACGAGGGGGCCATCGCGCCGTGGGCCAATTCGACGTCGCAGTACTATCGCCAGACGCTCGAGAGCCTCGCCGGTCATTATGGTTTCGACCGCACCAAGCCGTTTTCCCGGCTGCCCGAGCCGGTGCGCCACGTCATCCTTTATGGGTCCGGCAACGAAACGGTCGCCATGCATTATGACGACGGCCGACGTTCCTACGAGATCAAAAAGCCGTTCGAGGGCGTCATCCCCAACATGGAACGTCGCTGGCGCGAAACCGATTCGGCTTGGGTTCGCGACGAGCTGGCCCGTTTCCAAACCGTCACAACCTGCGCCACCTGCGGTGGCCACCGTCTGAAGCCGGAAGCATTGGCGGTGAAAATCGGCGGCCTCAACATCAGCGAGGTGGCGGCACTTTCGATCGATGCGGCCGCCGATTGGTTCGGCGGAGTCAATGCCACCTTCACACCACAGCAGAGCGAGATCGCTCGGCGGATCCTGCGCGAGATCAACGAACGGCTGGGCTTTCTCAAGAACGTGGGGCTTGAGTATCTGACCTTATCGCGCGGTTCCGGCACCTTGTCCGGCGGCGAAAGCCAGCGCATCCGACTGGCCTCGCAAATCGGTTCGGGTCTGACCGGGGTGCTCTATGTACTCGATGAACCTTCCATCGGACTCCATCAGCGCGACAACAACCGGCTGCTCGACACCCTGCGCCGCTTGCGGGACCTCGGCAACACCGTGATCGTCGTCGAACACGACGAGGATGCCATCCTTACGGCCGATCACGTCATCGACATGGGTCCCGGCGCCGGCATCCACGGCGGCGCCGTGGTGGCCGAGGGGACGCCGGAGAAGATCATGCAGGATCCGGCCAGCCTGACCGGCCAATACCTGTCGGGTTTCCGCCAAGTCCCGAAGCCGGTGGAGCGCCGCAAGGGGCGCAAGGGGCGTTTCCTGCGCATCGTCGGCGCGCGGGCCAACAACCTGCAGAACCTGACGGTCGATTTCCCGCTCGGCACCTTCATTTGCGTCACCGGAGTATCGGGCAGCGGAAAGTCCACCCTCGTCACCGAGACCCTTTACCAGGCGCTGGCCCGCCGCATCAACGGGACCCGTGTGTCGCCAGGCGAGCATGACGTCATCGAGGGCCTGGAGTACATCGACAAGGTCGTCGACATCGATCAATCGCCGATCGGTCGCACGCCGCGCTCCAATCCGGCCACCTACACTGGAGCGTTCGGCCCCATCCGCGATTGGTTTGCCAACCAGCCCGAGGCTAGGGCACGCGGCTACAAACCGGGGCGCTTCTCCTTCAACGTCAAGGGCGGCCGCTGCGAGGCCTGCCAGGGCGACGGCGTCATCAAGATTGAAATGCACTTCCTGCCCGATGTCTACGTCACCTGCGACGTCTGCCACGGCAAACGCTACAACCGAGAAACCTTAGAAATCACTTTCCGTAACAAATCAATAGCTGATGTTCTTGATATGACGGTCGAGGAGGGATGTCGTTTCTTCAAGGCGGTGCCGATCATCCGCAACAAGCTGGAAACGCTGGAGCAGGTCGGGCTGGGCTATATCCACCTGGGGCAACAAGCCACGACCCTTTCAGGCGGCGAGGCCCAACGCGTCAAGTTGGCCAAGGAATTGTCGCGGCGGGCTACCGGCAAGACCGTTTACATCCTCGATGAACCGACCACCGGACTCCACTTCGAGGACGTGCGCAAGTTGCTGGAAGTTCTGCACACCCTGGTCGACCAGGGCAACACCGTGGTGGTCATCGAACACAATCTCGAAGTCATCAAGACCGCCGATTGGGTCATCGACCTTGGCCCCGAGGGCGGCCACAAGGGCGGCCGAGTGATCGCCGCGGGCACGCCGGAGGACATTGCCTCCCACCCCGACAGTTTCACCGGACACTATCTGGCCGAGCGCTTGTCGCCGCCATCCAACCGGAAGCGCGCCTGAGCGGCAGCCACGCTTTTTATTGCGCCAAATTCCGGCTAAACTTGGCAAAACGGGGGGCGGGGCGGGCTATGACGTACCGATGCAGTTTTGGGGTTTGGCTAAGGGCTTCGCCGGCGTCTTCCTTTAATCAGGGGGATCTGCGGGGTGGAGAGAAGCGTGGCAGCACCAACAAAACAAAGCCGTTCTCTCTGGCGGTCTAAAGAAGCCAAGCGGTTGTATTGGGTTGCGGGCATCCCCGCCGCCATCCTGCTGGGCTGGTATGCTTATTTTTTGGCCTTCGAATTCAACAGCCAGACCGTGACGCGCCCGGAAGCCATCCTGACGAAGGGTTACAGTGGCATCCGCCCCGCTCTCCCCTCCCAGGAAGAGTACCGGGCGGAGGAAGTCGATCGCTGCAAGAACATGATTCAGGAGTACACCACGCCCAAGGGATGGTTCTACGCCGATGCCGACATTTATGAACTGGTCGGCCTGCCCCGGGAATCAACCCGCGAGCAACTGAACGCGCGCTGCATCTATTACGCCAAGGCGGTTGCCGGCATGGAAAGGATGGCCCACCACATCCGCCATGCCTTCGTCTGTCGGGATTCTATCCTCGACGTCAGCGGAAACGGTCGATACTACATCAAGGCCGATCCGCTCGGACGAGGCGCCATCCGCAATCTCGATCTTTCCGGCGAAAAACTGGTGGAGGTGCCCGAGGGAACCACGACCGTCATCAAATCGTGGCAGGTCTATAACGTGGGCGACGGTTGCATCATTGTCGGCTTATCGAAAGACAGCACCTTTCGCATGTCGGGGACCATCGTCCGTGGCGGCAACTGAGCGATGGTCTGTCGCGGTCCGTCAAGCACGCTCGATCGGCAATCCGGCCCGTTTCCATGCGCTCATGCCCCCCTTGACCACCATCACGTTGGTGAATCCCCGTTTTTTGAGCAGACGGGCCGCACTGGGCGAGCGATTGGCCGTCTTGCAGATAACGAAGACCGGCAAATCCTTGAGGCCATCCATGCCGCTTGCGCCGGCTGCCAAACGGTCCGCCAACTCGTTGAGTGGAACGTTCACGGCACCCGGCACATGGCCGAGGGACCCCGTGAATTCGCCGTGCGTGCGCACATCCACGATGACAACTTCCTCGCCCGCCGCTTGGCGTTGCTGAATGGTCTGTGGGTCCATAAAAGGCACTCCGGCCACCAAGCGCGGGATCACGTACCGGGTGGCCATGAACACCACCAGAAGGATGGCGACCATCCATATCGTCTGCGGATCGAAATTTTCGGGCATCGGCTCACCAATCTGATGGCTGGTTGACGACCGCACCTAAAAGCCGACAGGCGGTCATGTCAAGAGCGCCTGGGCAGGTCGCCGTTGCAAGGTCGACCGCGGCGTTCTATCTGTCTTGTGCGATGACGAAAATCCCTTCTCACATTCGACCGGTTCATGTCATCGGCGGCGGGTTGGCCGGCAGCGAAGCCGCCTGGCAATTGGCCCGCGCCGGCATCCCGGTCGTTCTCCACGAGATGCGCCCGCTGCGCGCGACCGAGGCCCATGTCAGCGACCGCCTGGCCGAGCTGGTTTGTTCGAATTCGCTGCGATCGGATGATGCCGCGACGAATGCCGTCGGCCTGTTGCACGAAGAGATGCGCCGTTGCGGGTCGCTTATCCTCGGCATGGCCGATGCGCACAGGGTGCCGGCCGGCGGCGCGCTGGCGGTCGACCGCGACGGATTCAGCATGGCCGTGCAAGCCGCCCTTGAAGCCGAGCCCCTGGTCGAGATCCGTCGCGAGGAGATCGCCGGCCTTCCCGACCCGGCCTGGGATTCGGTCGTCATTGCGACCGGTCCCCTGACGTCGCCATCGCTGGCGGAGGCCATCCGCGGGTTGACGGGTGAGGACGCCCTGGCCTTCTTCGACGCCATAGCGCCCATCGTCCATCGCGACAGCATCGACCTTGACGTCGCATGGCTGCAATCACGCTACGACAAGGGCGATGGCGCCGATTACATCAACTGCCCCCTTGACCAAAACCAGTACGACGCCTTCATCGATGCCCTGTTATCGGGCGACAAGGTTTCTTTCCACGCGTGGGAAACGTCCACGCCCTACTTCGAGGGTTGCCTTCCCATCGAGGTAATGGCCGAGCGCGGCCGTGAAACGTTGGCCTTCGGGCCGATGAAACCGGTCGGTCTGACCAATCCGCACCCCGGCGCCGGAAAGCCCCATGCGGTGGTCCAGCTTCGCCAGGACAACGCGCTGGGAACGCTTTACAATATGGTCGGCTTCCAGACCAAGCTGACCCATGGTGAGCAGACCCGCATCTTCCGGATGATTCCGGGCCTGGAGCGGGCCCAGTTCGCCCGCCTGGGTGGTCTGCACCGCAACACATTTCTCAATAGCCCGCGGCTGCTTGACGGCGTGCTGCGGCTGAAGGCGGAGCCGCGATTGCGTTTCGCCGGCCAAGTCACCGGGTGCGAGGGGTATGTGGAAAGTGCCGGCGTCGGTCTTGTCGCGGGACGCCTCGCGGCGGCCGAACGGCTGGGGCGTCCAGCAATTCCGCCGCCGCCGACCACGGCGCTCGGCGCACTCATTGCCCACATCACGGGCGGCGCCGATGCTACGACGTTCCAGCCGATGAACATCAATTTCGGGCTGTTCCCCCCGATCGAGGCCGATGGCGGCAAGCGCCGCCTGCGCGGCCGCGAACGCAAGCTCGCCTACAGCCGGCGGGCCCTGTCCGATCTCGGCACCTGGCGTTGACCGACGTTGCCGCTCAGACGGCGGGGGGTGGAGGGCCGCGACGCCATGATCCCGGATTGATGGTCATGATGCCGATGCCGATAATGACGATCACGCCGCCGGCGGCAATCAAGGGAGTCAAATCCTCGCCCAGCACCAGGATGCTTGAAAAGACGGCGACCAGCGGATTGAGAAGAAGGAACGGCGCTATCCGGTTGACCTCGCACCGGGCCAGCACATGGTACCACAGGGAGTAGGCCAGCGCGGTCATGGCCAGGCCGAGATACAGAATCACCCCCCATTCCTTCCATCCCGCCGCGCCCAACGCCGCGAACTGCCCCTCCTCCAGGGCAAACGAAGCCGCGAACAACTGCGGCGAGGCGAAAACCGCAATCCAGGCCAGCAGCCGCATGCCGCCGACGCTTCCCAGCCGGCGGATCATGATCTGGCCCAGCGCCCAGAACAGTCCCCCCGCGATGACCACGAACACCGGGGCAAGGTTTCCCTGGATTCTGGGTTCCCCGGTAATCAGCATGACGCCGCCGAAGGCGAAGGCCATGCCCAATATGCCGCGCAGACTGAGCTTTTCCTTGAGGAGGACAACGCCGAGAAGGGCCAGGAAAGGCACTTGGAGTTGCACCACCAGGATGGCGGTTGAGGCATAGAGTTCCCTCAGCCCTGAAAAGACCAAGCCATAAGTGATCGTGCCGCTGACCACCGCGGCGGCACAAACTTTCCACATCATTCCCCACGGCGGCCGGAAGAACCATACCAGGACAAGGGCGGCGAGGCCGTAGCGCATCCCCATGAGGAACATCGGCGGGAACGGACCCAGGCCCACCTTGGCCATGGTGAAGCCGAATCCCCACAAAGTCTGGACGGCCATGACCATGAAAACGTGGACAGGTTTCATCCCGCGTCTAGCCTTTTCTTCGTTATGCGGATGAATGCTTCAAATGACCCGCATCCGATAGCAGGCAAGCATCTATTCCGTCACTCAACAGCGAGGCTCGCGTCCGGTCGGCGGCAATTTGGGATCGATGAAGCCCGGCGTCGATGCGCCTCCCGACGGCACCAGGCGATCGATGAAAGCCTCATCGGCATTGGAAAACCCATGGTTCAGGGCATCGAGATAATGGCGCCATTGTTCAAGGGTACGCGGACCGGCAATGACCGACGACACCAGATCATTGTTCAACACCCAGTTCAGCGCGAACTGCGCCGCCGTCATTCCCCGCTTCTCGGCCCGGTGCTTTACTTTCTGGGCGAGAGCCAACGATTCCTTGCGGTACTCGATCTCGTAAATTCGCGCATCCTTGCGTCCCGCCCGGCTGTCGGCTGGCGGCATTCCCTTGACCGGATATTTGCCGGTCAGAACGCCCCGAGCCAGGGGACTGTAGGGCACGACGCCAATGCCGAAATGCCGGCAGGCCGGCAGGTATTCCAGCTCGATCATGCGGTTCATGGCATTGTAGCAGGGCTGCGTCACCGCCGGACTGGGAATGCCCAAGGTATCGCAAAGGAAGACCAGTTCGGCGATCCGCCACGCGTGAAAATTGCTGAATCCCCAATATCGCACCTTGCCGGCGCGGATGAGGTCGCCCATGGCGGACAGCGGCTCGTCAAGCGGGGTTTCCAGATCATCCCGATGGAAATAGTAAATATCCAGATAATCCGTACCCAGCCGCGATAGGCTGGCGTCAACCTCCTTGAAGATGCGCTTTCGGCTGAGCGTCTGCTCGTAGATGCCCTCCCCCATCGGGCTGCCCACCTTGGTGGCCAGCACCCAGGCATCGCGATCGCCCTTGATCAGTTTGCCGACGATGCGCTCGGACCGGCCGGCCGCATAATTGTTGGCGGTGTCGATGAAGTTCACACCCGCATCGCGGGCGACAGCCACGATTTCGGCTGCCGTCTTCTCTTCCGTCTGGTCGCCGAACATCATGGCGCCCAGACAGATCGGCGACACCATCAGTCCGCTGACTCCAAGCCTTCTGTATTCCATGGCATGCCTCATCTTCCGCGTCGGAGCCAGAACACCCCCGCGATTCCGATACTACGAGGCGCTTACCCCCATCTCCATCAGTTTCATGAAACTTTTTTGTCGCGGCCAGACATTGTGATGTCGGATAAAAAAATCCATTATCACGTCGTGTAAACGCCGGAGTAACCACTGCCAGGCAA
>JAVEYE010000014.1:0-25721 GCA_034003665.1 Rhodospirillales bacterium | reverse complement strand
GTGGCCAGCACCGGAATGCCGGTCGCCGCATGGGGCGTCAGATCGGCGATCAGGCGGACGACATCCGGTTCCTCGCCGGCCGCCTTGCCGAGCGCCGCCAGTTCGTCCCCGAAGGGTGCGCTGGTGCGCAGCGCTTCGCGCAAGTGGCCCGCCGCAAGGACAAGGGCGCGCACGGAAGCCGACGCGTCCTCCTCCAGCGCACGGTCCTCTTCCAGCCCCTCCATCCTCCTGACGACGTCGGCGACCGAAAGGGCAAGCCGGTCGGTCTCGGCGTCGAGGTTTTCCAGCCCCGCCCGGAGGCGCGCCGCGGCGTCCGATTCCTCGAGCCGGGCTATGCGGTCGGTCAGTTCGTCGAGGCTCTTGCGGGCATCGGCGGCTTCGCCGGGCAGGCCCGTCGCCTTGAGCATGGCGCGCACGCCTTCGAGTCCCCTCTCCAGGCCGTCGACGCGTTCGAGAAGGGCGGCGACCTGCCGACCGATGTCGGCCCGCGTCCGCTCCAACTCGTCCAGGACATCGCCCGCCGCCTGCTCATCCGGTGCGCGCTCCAGCGCCGCCACCCGGCCGCTCAGCTCGTCGATGCGCGGATCGGGCGTGGCGTCCGGCAGCATCGCCTGCACGTAGCGCTCCACGTGCGGCGACCAGAAGGGCAGGGCGGCATACAGCACGCCGCCGATGACGGCCACCATCAGCAGGGTCGAGAGCAAGGCCAGCGACACCGCGCCGGAGCGCGAAACACCCGGGCGGGCGACGGCGCGCGGGGCGGCATCGGCCGGCGGCGCGGCCTCTTCGACCGGCGGGGCTTGGTCCGCGGCGGCGTCGGCCGCGGCGGCGTCGTGGGCGGCCCCTTCGGACCGATCGGCATCGGCGGTTTCGTCGGGTGTCTTCGGTGTTTCCGTCATGGTCCCCCAGGGGCCTTGGGTTCCGTCGGTCAAAAGGCGCAAAAGCGACTCGAGGTCCGGTCGTGAAGCCACCAGGACGCGCCGCCAGGCGACCGTCTTCGCCCGTTCGGCCACCGCGTCGCTGAGACAGTACGCGGCAAGGGCCTGACAGGCCTTCTCGAGATGCGCCTCGCGGATCAGAGTAACAAACGTATCGGCGGTTCGGGGAGAGAAAAAAAGAACACCATCCAGATCGCCGGCCTCGAGCGCCTCGGCGGCTGCCGCGGTCAGCCGCGTAGCCGGGCGGGCCGCATAGAGGACGGCCCGGCGGTAGGAGAGGCCGCCCGCCTCGACAAGCCGCCCCAGGTCGCCCGCCAAGTGGCTGCCGGCGACGTGCAGGAGGGGGCCCTGGTCGGGCTTGCAGCGGGCCAGGGCGAGGGCGGCCAGCGCCTCGACGTCGCCGGCCGCGCTCTCGACATGGAGAAACCCGGCGTTCCGCGCCTCGGCGGCCGTGGCGTCACCGACCGCGAGGACCGGGACATCACGTATCGGGTCAAGCGCGGCCAACGCCCGCACGCCGTTGGCGCTGGTCGCCAGGATCGCCTGGACGCCGGCCATCTCGACGCCGGCCTGGCGGTCGATCTCGATGGACAGCAGCGGCTCGACGACGGTTTCGATTCCGATTCCACCGAGCCGCTCGGCCAGCGGTTCGGCATCCTCGCGAGGGCGGGTGAGCAGCACGCGCATCGCCTACCTCCCCTGGTCCGGAAACCCCGGACCGAATCGGGCCAACAGGTCGCGGCCGGCGTCCTCGCCCAACGCCACCGCGTCGGTGCGGGCACCCCGCCGCTCGACGGTCACCAGCCGGCTGCCGTCGGGATGGGCCAGCAACCCGCGCAAAAAAAGCTGTTTTGATTCCGTAACGACGGCAAGTCCGCCGATCGGCGTCCGGCACGAACCGTCCAACACCGCAAGCAGGGCCCGTTCGGCGGCGACGCAGACGGCCGAGTCGGCGTCGTCGACGGCGGCCAGCAGGCCCGCCGCCCGCTCGTCGCCGGTCCGGGCCGTCACGCCGATGGCGCCCTGGCCGACCGCCGGCAGCATCTCGTCGGGATCGATGACGGCGACCGCCGCCCCGGCCATGCCCAATCGCTTCAGGCCCGCGATGGCCAGGAGCGTGGCGTCGATGACGCCGTCGGCGATCCTTTTAAGCCGCGTCTCGACGTTGCCGCGCAGCAGCGTCACCATGAGGTCGGGCCGCCGGCCCAGCACCTGGGCCTGACGGCGCAGCGACGCGGTGCCGACCACGGCGCCGGCCGGCAAATCGGCCAGCCGCGCGGCCTTGCTGCAGATGAAGGCGTCGCGCGGGTCCTCGCGCGGCAGGATGCAGGGCATGGCGATGCCGTCCGGCAGCCACGTCGGCACGTCCTTGACGGAATGCACGGCGATGTCGATGCGCCCCGCCAGCATGGCGTCGTCGATTTCGCGGGTGAACAGACCCTTGCCGCCGATCTCGGCAAGCGGCCGATCCTGCACGGTGTCGCCGGTCGTCCTAATGACGACGATCTCGACCGCGCCCGGCGCCGCCAGCGCGGGATGGGCGGCGATCAGCCGGTCGCGCACGTCCGCGGTCTGGGCCAGCGCCAGACGACTGCCGCGGGTGCCGATCCTTAGGGGAGGGGACGGGGTCATGGACACCGGAAACTGTGGATGTCGGAACGGGTGGTTTCAGCGCGGCCGACAGAGTAAAGTCCGAGGCCGCTTCCTGAAAGAGGCTTTTTCGCGATGATCGTGCTCGGCATCGAGACCAGCTGCGACGAGACGGCCGCCGCCGTGGTGGACGACGGCCGGCGTGTGCTGGGCGAATTCCTGCTCTCGCAGCTCGACGCGCACGAGCCCTTCGGCGGCGTGGTGCCCGAGATCGCCGCCCGCGCCCACCTGGAGTTCGCCGACCACGTGGTGGCCCAGGCCATGCGGCGGGCGGGGATGGGGTTCGCCGATCTCGACGGCGTGGCCGCCGCCGCCGGCCCCGGACTGATCGGCGGCGTCATGGTCGGCGTCATGACGGCCAAGGCCATCGCCGCCGTCCATGACCTGCCGTTCGCCGCCGTCAACCACCTGGAGGGTCATGCGCTCACCGCGCGCCTCACCGACGACGTCGCCTTTCCCTACCTTCTGCTGTTGGTGTCGGGCGGCCATTGCCAATTGCTGGTGGTGGAAGGCGTCGGGGCCTACCGGCGGCTCGGCACCACCATCGACGATTCCCTTGGCGAAGCCTTCGACAAGACCGCCAAGATGCTGGGCCTCGGCTATCCCGGCGGCCCCGCCGTGGAGAAGGCGGCGCTGGCCGGCGACCCGGCGCGTTTCGCCCTGCCCCGGCCGATGCGCGGCCGGCCGGGCTGCCATTTCTCGTTTTCCGGATTGAAGACGGCGGTGCGCCAGACCCTGACGGCGCTGCCCGAGGGAAGACTGGCGCACTCCGACATCGCCGATCTCTGCGCCTCCTTCCAGGCCGCCGCCGGCGACGTGGTGGTCGAGCGCTGTGGCCAGGCCGTCAGGATGGTGCGCGGGTCGCACCCGGCGATATCCGCCCTGGTGGTGGCGGGCGGGGTGGCGGCCAACGCCTACCTGCGCGGCCGCCTCGGCGACCTGGCGGCGGCCGAGGGCCTGCGCCTCGTGGCGCCGCCCCAACGATTGTGCACCGACAACGGGGTGATGATCGCCTGGGCCGGACTGGAGCGCCTGCGCCTGGGGATGACCGACGGCCTCGATTTCGCTCCCCGCCCGCGCTGGCCGCTCGATCCCGACGCGCCGCCGGCCGCCGGCGCCGGGGTGAAGGCGTGAGGCCCGCCATGCGGCGGCTTGCGCCAGGACGCCCCGGCGGGCGATAAAGCCGGGCGTACCCCGGACGGAAAGGAAGGACGCCGATGCAGCTTCAGCAGAGCACCTGGCCGGAAGTCGAGCGCTATCTGGCAACCTCGGCGGGCGTCATCCTGCCGATCGGCGCCACCGAGCAGCACGGGCCCGTGGGCGTCATCGGCACCGATGCGATCTGCGCCGAGGCCATCGCCCGGGGCGCCGGCGAGACGGCCGGCGCGTTGGTCGGCCCGACGCTGGCCGTCGGCATGTCGGAACACCACATGCGCTTCCCCGGCTCCATCACCCTTCGGCCCTCGACCCTGATCGCGCTGCTTGCTGACTGCGTGGACTCGCTGGCCGCCCACGGCTTTCGCCGGTTTTTCTTCGTCAACGGCCACGGCGGAAACATCGCCTCGCTGCAGGCCGCCTTCTTCGAGATCTACAACGAGGCCCGCCGCGCCGGCAACGCCGCCGCCCCCGACCTGCGCTGCAAGGCGATGAACTGGTGGCAGCCCGAGCCGGTGTCGGCCCTGGCCCGCCAGATCTTCGGCGCCGCCGACGGTTCGCATGCCGCGGCCTCGGAGGTGGCCGTCACCCAGTTCGTCGATGCCGCCAACATCAAGTCGGCGCCGCTCGATCCGCCGGTGGCGCCGCGCGGCGGCTTCTATAATTCATCCACCTTTCGGGCCCGCTATCCGGACGGCCGCATCGGGTCCAACCCGGCGCTCGCCACGCCCGAGGCCGGGCGGCGGCTGTACGAGGCGGCGGTCGCCGCCGTCGCCGCGGAGTACCGAGCCTTCGTGAGTGAGCCATGAAACGCATCGGCATCATCGGGGCCGGCGCCTGGGGCACGGCGCTGGCGGCGGCGGCCAGACGGGCCGGGCGCGAGGTTTGCCTGTGGGCCTTCGAGCCGGAGGTGGCCGAGGCCGTCAACCGGGCCCACGAGAACACCCGATACCTGCCGGGCGTCGGGTTGGACCCGGAGATCCGCGCCACATCCGACCTGGCCGAGGCCGGGGCGGCCGACGCCCTGCTGCTGGCCATGCCGGCGCAGCGGGTGCGCGCCCTGTGCGCGGCGCTGATCCCAGCCATCGGCCATCGGCCGCCGGCGGTGGTCTGCGCCAAGGGAATCGAGCAGCAGAGCGGCGCCCTGATGACCGAGGTGGTGGCCGACGCCCTGCCCGGCCTTCCCTGCGCCGTGCTGTCGGGGCCGACCTTCGCCGCCGAGGTGGCGCGCGAGTTGCCGACGGCGGTGACCCTGGCCTGCCCCGACGCCGGGCTGGCCGAGACGCTGGCCGCCGCGCTGCGCACGCCACGCTTCCGGGTCTACCATTCGAGCGACGTGATCGGCGCCCAGGTCGGCGGCGCGGTCAAGAACGTGCTGGCCATCGCCTGCGGCATCGTCGAGGGCCGCGGCTTGGGCGACAACGCCCGGGCGGCCCTGATCACCCGCGGTCTGGCCGAGATCGTGCGCCTGGGCCTCGCCAAGGGGGCCGAGCCGGAGACCTTCCTCGGCCTTTGCGGCCTGGGCGACATCACGCTGACCTGCAATGCCGTCCAGTCGCGCAACTTCTCGCTCGGCTTGGCGTTGGGCCGCGGCGAGAGGCTGGACGCCGTGCTGGGGGCGCGCCATTCGGTGGCCGAGGGCGTGTTCACCGCCTCCTCGGTGGTCGGCCTGGCCCGGCGTCTCGGCGTCGACATGCCGATCGCCGAAGCCGTCGACGGCATCCTGAACGGCGCCGCCGACGTCGATCGAACCATCGCCGGCCTGCTGGCCCGCCCCTTCAAGGCGGAAGCCCCGGCCGCCGGCTGAACCCGAAGGAGAGGCAACATGGCCTACTGGCTGGTGAAATCGGAACCGGGCGCCTGGTCGTGGGAGGACCACGTGCGCAAAGGCGTCGAACCGTGGAACGGCGTGCGCAACCACCAGGCAGCCAACAACATGAAGGCCATGAAGGTGGGCGACAGCGCGTTCTTCTACCATTCGGTCAACGAGAAGCGCATCGTCGGCATCGTCGAGGTGACCAGGACCTACTATCCCGACCCCACCGACCCGTCGGGACGCTTTGGCATGGTCGATTTCAAGGCGGTCAGGCCGCTGGTCCGGCCGGTGACGCTGGATGAGATCAAGGCCGATCCCAGGCTCGGCCACTTGGCGCTGATCCGCCAGTCGCGCCTGTCGGTGATGCCGATCGACGACGACGCCTGGACCCTCATATGCGGGATGGGCGGCCTCGCGCCCTGAAGGCGGAGCGGCGGGAACGGAAACGATGGCCAACTGGTTTTCCAGCCTCATGCAGGGAAGCGCGGAACGGAGCGCTGCCAAGGACGTTTCGCGTTTCGTCGACGGCCTCCGGCGGACGAGCGATCGCGACATCGGCGTCATCGTCGGCATCGCCGCCGTGGTCCGTGTCAACATGGAAACCCACGGCGTCCTGCCGGCCGGCCTGTTCGGGAGACAGGCCTTGGCGCCTGGCCGCGAGCTCGGCGTCCTGCAGATGCGCCTCAACCGCGTGGCCAGGGATTTCGTCAAGGGCCGCCAGGCGGCCGACGCCTCCGGCGTGCTGGTGTGGTCCTATTCGCTGCGCTGCCTCAACCTGCCCGGCCTGATACCCCTGGGCCGCGCCATGTGGGCCGAGCTGGCCCGCGGATTTCCCCATGTCGAGGACGCGCTGGACGAGGGCGAGGAGCGCAACGGCCGGCCGTTCGACGACCGGGTATGGAAGGAATGGCGCCTCATCCCGCCGGGCCTCGATCCGGCCGCCTGAAATCCCTGCCGGCCGCGCTGGAACGGCGGACGATTTCAACCGCAGTTGGAAGCGGTTAGGGGACGGCGCCGGGCTCAATTTTTCCGGGTCGGACTTGTCTGGGAGGCGTTTTTCAGATAAGTCTTCGAGGGCGGTTTTCAGGCTTTCCGTTTGATTCCGATTGCGTTTCGCACGCCCGTACGGCTTGCCGTACCAATAAAAAAACGCCCCAATCGGCGGGCAACCTAATCAAACATAAGAGGCAACACATCCATGGCAGATCTATATCCGGTTTCCGAAACCATCGCCAAGTCGGCCTGGGCCGACAAGGCCAAATACGAGGAAATGTACAAGCGCTCGATCACCGACCCCGAGGGGTTTTGGGGTGAGCAGGCCAAGCGCATCGACTGGATCAAACCCTTCACCAAGGTGAAGGACATCGACTTCAAGGCGCCCAACGTCCACATCAAGTGGTTCCATGACGGCACCCTGAACGCGTCCTACAACTGTCTCGACCGCCATCTGGCCAAACGGGGCGGCCAGACCGCCATCCTGTGGGAAGCCGACGATCCCACCAAGAGCGAGGCGATCACCTACAAGGATTTGCACGAGCGGGTGTGCCGCCTGGGCAACGCGTTGAAGGCCCAGGGCATCAAGAAGGGCGATGTCGTCACCATCTACCTGCCGATGATTCCGGAAGCCGCGGTGGCCATGCTGGCCTGCGCGCGCATCGGCGCCATCCATTCGGTGGTGTTCGGCGGCTTTTCGCCGGATTCGTTGGCGGGCCGCATCCAGGACGGCAAGTCGGTGGCGTTGATCACCTCCGACGAGGGCCTGCGCGGCGGCCGCCCGGTTCCGCTCAAGGCCAACGCCGACAAGGCTCTGGTCAATTGCCCGACCGTGAATACCGTGGTCGTCGTCAAGCACACCGGCGGCAACGTGGCGATGACGTCGGGGCGGGATTTCTGGTACCACGAGGTGTGCGGCGAAGCCTCGGCCGACTGCCCGCCGGCCGAAATGGGCGCCGAGGATCCGCTGTTCATCCTCTACACCTCGGGCTCGACCGGCAAGCCCAAGGGCGTGCTGCACACCACCGGCGGCTATATGGTCTACACGTCGATCACCCACCAGTACGTCTTCGACTACAAGGACGGTGACATCTACTGGTGCACCGCCGACGTCGGCTGGGTGACCGGGCACAGCTACATCGTCTATGGCCCGCTGGCCAACGGCGCCATCTCGGTGATGTTCGAGGGGGTGCCGACCTATCCGGACGCCTCGCGCTTCTGGCAGGTGATCGACAAGCACAAGGTCAACATCTTCTACACGGCGCCGACCGCCATCCGTGCCCTGATGCGCGAAGGCGACGAGCCGGTCAAGAAGACCAGCCGCAAATCCCTGCGAATCCTGGGCACGGTGGGCGAGCCGATCAACCCCGAGGCCTGGATGTGGTATCACAACGTGGTCGGTGACGAGCGCTGCCCGATCGTCGACACCTGGTGGCAGACCGAGACCGGCGGCATCCTGATCACGCCGTTGCCGGGCGCCATCGCGACCAAGCCCGGTTCGGCGACCAAGCCGTTCTTCGGGATCCAGCCCCTGCTGGTCGACGCCGAGGGGGCCGAGATCACCGGCGCCGGCAGCGGCAACCTGTGCATCGCCGACGGCTGGCCGGGCATGATGCGCACCGTGTTCGGCGATCATGACCGCTTCGTTCAGACCTACTTCACCACCTATCCCGGCAAGTACTTCACGGGCGACGGCTGCCGGCGCGACGAGGACGGCTACTACTGGATCACCGGCCGCGTCGACGACGTCATCAACGTGTCGGGCCACCGCATGGGCACGGCCGAGGTGGAGAGCGCCCTGGTCGCCCATCCGAAGGTGGCCGAGGCCGCCGTGGTGGGCTGCCCGCACGACATCAAGGGCCAGGGCATCTACGCCTACGTGACGCTCAACGCCGGCGAACCGGCGACCGAGGAGCTGCGCAAGGAGCTGGTCCAGTGGGTGCGCAAGGAGATCGGCCCGATCGCCTCTCCCGACTTCCTGCAATGGGCGCCCAGCCTGCCCAAGACGCGCTCGGGCAAGATCATGCGCCGCATCCTGCGCAAGATCGCCGAGAACGACTTCGGCACCCTGGGCGACACCTCGACGCTGGCCGATCCGACCGTGGTCGAGGATCTGATCGAGAACCGCCAGAACCGCCAGTAAGGTTCGGCGCTTCGGAAGCGGACGGCGGGGTCCAAGGGACCCCGCCGTTTCCGTCTGGGGGATCGGCCATCCTTCCCGCCCAGATGGTCCGGCGTTCCCCAAGGCCGTGGTGGCCGGACTTGTTCCGGCCATGATGGGCGAACGCTGCTTTTCCGGGCCTATCCGCGCGGGCGGGGAGCGCGGCGGGGCGCGGGGTTTTTGCCTTGGGCCATTCGCTCGCGCACCCGGGCCAGGTTCTTCTCGATGACGGCCACCACCTTGGGCTGGCGGTACTTGTGGTAGATCTCGCGGGCACCCTCGAAGCAGCGCACCGCCTCGTCGAGCAGGCCGGGCACCGTCTTGCGCCTGGACAGCGCGAACGAGGCGGCCCCCAGGTTGTTGGCGGTCTGCGCCCACAACAGGGGCGCCGCGTCGCGTCGGCGGACGTCAAGCGCCTCGCGGAAGCAGGCGACCGAACGCTCGAGCGCCTCGGTGCCGGTGATCTGGCTGCCCAGGGCCAGCAGCGCCACGCCCATCTGGTTGGTGACTTCCGCCCAGCGGTCGGGCGACTCCTCGCGATCCAGCACCTCGCGCGCCGCCTCGAAGGCCTTGACCGAGGCCTGCATGCGGGTGGCGTCGCTGTCGCGCCGGAGCGCCAGGCGGTAGAGCACCAGCCCCAGGCGGGTCTGGGCGAACGCCCAGTCGCCGGGATGGTCGTCCGGACCCAGGGCGGCCGCCACCGCGTGGTAGGCCTTGGCCGCCTCCTCCAGATGAACCGGGTCGGCGTCGGCGGCCGCCTTCGCCTCGTAGACCGCCGCCAGGTGGTTCTGGATCATGGCGCGCGTCAGGCGCAGCTCCGGGCTCGAACAGGAATGGAGCGCCAGGCCGTAGATGCGCTGGGCGCGATCCAGGTGCGCCTCCCTGCCTTCCACCCGCCAGAGGGCGGCGAAGCAGTTGCCGAGACAGGCCAGCATGGCCGCGCTTTGCGCCGCGGTCAGGCCCATGGGCGGCGATTCGACGAACCCGTTGACGCGGGCCAGGGCGTTTCCCAGCACGGCGCCCAGCTGCTCGTCCCGCCCCAGCTTGACGGGAACGGCGGCGGCCACCGTCGCCGCGCCCAGCATTTCGCCGAACTCGCTGCCGAAGTCGGCCGGAAGTTCCAGGGCATCGGCCAATCCGAAGGTGCCGGTCTTGCCCTCGGCGTCAAGCAGGGCGGGGACGAAGCGCAGGACGGCGCCGCCCGAGAGGCCGGCGGTCTCTCCCCAGATCATGACGTCGGCGCCCTCCTGGGCCAGCCAAGCGCGCCCGGTGGCGCCGGCCGCCGTCAGCCGCTCGACCAGGCCGCCGTCGGTCGGCAGCCGCAGCCGCTTGTGGGTAAGGCGGACCTCGATGCCGGGGCAGAGATCGAGGGCGGCGACGATGCGCGCGGTCAGCTCGCGGCCGCCCGCCCCCTCGATCTCGGCGAGGAGCGCAACCGCGGCCACCGGGCCGACCCGCTTCATCGGCGGTTCGAAAGGCGCGTCCTCGGCCGACGAGGGCCGCAACAGTTTTCCAAACAGTTCCCTCACCATGGGGGTCCAGGCCCTCCAGCGCTCCCCGGCGACGGGGCGGTTGGCCGGCGGCGGCGATCCAGCCGTCAGCCAGCCCTGCAAAATGCCCCGAACCGGGGCCTCAGGCAACGACAAATCGGCCGGCCGCGGACCCCGCCGCTCAGGAACCGCCCTGCCCGCCACACCAATCGGACCGGCGGCCGCCGCCGTAAGGTCGGGCCAGGCCGCGGGCCAGCAGAGCCCGTGAAAGGTCCGGCCCCCCGGCCACCGACACCCGGGCGACCACCCGGCGGGCGAACTTGCCGTAACGGATGTCGGACAGATCCACCTCGCCGCCGGCAACCGCCTCCTCGACGAAGGCCCGCGCCCGGCGGGCCAGACGCCGCTCGTCCGGACAGCGGCCGCGCAGCTCCGGGGTGTCGATGCCGCCAAGGCGGACCCGGGTTTCGAGACGCTGATCCAACCACAGATGAGCCCGCACAAGCAGGGTGTCGCCATCGAGGACCGCGACGACCCGCGCCGCCACCGGCCCGCGCAGGACCTCCTCGCCGGCCGCCGTCGGCAGCGTCGCCATCCACCCTAGAAAAGCGAAAACCCAGGCGCATGCTATCCTCATATGTCTATAATAGGCCCAAATTCTTATAAAAAGAACAAAAAAAGAACATCGGCGGGCGCCGACCGCTTTCTTCCCCATCGCGACGGCCGACGGTTGGCAAAACCGCCGCCAGGCGATAAAGGTTGGATGCATAGGCCAACGGGGCGGGCGCGGCCCGCGAGGAGGCTGTCTTGAGCCGGATCATCCACGACGTCACCCTGACCTTCACGACCGACATCCCGAGGTTCCCCAACACCCCGGAGCCGACCCTGGAGCGCCTGCGCTCGATGGACGACGGGGCGGTCAACAACCTGTCACGCCTGGACACCCACGTCCATTTCGGCACCCACGTCGATGCGCCGAAGCATTTCGTCGCCGACGGCTACGGCATGGAAGCCGTGCCCCTCGAGGTTCTGTTGGGGCCGTGCATCGTCGTCGATTTTCCCGACCTCGCCGAGATCGAGCCCGCCGACCTCGAGGCCAAGGCCATTCCCGCCGGCACCCGCCGGCTGATCGTCAAGACCCGCAATTCCGAGCTGTGGAACGACTACACGCAAGGCTTCCGCCCGGATTTCGTGGCCCTGACCCCGGCCGCCGCCGACTGGGTGATCGAGCGCGGCATCCGGCTGATCGGCATCGACTATCTGTCGATCGAGCGGTTCCAGGAGCCCGGCCGGGTGACCCACCGCTCCCTGCTGGGCGCCGAGGTGGTGCTGGTCGAGGGGCTGGACCTCAGGGGCATCGAGGCCGGCCCCTACGAGCTGGTGTGCATGCCGCTCAAGCTCAAGGGATGCGACGGGGCGCCGGCCCGTGTCGCCCTGATCGAACCCTAGGCGGCGAAGGGGAAACCCGGTTGGCGCCCACGCCCCCCCACCGCCGGCCGCGTCCGGCCCCTCGGAAACGCCCGGCAGCCCGTCGCCCGGCGGCCGATCCGCGGGCCGTGTCGCTCGACGTCCTGGGCGCCGTCCTCAGGCGCGGCCGCGCCCTCGACGAGGCGCTGGACGGCCATTCCGACCTTGCCCACATGGAGGCCCGTGACCGCGCCTTCGTGCGCAACCTGACGGCGACGGCGCTTCGCCGCAAGGGCCAGATCGACGCCCTGCTTGCCGGTTTCCTGGAGCGGCCGCCGCCGCCCAAGGCGGCCGCCGTCACCGACATTCTGCGCCTGGGCGCCGCCCAGATCCTGTTCTTCGAGACCGCCGCCCACGCCGCCGTCGACACCGCCGTCAACCTGACGCGGGCGCGCCGCCAGCAGACCTACGCCGGCCTCGTCAACGCCGTGTTGCGCCGCCTGGTCCGCGACGGCCCCGCCCTGCGCGACGCCCAGGACGCGGCGCGCCTCAACACCCCGGACTGGCTTTGGGACTCGTGGACCGCCGCCTATGGCGAGGCGACCTGCCGGCGCATCGCCGAGGCCCATCTGGCGGAGCCGCCGCTCGACCTCTCGTTCAAGGGCGATGCGGACGGCTGGGCGGCCGCTCTCGAAGGCACCCGGCTTCCCACCGGCAGCCTGCGGCTCTATCCGCGCGGTCCCATCCCGGCCTTGCCCGGCTTCGCCGAGGGCGCCTGGTGGGTGCAGGACGCCGCCGCCGCCCTGCCCGCCCGCCTGCTCGGTCCGGTCGCCGGCCGGACGGTGCTTGACCTCTGCGCGGCGCCGGGCGGCAAGGCCGCGCAACTGGCCGCCGCCGGGGCCCGGGTGACCGCCGTCGACCGGGCCCAGGGCCGCGTCGCCCGGCTGCGCGCCAACCTGACCCGCCTCGGCCTCGAGGTCGAAACGGTGATCGCCGACGCCGTCACCTGGCGCCCCGACGCGCCGGCCGACGCCGTGCTACTCGACGTGCCGTGCTCGGCCACCGGCACCCTGCGCCGCCACCCCGATGCCGCCTGGCTGCGCACGGCCGACGACGTGAAGGCGCTGGGTCCGCTCCAGCAGGCCTTGCTGGAAGCCGCCATCGCCATGGTCCGGCCGGGCGGCGCCATCGTCTACTGCGCCTGCTCGCTGCAGCCCGAGGAGGGGCCAGGCCGGGTCGACGCCCTGATCGGCGCCGGGGCGCCGGTGGCGCGCCAACCGATCGGCGCGGACGAGGTGGGTGGGCTTGCCGAACTGATCACCCCCGCCGGCGATTTGCGGACGTTTCCCTTCCACCTGGGCCGACAGGGCGGCATGGACGGGTTCTTCGCGGCGCGGCTGCTGCGCCGGTGAGGGCTGTCGGCGACCGGCTTTACTCCCGCGGTCGAAAGACGCTAAACACGCCCCATCCCTTTCATTGAAGGAACGCGGCGCGTGCGGATCCTCGGCATTTCGGCCTACTTCCACGACAGTGCGGCGGCGATCATCGAGGACGGCCGGATCACCGCCGCCGCCCAGGAGGAGCGCTTCACCCGCAAGAAGCGCGATGCCGGTTTTCCCCGCAATGCCGTCGCGTTCTGCCTGGAACGGGCCGGCATCGGCCTCGAGGACGTCGACGCGCTCGCCATCCACGGAACGCCACCCCGCAAGGATGTCCTGGACAGGGAACTGGGCGCGGTCATGACCGGCCCCCTGTTCGTCGACCACCACCTGAGCCACGCCGCCAGCGCCTTCTATCCGTCGCCCTTCGAGGACGCCGTCGTGCTGACCATGGACGGCGCGGACGAGAAGACGACGGCCTCGGTCGCCATCGGCCGGGGCAACAGTCTGGAGGTGATCCGCAAAACCCCGTCCCCGCATTCGCTGGGATTGCTGTATTCGGCCTTCACCCATTACACCGGATTCCGGGTCAATTCCGGGGAATACAAGGTGATGGGCCTGGCGCCTTATGGAGAGCCCCGCTATCGCGACCTCATTCTCGACAGGCTGATCGACCTCGAGGACGACGGCTCGTTCCGCCTGGATCAGTCCTACTTCGACGGCGGCACCGGCCTGACCATGACCAACCGGCGGTTCGACGCACTGTTCGGCGGCCCGCCGCGGCGGCCCGACGAGCCGCTGAGCTCGCGCCACATGGATCTCGCCGCCTCGATCCAGGCCGTGACCGAGGAAGTGATGGTCCGCACGACGCGCCATCTCGCGGCCGAAACCGGCCAGCGCAATCTCTGCCTGGCCGGCGGTGTCGCGCTCAACTGCGTAGCCAACGGCAAAATCCTGCGCGACGGGCGCTTCGAGGGGCTGTGGATTCAGCCGGCGGCGGGCGACGCCGGCGGCGCCCTCGGCGCCGCGCTCACGGCGTACCATTG
Organism: Rhodospirillales bacterium; assembly: GCA_034003665.1. GTDB lineage: Bacteria > Pseudomonadota > Alphaproteobacteria > Rhodospirillales > Shumkoniaceae > Shumkonia. Next base: position 11,686 of record JAVEYE010000014.1, on the reverse strand, counting down.
CTTTCACGGCCGGCCGCGCATCCCCACGGAACCGGGCGATTCGATGGCCGGGGCCTATCTGGGACCCGACTTCGCCCAGGGCGACATCGAGTCGCGCCTGGCCGCGGCGGGGGCCCGTTTCTCGGTGTTGGACGGCGATCACCTCATCGCCGCCGCCGCGCGCGCCCTCGCCGCCGGCAAGGCGATCGGCTGGTTCCAGGGACGCATGGAGTTCGGCCCCCGCGCGTTGGGCGCCCGCTCCATCCTCGGCGACGCCCGCTCGCCCACCATGCAGAAGACGCTGAACCTGAAGGTGAAATACCGCGAATCGTTCCGCCCCTTCGCGCCCTCCGTGCTGGCCGAGGACGTGGCCGAGTGGTTCGACCTTCAGGGGGCCAGCCCCTACATGCTGCTGGTCGCCCACGTCCGCAACGAGCGGCGGCGCGCCATGACCGACGCCGAGACGGCGCTGTTCGGCATCGACAAGCTGAACGTCGTGCGATCCGACATCCCGGCGGTCACCCACGTCGATTATTCCGCCCGCATCCAGACCGTGCATGCCGAGACCAACCCGCGCTACCACGCGCTGATTTCCGCCTTCAAGGCCCTCACCGGCTGCCCCGTGGTCGTCAACACCAGCTTCAACGTGCGCGGCGAACCCATCGTCTGCACGCCCGAGGACGCCTGGCGCTGCTTCATGGGAACCGACATCGAGGCCCTGGCCATCGGCGACTGCTGGCTCCTCAAGGAGGACCAGGACCCCGCCCTCGCGCTGAATTACAGGACCGCGTTCGAACTGGATTGACGGTGGGGCGCAATCGTGTCGGCGCCCCTTGCCGAGCCGCGGCGATTGCGGCACCATCCGCAACGCCTGGAAACACCACCGTCCGTGCCGCTTGCGGAATGGAGCAGATGGCGATCAACGACAGATCATGGGTCGGCGACGGTTTGCGCCGCGCCCGCCGGATCGGCGCCCCAAGGCGGGGCGTCGCCGAGCGGCTGTTCGCCCTGCCGGTCTATGACCTGACCCTGCGCGGTCGCGCGCCCAAGGCGTTGCGGCTGGTGCCGCCCGATCTGTGGTCAGGCAGCCGCGAAAAGGGAACGCGGATTCTCGACGGCCGCTTCCTTTTCGCCGGCAAGACCCTTGCCGTTTCAGGGTTCGACGCGCTGCCCCCCGAATTGTCGGCGTCGGCCCTGAATTTCCTTCACGGATTTGTCTGGCTGCGTGATCTGCGCGCCGTCGGCTCAAAGTCCGCGTCCCGTCGCGCCCACGCCCTGATGAACGGCTGGATCACCCATTGCGGCCGCTGGCGGGCCGACGCCTGGGCGCCGCACGTGCTGGCCGACCGCCTGATCGCCTCGCTCTGTCATTTCCCCTTTCTCACCGGCGAGGCCGACGCCGCCTTCACGGCGCGTCTGCTCGGTTCGATGGCCGCCCAGACCCGCCATTTGCGACGGGTCGTGGCGCGCCGGGCACCCAACGCCCGAAGCCTGCGGGCCGTCAAGGGGTTGTGCTATGCGGCGCTCACCCTGCCGGGGTTCGAGCGGCACTTCGAGACCGCGATGCGGGCGCTGGAACAGGAGATCGGCCGCCAGGTCTGGCCGGACGGCGGCCATATCGAGCGCTGCCCGGCGGTGCAGGCCGACGTCCTCGGCGACTGCCTCGACCTCCGGGCGCTGCTGCTGGCCGGCGACCAGGACATCCCCGATTGGCTGCAGGGCGCCATCGATCGCATGCCGCCGCTGTTGCGGGCGCTCCGCCACGGCGACGGCGGACTGGCGCTGTTCAACGGCGGCGCCGAGGGCGAACGCGAGTGCCTGGACGCCCTGTTCGCCCAGGCCGGGGCCAGGGGAAAGCCGCTGTCCAGCGCGCCGCATACCGGCTTTCACCGGCTGGCGGCCGGACGATCCGTCGTCATCATCGACGCCGGCCCGCCGCCGCCGAGCGGCGCCGACCGGCTGGCCCACGCCGGAACGCTCGGTTTCGAGTTCAGCGTCGGGCGGGACCGCATCGTCGTCAACTGCGGCGCCCACCCCGAGCCCGACGGCCGTTGGCTGAACGCCCTGAGGGCGACCGCCGCCCATTCGACGCTGGTCGTCGACGACGTGAATTCAGCCGATCTTCTGGATGGCGGCGGCCTGGGTCGCAAACCCATCGACGTCACCGCCGGGCGCCGGGAGTTCGACGGAAGCCTGCTGATCGAGGCCCGCCACGACGGCTACCGCAAGCCGTTCGGCCTTGTCCACCGGCGGGCCATCTTCCTGGCGGCCGACGGCGCGGACGTGCGGGGCGAGGACGAGCTGACCGGCCGGGGCGGCAGAACCTTCGCCATCCGTTTTCACCTGCACCCACGGGTCCAGGCCTCCCTGCTGGCCGAGGGCGCCGGCGTGCTGTTGCGGACGGCGACGGGGAACGGCTGGAAATTCCGGGCCGAGGGCGGCGGCGTATCCCTCGAAGACAGCGTCTATCTGGGCGATGGATCGCCCCGCCGCGCCCAGCAAATCCTGGTGTCGGGCCGTCTCGACGGCGAAGGCGCCGTCGTCAAGTGGCGGCTCCATCGGACGTGACCGGCCGCCGCCTCAAAGCTGCCAGCGATGGAGCCCCTCGGGCAGCGCCAGATCGCGCCACAGGCCCTTGACGTCGGCGACCAACCCGCCGGGCCGCACCAGCCGGCCCAGGATTTCCGGCGTGTACGCCAGGTAGGCCCGGTGGCGCACCGCCCCGACCACGCAGGCATAGGCCCCGCCGCCGTCGAGCGATCCCAGCAGGTCGACGCCATAATAATCCTTCGCCTCGGCCGGGTCGGCCAACGGGTCGTGAATGCGCACGGCATGGCCGCGGCTTTCCAGGCCCTTCACGATGTCGACGATCCGCGAGTTCCGAAGGTCCGGCACGTCCTCCTTGAAGGTCAGGCCGAGGACGAGGATCTCCCCGGCCTTGCCGTTCGGGAACAGTTCGGCCAGCCGGCGGTCGATGCAGTCGGCGACGAAATCGCCCATGCCGTCGTTGAGGCGCCGGCCGGCCAGGATGATCTCGGGCTCGTGCCCCATGTCCTGCGCCCAGCGCGCCAGATAGAAGGGATCGATGCCGATGCAGTGCCCGCCCACCAGGCCCGGCCGGAAATCGAGGAAATTCCACTTGGTCTTGGCCGCCGCCAGCACGTCGAAGATGGAAAGCCCGGCCTTCTGGAAGATCTGGGTGACCTCGTTGATGAAGGCGATGTTGATGTCGCGCTGGGCGTTCTCGATGACCTTGGCGGCCTCCGCCGTGCGGATGTCGCGGGCCCGGAAGACGCCGCCCTCGGTGATGGCGCCGTAAACGGCGGCGAGCCGCTCGGTCACTTCCGGGGTCTGCCCCGAAACCACCTTGGTGATGCGCTCGACCGTATGGGTGCGGTCGCCCGGATTGACCCTTTCGGGCGAGTAGCCGAGGAAAAAGTCGCGCCCGCACGCAAGCCCCGAGGCCTTCTCGAGGATCGGCCCGCAGATGTCCTCGGTGACGCCCGGATAGACCGTGCTCTCGAGCACGACGATGGCCCCCTTGGCCAGCACGCCGCCCACCGTCTCGCAGGCCGCGCGGACGGCGCCGAGGTCGGGCCGGTTGTCGGCATCGACCGGGGTCGGCACGGTGACGATCAGCACGTCGGAGCCGGCCATGTCGGCGGCCCGGTCGGTGAGCGTCACCGACGATGCCCGGAGCACGGCGGAATCGACCTCGCCGGTGCGGTCGATGCCTTTCTTGAGCTCGGCGACGCGGCTCGATTTGATGTCGTAGCCGACCACCGGAAAATGGCGGGCCAGGGCGACGGCCAGGGGAATGCCCACGTAACCGAGGCCGACGACAGCGATGCGGGGTGCGGTCATTGTTGGGTTCTTTCGTTGCGGACCGCGAAAGCTCTATCGGGCCGGCCGGCGCCTGTCAACCGGCGCGGGCCCGGGACGCATTTTCCGGTGGCAGGACGCCGACTTCGCGCTACAGTCCGGACCATGTCGCCGCTTGCCGTTGCCTTTCTCTGCCTCGCCGTGCTGGCCGCCGTTGCGGCGGCGACCCGGCTTGTCCTCGCCGTCCTGCGGCGGCGCGCCATCCTCGACCATCCCAACGAGCGCAGCAGCCATCGGGTGCCGACGCCGCGCGGCGGCGGTCTCGCGGTGATCCCGGTGCTGTTGGCGGCATGGATGGCTGCAACGCTTTGGGGCGCCGCGGCGGCGCCGCCGATTCTGACCGTGTGCGGACTCGCGCTCGCCCTGGGGGTCCTATCCTGGATCGACGACCTCAAGGGCCTGTCACCCGCGTGGCGCCTGCTGGGCCAAGCCGCGGCCGTGGCCGTCGCCTTGTATGCCGTGCCGCCGGGGCCGATTTTCGGAGGCCTGCTGCCGGGATTGCTCGACACCCTGGCGGCCGCCCTGTTGTGGCTCTGGTACATCAACCTGTTCAACTTCATGGACGGCATCGACGGCCTCAGCGGCGTCGAGGCGGCCTCGACCGGCGGCGGCCTCGCCGTGGTGGCGATCCTGGCCGGTCTCGGTCCCACGCTGCCGACCCTCGGCCTCACCCTGGCGGCGGCGGCGCTTGGCTTTCTGTGGTGGAACTGGCAGCCGGCCCGCATCTTCCTGGGCGACGTCGGCAGCGTGCCGCTCGGCTTCCTGATCGGCTGGCTGCTGCTGACCACGGCCGCCCACGGCGAAGCCGCCGCCGCCGTCATCGTCGCCCTTTATTATCTGGCCGACGCCACCCTCACTCTCGGACGCCGGGCCCTGCGCGGCGAGAAGGTGTGGCGGCCGCACCGCGAGCATTTCTACCAGCAGGCGGTGCAACAGGGCGCCAGCCACGCCCGAGTGGCGACCGCCGTTCTTGTCGTCAACGGCCTTCTGGCCGCTCTCGCCGCGGCGGCGGCCCTGGGATGGGCCGGACCGGCCCTGGCCGGCGCCGCCGCCGTCGTCGCCGCCCTCTTGCTCTTCCTGAAGGGGGGCGCCGGCGCCAAGGCCGGGACGGGACCGCTTTCCTGAGCCCGGCGGACCGGCTCCCCCGCGGTTCGCCATCCCGCGAAAACGCCAAATTCGCGCGTGGCATCCGCCGTGCCTCGTGGTAGAAGGTCTGCGCGAAACGGCGGTCGGAAGAGGCCGTCATCCCGCCGTCAAGGAGTTCGACCAGACCGCGCGATGCTGACCAAGATCATCTCCCGGGCCACGATCGCCTATGCCCACGACATCGTGATGGCGGCGGTGGCGTTCGTCGTCTCCATCTACCTCAGGGTCGGCGACCTCATCGTCTTCTTCCCGTCCGAGGTGCTGATCCAGGGAACCGTGACGTTCGCCCTGATCGCCGCCATCGTCTTCAGGTTCATGGGGCTTTATCGGGGCGTCTGGCGCTACGCCTCGCTCAACGACCTGATGGCCATCACGCGGGCGGCCACGCTGGTGATCCTGGTCTTCCTGGCGGTGATGTTCATGTGGACGCGTCTCGACGGCCTGCCGCGCTCGCTGCCCTTCATCAACTGGTTCGTCCTCATGGCGCTGCTGGGCGGACCCCGCTTCCTCTACCGTCTCTATCGAGACGGCCGCATCGACCTGCAGCGCGAGGCCAAGGGGCTGCACCGCATCCCGGTCCTTCTGGTGGGATCGGGCGACGGGGCCGAGCTGTTCATCCGCGCCGTTTCGCGGCAGCGCGACGGCGCCTATCGGGTCGTCGGCATCGTCGCCGAGCGCAACACCCGGGTGGGAAGGGTCATCCACGGAATCGAGGTGGCCGGCACCACCGACGAATTGGCCTCGGTGGTCGATCGCCTGGCGAAGCGGGGCAAGCGCCCGCAGCGCCTGGTGCTGACCGACGAGCAGATGGACGGCGCCCGGGTCCGCCAGCTGCTGGACGAGGCCCACGCCCTGGGCCTGACCCTGGCCCGCATTCCCAGCCTCACCGACTTCAAGTCGGGCATCGAGGACAAGGTCGAAATCAAGCCGATCGCGGTGGAGGACCTGCTGGGCCGGCCGCAGATGCCGCTCGACCGCGACGCCATGCGGGGACTGATCGCCGGGCGCCGCGTCCTGGTTACCGGCGCCGGCGGCAGCATCGGCAGCGAGCTGGTCCGCCAGGTTTGCGGTTTCGACCCGGCCGAGGTGGCGCTGCTCGACAGTTCGGAATTCCAGCTCTACCAGATCGACCTCGAGATCGGCGAAAGGCATCCGGCGCTTCCCCGCCGCGCCGTCATCGCCGACGTGCGCGACCGGGACCGTCTCGACGGCCTGTTCGCCGAGGCCAGGCCCGAGCTGGTCTTCCACGCCGCCGCCCTCAAGCATGTGCCGCTGGTCGAGATCAACCCGTTCGAGGGCCTGATGACCAACGTCATCGGCACCGCCAACGTCGCCGAGGCCTGCCGCGCCGCCGGGGTGGCGGTGATGGTGCTGATTTCCAGCGACAAGGCGGTGAATCCCACCAACGTCATGGGCGCCACCAAGCGCATCGCCGAACAGGTATGCCAGTCCCTCGACCTTCGGCGCGGCGAGGGCGGGGGCACCCGGTTCGTGACGGTACGGTTCGGCAACGTGCTGGGTTCGACCGGCTCGGTGGTGCCGCTGTTCCAGCGCCAGCTCGCCGCCGGCGGGCCGCTGACCATCACCGACCCCGAGATGACGCGCTACTTCATGACCATCCGCGAGGCCGTCGAATTGGTGCTCGAAGCCTCCGCCCTGGGGGTGGCCAGCGCCCAACACGCCGGGCGCATCTTCGTGCTCGAGATGGGCCAGCCGGTGAAGATCCTCGACCTGGCGCGCCAGATGATCCGCCTGGCCGGGTTGAAGCCCGACGACGACATCAAGATCGAGGTGGTCGGCCTGCGCCCGGGCGAGAAGCTGTACGAGGAGCTGTTTCATTCCGGCGAGTCCCTGGTGCCGACCGCGTACCGGGGCGTCCTGGCGGCGGCGCCGCGGACCGCCGATGCCGACGAGATCCGCAGCGCCGTCAAGGCGCTGGCCACGGCCTGCGCGCAGGCCGACGCCGATGCCGTCGGCACCATCGTGAGAACCCTGGTTCCCGAATATCAAGGACCCGCCCTGCCCCGAAACGGCGCCGGTCCGACCCCTGATCCCGCCCCCCGCGACCAACAAGACGAGCCTGGAGGAATCCCATGTCGAGCCCCATCCGCCGCGCCCTGATTTCCGTTTCCGACAAGACCGGACTGGTCGAGTTCGGCAAGTTTCTGGCCGAGGCCGGCGTCGAAATCCTGTCGACAGGCGGCTCCGCCAAGGCCCTCGCCGCCGCCGGCGTGCCGGTCACCGAGGTGTCGGACCACACCGGCTTTCCCGAGATCATGGACGGCCGGGTCAAGACCCTGCACCCCAAGATCCACGGCGGCCTGCTGGCCATTCGCGGCAATGCCGGGCACGAAGCGGCGATGAAGGCGCATGCCATCGCCCCCATCGACCTGCTGGCGGTCAACCTCTACCCCTTCGAGGCGACGGTGGCCAAGGGGGCCGACTATGAGACCTGCATCGAGAACATCGACATCGGCGGCCCCGGCATGATCCGCGCCGCCGCCAAGAACCATGAATTCGTGACCGTGGTGGTGGATGCCGCCGACTACGGCGCGGTGATGGAAGAGATGAAGGCCAACGGCGGCGCCACCACGCTGGAATTCCGCAAGACGCTGGCCGCCGCCGCCTATGCCCGCACCGCCGTCTACGACGCCGCCATCTCGGGCTGGTTTGCGAAGGTTCTGAACGAGCCTTTCCCCAAGCGCGCCGCCTTCGCCGGAGAACTCAAGCAGACGCTGCGCTACGGCGAGAACCCGCACCAGCAGGCCGCGTTCTACATCGGCGGCGACGCCCGCCCCGGGGTGGCCACCGCCACCCAGCTCCAGGGCAAGGAGCTGAGCTTCAACAACTACAACGACACCGACGCCGCCTTCGAGCTGGTCGCCGAGTTCGACGAAACCGCCTGCGCCATCATCAAGCACGCCAACCCGTGCGGCTGCGCCCAGGGGGCCTCGGTCAAGGAGGCCTACCTCAAGGCCCTGGCCTGCGACCCGGTCAGCGCGTTCGGCGGCATCGTGGCCTTGAACCGGCCGCTCGACGGCGCCACCGCCGAAGAGATCGCCAAGCTGTTCGCCGAAGTGGTGATCGCGCCGGAAATCAGCGCCGAAGCCCGCCAGCTCCTCGCCTCCAAGAAGAACCTGCGGGTGCTCGAGACCGGCGGCCTGCCCGACCCCAAGGCGCCCGGCATGACCCTTCGCTCGCTTTCCGGCGGCTACCTGCTGCAAACCCGCGACGACGCGGTGACGTCCGCCGACCTCAAGGTGGTCACCAAGCGGGCGCCAAGCGCACAGGAGATGAAGGACCTGCTGTTCGCCTTCGCCATCTGCAAGCACGTCAAGTCCAACGCCATCGTCTACGTCAAGGACGGCGCCCTGGTCGGCGGCGGCGCCGGGCAGATGAGCCGGGTCGATTCGGCGCGCATCGCCGCCTGGAAGTCGAAAGAGGCCTCGGCCGCGGCGGGCGAGCCGCAGCCCCGCACCATCGGCTCGGTGGTGGCGTCCGACGCCTTCTTCCCGTTCGCCGACGGCCTGCTGGCGGCGGCGGAAGCCGGGGCGACGGCGGTGATCCAGCCGGGCGGCTCGATGCGCGACGAGGAGGTTATCAAGGCGGCCGACGACAAGGGCCTGGCCATGGTCTTCACCGGCATGCGCCACTTCCGCCACTAGGCGGGATCCGGGACCGCCGGTCGGGCGGCGCTGTCACCCCGGAGAGCGGCCCGGCCGCGACGGGTTCGCGGCGGCGTCGGCCCGGTCACCCGACCTCGCCATGCCCCGCCGGTTCCTCGACGGCCAGCAGCAGCAGGCCGCCGATGATGAAGAAGCCGAGGATGGTGGCCATGCCCCAGCGCTGGCTGCCCGCCGCCGCCGTCGCCCAGGCCAGCAGGGCGGGGCCGACGAACGCGGTGGCCTTGCCGGAAAGCGCGTAGAGGCCGAACATCTCGGCCCGCAGATGGGGCGGCGCCAGCCGGGCCATGAATGAACGGCTGGCCGCCTGGGCCGGGCCGACGAAGACGCCGAGCCCGAGCCCGAAAATCCAGAAGAGGGTCACCGAATCGATCAGCACCAGCACGGTGCCGAAGCCGGCCAGTCCGGCCACCGACACCAGCACCGTGCGTTTCGGCCCCACCGCGTCGTCCGCCCAGGCGAACAATGCGGCCCCCAGCCCGGCGGTAACATTGAGGCCGATGCCGAAGACGATGATCTCGGAGAACGCCATGCCGAAGGTGCCGGCCGCGTAGATGCCGCCGAAGGCGAACAGCGTGTTGAGGCCGTCGGCATAAAGCATGTGGGCCAGCAGAAAGCGGGCGATCGTGCGGTAGTCGCCGATGCGCCTGAGGGTGCCGGCCAGGGTGGCGACGCCCCGCCTGGCCGCCTCGGCCAGGCCGACGCCGGTGGCCGGGACGTCCGGCGTCCAGGCGAAGAGGGGCAGCGAGAAGAGGGCGAACCACAGGGCGACGAGCGGCGCCGTCGCCCGCACGTGCTCGGCGGCGTCGCGATCGAGGCCGAGCCACGGATCGTCGGCCTGCACGAAGCCGGCAAGCGCCACCACCAGGCAGGCCAGCCCGCCCGCATAGCCGACGCCCCAGGCCCAGCCGGAAAGCCGGCCCAACCGGCCGTGCGGCGCCAAGCCGGGCAGCATGGCGTTGTAGAAGACGCCGCCCATTTCGAAGGCGAAATTGGCCGAGGCCACCAGCACCAGGGCGTACAGCGCGAAGGCGGGATCGGGCCGGGCGAACCACAGGAGCGCGGTCAGCGTCACGCAGAGCGCGGTGAAGACGGCGATCCACGGCTTGCGCCGCCCGCCGCGGTCGGCGATCGCCCCCAGCACCGGCCCGGCCACGGCGATGGCCAGGCCCGACAGGCTCATGGCGACCCCCCACTGCGAGGTGCCGGTCACCGCGTCGTCGGCCACGGCCTTGGTGAAGTAGGCCGCGAAGACGAAGGTGGTGACCACCGTCGGGAAGGCCGAGTTGGCCCAGTCGTAGAGGCACCAGGAAATGAGGGCGCGGGGGGATGCCCCGCGCCCTGTCTTCCGGGAATCGACCGCCGCCATCCAGGCGCGCTAGGCGCCGGCCGGGCCGGCCAGCGCCTTGAGCTGGCGGCTGGCCACCTGGATCATGGCAAGGTCATCGACCTGGGCGGCCCACAGTTCCGCCAGCATCTGCTCGGTGCGGGCGAACACGTCGGGATTGCGCCGGCTCCATTTCGCAAGGGCCTTCTCGGGATCCTTTTCCTTGGCGGCGACGTCGAGCACCTGGGCGGTGAGCGCCTTCTGATGAGCGAACAGTTCGTCGCTGACGGCGCGGATCGCCAGCTTCTGCCAGTGGGTTTCCGATCTCAGCCCCGCCGCCGCCCGCCGGAGGTCGCCCAGCCGCAAGCGGCCGCCGATCGTGAAGTACAGCCTGGCGACCGCCACCACGTCCATCTTGCGGGCCGCGGCCAGCTGGGCGATGTCCAGCGCCGAGAACAGGTTGATCCCGGCCGCCACCTCGATCGCCAACTCCTTGGGCACCCCCTGGTCGATCAGCGGTTGCGCCCGGCCCATCAGCGCCTCCATGTAGGCCGGCGGCAGGGCCTGGTCGATGTGGTCCATGATGGCGGCGACGCCGCCGCGGAAGGCGTCGACCTGGGTGTTGATGTCGAGCGGCCGGGCGGCGTTGCGCAGGAACCAAAGGGTGGCCAGTTCGAGCACCCGGTTGATGTCGTGCAGCATCGCGATCTGCACGGCCGCCGGCACCTTGTTGTCCAGCCCCTCGATGCGGCCCCACAGGTCGCGCAGCAGGAAGACCTTGCGCACGATGGTGTAGGCCCTGGCCACCTCGGCCGGCGGCATGCCGGTTTCCTCCATGACCCGCATCATGAAGGTGCCGCCGACCCGGTTCACCATGCTGTTGGTGATGCTGGTGGCGATGATCTCGCGGCGCAGCCGGTGGTTTTCGATGGCCTTGCGGTAGGGCCCCTGGACCGGCTCGGGGAAATAGCGGATGAGGTCGTTGAGGAGCCGCGGGTCGTCCGGCAGGTCGGAGGCCAGCAGGGCGTCGTACAGCCACATCTTGGCGTGCGCCATCACCACCGCCGTCTCCGGCCGGGTCAGCCCCTGCTTGGCGGCGAGGCGCTCCTTCAGGGCCTCGTCGTCGGGCAGGAACTCGACCGCGCGGTCCAGCCGGCCTTCGCGCTCGAGAAGGCGCAACAGGCGGGCCTGGTCGTCCAGGTACTCGATGCCCTGGCTGGTCGCCCGCGAAATGGCCTGGGTCTGCAGATAGTTGTCGCGCAAAACCAGAAGCGCCACCTCGTCGGTCATGCTGGCCAACAGCTCGTTGCGCTGCTTCAGCGTCATGTCGCCGTCGGCGACGACCGCGCCCAACAGGATCTTGATGTTGACCTCGTGGTCCGAGGTGTCGACCCCGGCCGAGTTGTCGATGGCGTCGGTGTTGAGCCGCCCGCCGCGAAGCGCGAACTCGACGCGTCCGCGCTGGGTGACGGCGAGGTTGGCGCCCTCGCCGACCACCTTGCAGCGCAGGTCGGGCGCGCTGACTCTGACGGCGTCGTTGGCGCGGTCGCCGGCGTCGAGCGAGGATTCGCTGCTCGCCTTGACGTAGGTGCCGATGCCCCCGAACCACAGCAGATCGGTCTCCGCCCTGAGCAGCGCGTTGATCAGCGCGTTCGGCGTCACCGTGTCG
>JAVEYE010000013.1:0-26446 GCA_034003665.1 Rhodospirillales bacterium | reverse complement strand
CCGACCAGCGCGCTCGACATGTCGGTGCAGGCGCAGATCGTCGACCTGCTGCGCGACCTGCAGCGGCGCCACGGCATCGCCTATGTGTTCATCAGCCACGACCTTCGGGTGGTGCGCGCGCTGGCCCACGACGTCGTCGTCATGCGCCGCGGCCGGGTGGTCGAGGCCGGCCCGGCCGACGCCGTGTTCGCCGATCCCAAAGAACCGTACACGCGCGCCCTGATGGCCGCCGCCTTCGACCTCAGGGCCGATGACAGCGGCATCGTCGCCACGTAAAGTCGCCGCCGACGCCATCACCACAAGACGGGGGAAACGCCGCATGGCCATCCTGTTCATGAGCACCTACGCCGGCGATGCCGAGGATTACCTGCCGCTGCTCAAGGGCCATCTGCCCGACCAGGACATCCGGCTGTGGCCCGACGTCGGCGACGCGGCCGACATCGACTATGCCGTCATCGCGGTGCCCGAGCCGGGCGTCCTCGCCGGCCTGCCCAATCTCAAGGCGGTGCTGTCGCTGTGGGCCGGGGTCGATTCGCTGCTCGGCGACCCCACCTTTCCCCGACACATCCCGCTGGCCCGCATGGTCGACCCGCTGCTCGGCGTCGACATGACCCATTTCGCCATCCACTGGGTGCTGCACTTCCATCGCGGACTGCACCGTTATGCCGGTTTCCAGCAGCGGGCCGAGTGGCATCCGATAAGCTACCCCGAGGCCGCCGACCGGCGAGTGGGCGTCATGGGACTGGGCGCGCTGGGCAGCGACGCCGCCGTCAAGTTGGCCGCCCTTGGGTTTGCGGTGGCCGGATGGGCCAAGCAGGAGAAAGCGCTAGACGGCGTGGAATGCTTCGCCGGGAGGGACCGGTTGGAGGCCTTCCTCAACCGCACGGAAATCCTGGTCGTTCTGCTGCCGCTGACCGCAGAAACCCGGGGCATCATCAACGCGCGGACCCTGGCGGCGCTGCCGCGTGGAGCCTTCCTGATCAGCCTGGCGCGGGGCGGCCACATCGTCGACGACGACCTGCTTTCCGCCCTCGATTCGGGACACCTTTCGATGGCCCTGCTCGACGCCTTCCGCCCGGAACCGCTGGGACGGGAGCACCCGTTCTGGCGCCACCCCGGCATCATCGTCACCCCCCACGTCGCCAGCAAGACGACGCCGCGCACGGCGGCGGCCGAGATCGCCGTCGATGTCAGGCGCCTGCTGGCGGGAAAAATGCCGCGCCATCTGGTGGACGTAACGCGCGGCTATTGAAGGGCGCTCAGAAGACCTCGCCGTAGCCGAGGGCAAGCAGGGCGCCGCCCACCGCGACGCGATAGACGACGAAAGGCGCGAAGGTCGAGCGCTCGAGCCACGCCATGAGCACCGCGATGGCGATCAGCGCCGCCGCGAAGCCGATCAGGGCGGCCATGACGACGACGCCGGTCAGGTGGGTGCCCGGCAGCGCCGCCAGTTCCATTCCGTCGACGACGACGAGGCCGAGGAGGGCCGGAATCGTCAGCAGCATCGAAAAGCGCGCCGCATCGACCCGCTCCAACCCCAGGATGCGGGCGGCCGACATGGCGGCGACGGCACGGCCGGCACCCGGAATCAGGGCCGCCACCTGGGCGATGCCGATGACCACGGCGTCACCCAGCGCCAGGTGTTCGACCCGGCGGATGGTCATGCCGATCCGATCGGCCAGGAAGAGGAGGACGCCGAATCCCAGCATCGACCAGCCGACCACCAGAACGCCGCCCCTGCCGCCCGGCGCGTAGCGCTCCAGAAGCAAGACGGCGGCGATGATGGGCAGCGTGGCGATGACCAGATGGAAGGCCAGACGGCCCCCGTTCTCGGCATCGCGTCGACCGGTGAAATAGCGCGCCGCGCCCACCGCCATGAGCCACAGGTCGCGCCAGAAGTAGGCCGCCACGGCCGCCAGCGCGCCCAGGTGAACGGCAAGGTCGACAGCCGGGCCCCGCCTCGCCCAGTCGGCCATCGAGGTCACCGCCGCCAGATCGGCCGAGGAGCCGACCGGCAAGACTTCCGTGGCCCCGCGGAAGAGGGCCAACACCGCAACATGTAGAATATCCACGGCCTTCACGCCCCGACATGTTGCGGATTTATAGCACCGCGCGCCCCCCCTCCCAAGCCCCATTTGGATCGGAAACGGCGGGCGGCGCGGCGGACGCGCCTTCTAGCGGGGAAGGACGCTGGTCCCCATCAGGTACTCGTCGACCGCCCGGGCACACTGGCGGCCCTCGCGAATCGCCCAGACCACCAGGGATTGGCCGCGCCGCATGTCGCCGGCGGCGAACACCTTGTCGACGCTGGTCCGGTAGTCCTGGGTGTTGGCGTCGACGTTGCCCCGCTCATTGAGGCCGATGCCAAGCTCCTTGAGCATCCCCTCGTGGACGGGATGGACGAAGCCCATGGCCAGAAGAACAAGGTCGGCCTTGACCACGAAGGCGCTGCCCGGAACCTCTTCCATCACCATGCGGCCGCCGTCGTCCTTGCGCCATTCGACGCGGACCGCCTCGAGGCCGGTGACGCGCCCTTCCTCGCCCAGGAAACGCTTGGTGGCCACCGTCCATTCGCGCCGGCAGCCTTCTTCCTGGGACGACGAGGTCATCAGCTTCAACGGCCAGTTGGGCCAGGTCATCAACTTGTTTTCCTGGGCCGGCGGCTGCGGCAGGATCTCGAACTGGGTCACCCAGCGGGCTCCCTGGCGAACCGACGTGCCGATGCAGTCAGAGCCGGTGTCGCCGCCGCCCAGCACGATCACCCGCTTGTCCTGGGCGGTGATGGGCGCAAGATTGCGCAGGTATTCGTGGGCGATGCGCTTGTTCTGCTGGGTCAGAAACTCCATCGCGAAATGGATGCCCTTCAGCTCGCGGCCCGGCACCGGCAGATCGCGCGGCCGTTCGGAACCGCCGGCCAGGACCACGGCGTCGTACTCCTTGAGGAGCCGCTCGGCCGGGACGCCCACGCCGACGTGCACGCCCGGCAGGAAGCGCACGCCCTCGGCCTGCATCTGGCCCATGCGGCGGTCGATCAGCTTCTTGTTCATCTTGAAGTCGGGAATGCCGTAGCGCAGCAGGCCGCCGACCCTGGCGTTCTTCTCGAACACGATGACCCGATGGCCGGCCCGCGCCAGTTGCTGGGCGCAGGCCAGACCGGCCGGGCCGGAGCCGACGACGGCCACCCGCTTGCCGGTGCGATGGGTCGGAATCTGCGGCCGGATCCAGCCTTCCTTCCAGGCCTTGTCGACGATCGAGCATTCGATGGTCTTGATGGTCACGGGTTCGCTGTTCAGGTTCAGCGTGCAGGACTGTTCGCACGGCGCCGGGCACACCCGTCCGGTGAATTCTGGAAAGTTGTTGGTCGAGTGCAGCACGTCGGCCGCCTCGCGCCAGCGGTTCCGGTACACCAGGTCGTTCCAGTCGGGGATGATGTTGTTGATCGGACACCCCGTGTGGCAGAAGGGAATGCCGCAATCCATGCAGCGCGCGCCCTGCCGGCTGACATCGCTGTCCTCCATCGGGAGGATGAACTCCTCGAAGTGGCGGATGCGGTCGCTGACCGGCTCGTACGCATGGTCGTGCCGTCGAAATTCGACAAATCCGGTTGGCTTACCCATGGATGATCATGCCTCCTGCGGGCTGTCGCCCGCCCGCTCTCTCGGTCGCAACCCTCCCATTCGGATCTTCTGCAGCGCCTCCCGATAGTCGGTCGGCAGCACCTTGACGAACTTGGGCAGGCAGTCTTCCCAGTTGTCCAGGATCTCGCCGGCCCGCTTGCTTCCGGTATAGTTGAGGTGGCGCTTCAGGATCCATTTCAGGCGCGGCGCGTCGTCCCCCAGCATGTCGGCGAACAGATGCTCGCGGCTGATGGTGTCGGGCAGCATCTCGTCCTCGGGGATCGCCTCAAGGGTCACCATCTCGGTGTTGCAGCGGCGCTCGAAGGTGCCGTCCTCGTCGAAGACGTAGGCGATGCCGCCGCTCATGCCGGCCGCGAAGTTGCGCCCGGTGTTGCCGAGGATGACGGCGATCCCGCCGGTCATGTATTCGCAGCCGTGGTCGCCGACGCCCTCGACCACCGCAAGGGCGCCGGAGTTGCGCACGCAGAACCGCTCGCCGGCGACGCCACGGAAATAGCATTCTCCGGAAATCGCCCCGTACAGGACGGTGTTGCCGATGATGATGTTGTCCTCGGGCTTGAGCCGGCTTTCGGCGGACGGGCGCACCACCAGGCGGCCGCCGCTCAGGCCCTTGCCGACGTAGTCGTTGGCGTCGCCCTCGAGCTCGATGGTGACCCCGTGCGCCAACCATGCGCCCAGGCTCTGGCCGGCCGTGCCCTTCGCCTTGATGACGATGGTGTCGTCGGGCAGGCCCTTGTGGCCGTACCGCTTCGCCACCTCGCCCGACAGCATGGCGCCGACCGTGCGGTTGACGTTGCGCAGCGTCGTCTCGACGATCACCGGCTCCCGGTTCTCCAAGGCCGGCATGGCCTTCTCGATCAGGTGGCGGTCGAGGGCGCCTTCCAGCTGGTGGTCCTGGTCCTCGCACCGGTAGCGGGCCACCTCGGGACCGGCCTCGGGATAATGCAGAACGCTGGCCAGGTCGAGGCCGTGCGCCTTCCAGTGGTCGGCAGCCTTGCGGATATCCAGGCGGTCGACGCGGCCGATCATCTCGTTGACGGTGCGGAAGCCCATCGTCGCCATGATCTCGCGCAATTCCTCGGCGATGAACACCAGGAAATTGACCACGTGCTCGGGCTTGCCGATGAACCGCTTGCGCAGGTTCGGGTCCTGGGTGGCGATGCCGGTCGGGCAGGTGTTCAGGTGGCACTTGCGCATCATCAGGCAGCCCTGGCTGATCAGGGCGCCGGTGGCGAAGCCGAACTGGTCGGCGCCGAGCAGGGCGCCGATGGCGACGTCCCGTCCGCTGCGAAGCCCGCCGTCCACCTGCACCGCGATGCGGCCGCGCAGATTGTTGAGCACCAGCGTCTGCTGGGTCTCTGCGAGGCCCACCTCCCACGGGCTGCCGGCATGCATGATCGAGGTCAGCGGGCTGGCGCCGGTGCCGCCCTCGTGGCCTGAAATCAGCACGCCGTCGGCCTTCGCCTTGGCGACGCCGGCGGCCACCGTGCCGACCCCGACCTCGGAGACCAGCTTGACGCTGACCGCGCCCCGCGGGTTGACGTTCTTGAGGTCGAAGATGAGCTGCTTCAGGTCCTCGATCGAATAGATGTCGTGGTGGGGCGGCGGCGAGATCAGGCCGACGCCCGGCGTTGAATGGCGGACATGGGCGATCGTCGAGTCGACCTTGTGGCCCGGAAGCTGCCCGCCCTCTCCGGGCTTGGCGCCCTGGGCCATCTTGATCTGCATCTCATCGGCGTTGACCAGGTATTCGGCGGTCACCCCGAAGCGGCCCGAGGCCACCTGCTTGATGGCCGAGCGCATGGAATCGCCGTTCGCCAGGGGATGGAAGCGCTCCGGCTCCTCGCCGCCCTCGCCGGTGTTCGAACGGCCGCCCAGCCGGTTCATGGCGATGGCCAGCGTGGTGTGGGCCTCGTATGAAATCGAGCCGAACGACATGGCGCCGGTGCAGAACCGCTTGACGATCTCGGAGACCGGCTCGACCTCGTCGAGCGGCACCGCCTTCTCCGCCGGTTTCAGTTCGAGAAGCCCGCGCAGGTTCATCAGGCGCTGGCTCTGCTGGTTCACCAGGTCGGCATACTCGCGATACAGCTTGCGATCGTTGGCGCGCACCGCGTGCTGGAGCTTGGCGATGGTTTCCGGCGTCCAGATGTGGTCTTCGCCCCGTATCCGGTAGGCCAGTTCGCCGCCGACGTCGAGGGCGTCCTTGAGGACGGTCGCGTTGCCGTAGGCGTCGCGGTGGCGGCGCACCGTCTCTTCGGCGACCTCGGCCAGCCCGATGCCGCCGATGCGTGACGCGGTTCCGGTGAAATACGCGTCGACGAAGTCCTGCGACAGGCCGACGGCATCGAAGATCTGGGCGCCGCAATAGGACTGGAAGGTCGAGATGCCCATCTTCGACATCACCTTCAGCACGCCCTTCTCGACGGCCTTGACGTAACGGTGGTGGATCGCCTCTTCGTCCTGATCCTCCGACAGCTCGGGCCGGAGCGCCGACAGCGTCTCGAACGCCAGGTAGGGGTTGATCGCCTCGGCGCCGTAACCGCCCAGCAGGCAGAAATCGTGGATCTGGCGGGCTTCGCCGGTTTCCACCACCAGGCCCACCTCGGTGCGCAATCCTTCGCGGATGAGGTGGTGGTGGACCGCCGCGGTGGCCAGCAGCGAGGGAATGGCCACGTGGTCGGCGTCCATCAGGCGGTCGGACAGAATGATGATGTTGTAGCCCGCCAGCACCTTGTTCCGGGCGTCGTCGCAGACCCGGCGCACCGCCTCTTCCATGCCGGGGGCGCCGAGATCGGCCAGATAGCAGATGTCCACGGTGTAGGTGCGGAACGCGTTGTCCACCTTTTCGTGGATGTGGCGGATCCTTTCGAGGTCGACGTTGGAGAGAATCGGCGACTTCACCTCCAGGCGCTTGTGGCTGCCGCCGCTTTCGAGGTCGAGCAGATTGGGCCTGGGGCCGATCAGCGAAACCAGCGACATCACCAACTGCTCGCGGATGGGATCGATCGGCGGATTGGTCACCTGCGCGAAGTTCTGCTTGAAGTAGTCGAACAGCGATTTCGATCGCCGCGACAGCACCGCCAGCGGAATGTCGCGGCCCATGGACCCGACCGGGTCCTGGCCGCCCACCGCCATCGGCGCCAGGAAGAACTTGATGTCCTCCTGCGAGTAGCCGAAGGCCTGCTGGCGGTCCAGCAGAACGCCGGCGTCGGGAGCCATCGCCGCCACTTCGGTCGGCAGATCCTCGACGTGGATCTGGGTGGACTTGAGCCACTGCCGGTAGGGCTTGGCCGAAGCCAGGCTGTCCTTGATCTCGTCGTCGTCGACGATGCGGCCTTCTTCCAGGTCGATCAGGAACATCCTGCCCGGCTGCAGGCGCCACTTCTTGACGATCCGCTCCTCGGCGATCGGCAACACGCCGACCTCGGAGGCCATGATCACCCGGTCGTCGTCGGTCACCACGTAACGGGCCGGCCTCAGGCCGTTGCGGTCCAGCGTGGCGCCGATCTGGCGGCCGTCGGTGAAGGCGACGGCGGCGGGGCCGTCCCACGGCTCGATGAGGGCCGCGTAATATTCATAGAAGGCCTTGCGCTGCTTGCTCATCAGCGGGTTGTTGTCCCACGCCTCGGGGATCATCAGCATCATGGCGTGGGCCAGCGAATAGCCGCCGGCGACCAGTAGTTCGAGCGAGTTGTCGAAGGTGGCCGAGTCCGAGTTGCCGTCGCCGATCAGCGGCCACAGCTTCTCCAGGTCGTCGCCCAGGATCTCGGACTTCATGTTGTGGCGCCGGGCCAGCATCCAGTTGATGTTGCCGCGCAGCGTGTTGATCTCGCCGTTATGGCAGAGGTAGCGGAACGGCTGGGCCAGTTCCCAGGACGGGAAGGTGTTGGTGGAAAACCGCTGGTGAACCAGGGCCAGGGCGGACTCGAAGCGTTCGTCCTTGAGATCGGGATAGAAGACGTCGATGGCGTTGGCCATCAGCATGCCCTTGTAGAGCACCGTGCGCGACGAGAAGCTGGGAATGTAGAGGCGCGATTCCGAGTGGTTCACCTCGTAGTCCCAGATGGCGTGGTGGGCCTGCTTGCGCGCGACGAACAGCTTGCGCTCGAAGGCGTCCTGATCGGGGCAGTTGCCGCCGCGGGCAACGAACACCTGGCGGATGAAGGGCATGTTGCGTTTGACGCTGTAGCCCAGGCAGGACGGATCCACCGGCACGTCGCGCCAGCCCAGCACCTTCTGGCCCTCGGCCTCGTACACCCGCTTGATGGTCGCCTCGTGGCGGGCCCGGGTTTCGGCGTTCTGGCTCAGGAACAGCATGCCGACGGCATACTCTCCGAGCGGCGGCAGGTCGAAGCCGAGCTTGGCGCATTCCTCCCGGAAGAAGCGGTCCGGGATCTGCGTCAGGATGCCCGCGCCGTCGCTGGCCTTGGGATCGGCGCCGACGGCGCCGCGATGATCAAGGTTGACGAGGATCTGCAGGCCGTCGCTGACGATGGCGTGGCTCTTGCGGTTTTTTATGTCGACGACGAACCCGACTCCACACGAATCGTGCTCCTTGCGGGGATCATAGAGGCCTTGTCTTTCGGGAAAGGCGGCAAACGTCATCGCACTCACTCCGTTACGGCCATTGCCGGCGGTGCTCTTTACATGGGTCGAGCGTTTCAACCAAGCCCAAAAATTGCGCGACGGCCGTTTCCAGGCAAACCTTCTTTCAAGAAGGGGCCGGGTCGCGAAGGCACGGATGTCCGCCTTCCGGGAGCATTCCGGCCGTTGGCCTGGCGTCGGCTGTTCGCAAAAGTGGTTCTGCCCCGAGGCGTCCTTCCCACACGGCGCACCGGTCCGTGGGCCCCCCTCGACAGATGGTATCGTCATCAATGATTTAAAGGGACCGCGGCCATCACATTTTTCGGTTGGGCAATGGGCGCTTTCCCGGCCCCGGCCGGCCGGTCAATCGGCCCGACCGCCGGCCGGCGGCCGCTACCGAGGCTCCCCCTGCCGATGCAGTCTTTCCATCTCGTCGCGTAGCGCCTTCAACTGCCCATCGTGGTCGTTCTGCACCTTGTCCAGCGCCTCGCCCTTTTTCTGGACGTCGGCGATCCGGCCCGCCGCGTCGTCGGCTTTGCGCTCCAGCCCACCCAGTTTCGCCGCGCAGCCCTCGATCGCCTCGCGCAGGCCGCGAAGGTGGGCGTCCAGAAACTGCTGGTTCTGGCGCTCGATCCGCCTGACCACGTCGTTGACGAACCACAACGCCGCCAGGGCGACCAGCAGCGCGATGACCCCGAAGACGGTTCCCAGCCCTTCCATCAGCCCCATCCCTTCCGTGGCCGGCGGACGTCGGGAAATTGAACAGGAAAAAGCCGGGTCGGACAAGTCCGACCCGGCTGTCGGGAAACCCATCGTCGCCAGGCGCGACCGGCTCAGTCGGCGGGCCGGATCGCGACCGCGCGGATCTTCTCGTCCACCTCGCCCTCGAACTGTTTGAAGTTCTTGGCGAAGCGGCGGGTCAGGTCGCGCGCCGTGGCGTCATAGGCGCCCTTGTCCTTCCAGGTGTTGCGGGCCATCAGGATTTCGGCCGGCACATCCGGGCAGGACTGTGGCACCATGACCCCAAAGTTGGGGTCCTTGGTCATCGGCGCGTCGTCCAGCTTGCCGTCGAGGATGGCGTTCACCATGGCCCGCGTGTAGGCGATCCGGATGCGCTCGCCGACGCCGACGCCGCCGCCGCTCCAGCCGGTGTTGACCAGCCAGCAGCGGGCGTTGTGCTCGGCCATCTTCTTGCCGAGCAGATCGGCATAGACGGTGGGCTTGCGCGGCAGGAAGGGGGCGCCGAAGCAGGTCGAGAAAACGTCCTGCGGCTCCTTCACCCCGGCCTCGGTGCCGGCCAGCTTGGCGGTGTAGCCCGACAGGAAGTGGTACATGGCCTGTTCGGGGGTGAGCTTGCTCACCGGCGGCATAACGCCGAAGGCGTCGCAGGTCAGCATGATGATGTTCTTCGGATGGCCGCCCACCCCGCTCGCCGAGGCGTTGGGGATGTGCGACAGCGGGTAGGACGCCCGGGTGTTCTCGGTCAGCGAGCCGTCGTTGAGGTCGAGGCGGCGCTCGTCCATATGCATCATCACGTTCTCGAGGATGGTGCCGAACCGCTTGGTCGTCGCAAAGATCTCAGGCTCCGCCGTGGGGCTGAGGTTGATGACCTTGGCATAGCAGCCATGCTCGAAGTTGAAGACGCCCTTCGGCCCCCAGCCATGCTCGTCGTCGCCGATCAGGGTGCGCGAGCTGTCGGCCGAAAGGGTGGTCTTGCCCGTGCCCGACAGGCCGAAGAAGATGGCGGTCTCGCCGTTCGCGCCCTGGTTGGCCGAGCAGTGCATGGGCAGAATGCCCTTCGCCGGCAGCATGTAGTTCAGCACGCTGAAGACCGACTTCTTGATTTCGCCGGCATAACTGGTGCCGCCGATGAGGATGAGGCGCTTGCCGAAATGGACGACGATGAAGACGCCCGACCGGGTGCCGTCGGTCTCCGGCTCCGCGTGGAAGCGGGGCGCCTGGATGACGGTGAACTCGGGCTGGAAGGTCTTGACGTCCTCGCGCGACGCCCAGAAGAACATGTTGCGGGCGAACAAGTTGTGCCACGCGGTCTCGGTGATGACGCGGATCGGGAAACGCAGTTCGGGATCGGCCACCGCGAAGCAATCCTGGATGAAGATGTCGCGGCCCTGAAGGTAGGCCAGCATCCGCCGGTGCAAACCGTCGAACTGCGCCTCGGTCATCGGCCGGTTGACGTTGCCCCACCAAACCGACTCGCGGCTGTCGGGCTCGTCGACGACGAACTTGTCGTTGGGAGAGCGCCCGGTGTGGTGGCCGGTTCGGGTGACCAGCGCCCCGCCGTGGGCCAGCGTGGCCTCGCCGCGGCGAATCGCCTGCTCGTAGAGAGCCGGCGTCGGGAAGTTCCAGAAGGCCATCCCGAAGTTCTGAATTCCGTGGTTCTTCAACCCGTAAGGGCTTACAAAAGGTCCAAATTCCTGCACTGTATGATTCTCCTTCCGTTGAGGGGGAATCCCTGTACCCCATGCGCCGTCTCTCGTTGGCAAGCTGCCCACAAGGCAGGCCGGCGCCATTCAGTCGATGTCCCGGTGTCAAGCTTCTTGTTCTTTGGTGAGCATCTCAGCCCGGCCGACCGCCGGTGGCGGCCCGCATGCGCAAACCCGACCGCGGCTATTTACGCAAAATTGCGGGACAACGCATTAGAAATATCATGTCGGCCGACAAAAAAAGCGAGGCCGCTGTGCCGATTTTTTGCGACGGCCCCGATCGACGCGGCCGCCCGGCGCCCGATCGGAAGGCCGGGAGAGGCACCGCGCCCATACCACAAGGACGTTGATTTTGCTATAATTTCGCCACAAACACGCATCCATATCGTGCTCAAGCGCCCACCCCAGCCGTCTGGACAGCGGTTGCGGCCGGCGCGGATCGCAGAGAAGGGGGGGGCCTGCCGTGCCGCAAACCGTCGCATTGGTCGATGACGACCGCAATATCCTCACTTCGGTTTCCATGGCGCTGGAGGCCGAGGGCTTCATCGTCCATACCTACCGCGACGGCTACGAGGCCCTGGACGGCATCGAGCAGCGGCCGGTCGATCTCGCGGTTCTCGACATCAAGATGCCGCGCATGAACGGCATGGAGTTGCTGGAGCGACTCCGCCAGAAGGGAAGCCTTCCGGTCATCTTCCTGACGTCGAAGGACGACGAGATCGACGAGATGATGGGTCTCAGGATGGGGGCGGACGACTACATCAAGAAGCCGTTCTCCCAGCGCCTCCTCATCGAGCGGATCCGCGCCGTTCTGCGCCGCTTTCAAAGCGACGCCGCGCCGGGCGCCGGCGGCGAGGACTGTTTCGAGCGGGGCCCCCTGAACATGGACGCCGTCCGCCACATGTGCACGTGGCATGGCCGGCCGGTGAACCTGACGGTCACCGAGTTCCTGCTGCTCCAGGCCCTGGCTCGCCGGCCGGGCCACGTCAAGACCCGCGACCAGCTGATCGACGCCGCCTACGGCGAGAACATCTACGTGGACGACCGGACCATCGACAGCCACATCAAGCGGTTGCGCAAGAAGTTCAAGGACATCGATCCCGACTTCTCCGAGATCGAAACCCTTTACGGCGTCGGCTACCGCTACCGGCAAGGTTGACGGGATCGTGGCCTCCTGGGGGACGGACAGCAAGAAGCCGCGACGGCGCGCCGTTTCGCCCATCACGCGGCGGATCCTGGCCCTCAATCTCGTGGCCCTCGGCGTTCTGGTGGCGGGCCTCTTGTATCTGGGCGAGTATCGCCAGAACCTGATCGCCGCCGAACTGGCCGCCCTCGGCAAGCAGGCCGAGATGTCGGCGGCCGCCATCGGCGAGGGGGCGGTCGTCGTCAGGTCGTCGGAGCCGAGCATCCGCCATCAGGCGCTGTCGCCTCCCGAGGCCCGCCAGATGGTCCGTCGGCTGGTCGAGCCGACCGGCGCCCGGGCCCGGCTGTTCGGCGCCGACGGCGTTCTCATCGTCGACAGCCGCATGCTTTTCGGGCCGGGCGGCATGGTCCAGGTCGAGGAGTTGCCGCCGCCCGACGACAGGTCCGGCCCCATCGGGACGCTTCTGGCCGCCTACGATTTCCTGGTCACGCTGATCCCCGGATTCGAGCCGTTGCCCGAATACCATGAAAACTCGGTCCAGCACGCCGTCGACTACCCCGAAGTGACGGCGGCGCTGAACGGGGACCTCGGCCAGGCCGTCCGGGCGACCGAGCGCGGCATGCTGCTCAGCGTCGCCGCCCCCGTGCAGCGCTACAAGCACGTCCTGGGCGCCCTCATGCTGTCGGCGGATTCGCGGGGCATAGACGACGCGCTCTACGAGGTGCGGCTGGACATCCTCAAGGTGTTCGCCGTGGCGCTGACCGTCACGGTCCTGCTGTCGCTGTATCTGGCCGGCACCATCGGCCGGCCGATCCGCCGGCTGGCCGACGCCGCAGAAAGCGTGCGCCACGCCCGCAACCGCAGCGTCGTCATCCCCACCTTCCCCGGCCGGGACGACGAAATCGGCGAACTCGCCCAGGTGCTGAACGAAATGACCGAGGCGCTGTGGCAGCGGATGGACGCCATCGAGGGCTTCGCCGCCGACGTCGCCCACGAAATCAAGAACCCGCTCTCCAGCCTTCATTCCGCTGTCGAAACAATATCGCGGGTGACGGATCCCGCCCAACAGCACAAGCTGATGGGCATCATCCAGGACGACGTCAGACGCCTTGATCGCCTGATTTCCGACATATCGGACGCCTCGCGCCTGGACGCCGAACTGTCGCGGGCCGAGCTGGAAACGGTCAACCTGAGCGGGCTTCTGGGCGTGGTGGTCGACATCCAGGAATCGACCCGGGGCGACGGGCCGACCCTCTCGCTCGACGTTCCGCCCGGCCGCGAGTTCCGGGTCAGGGGAATCGAGGGGCGGCTGGTCCAGGTGTTCCGCAACCTGATCGCCAACGCCGTGTCGTTCAGCCCGCCCGGCGGCAAGATCGTCGTTCAGATCGAGGAACGGCCCGGCGCCGTCGAGGTCGCCATCGTCGACGAGGGGCCGGGCATTCCGGCGGGCACGGAGCGGGACATCTTCGAGCGCTTCTATTCCGAGCGTCCGGAAGGCGAACAGTTCGGCACCCACTCCGGCCTCGGGCTGAGCATCTCCAAGCAGATCGTCGAGGCGCACGGCGGCCGCATATGGGCGGAGAACCGGCTCGACGAGGCCGGGCGGACGCTGGGCGCCCGCTTCGTCGTGCACCTGCCCACCCTCTGACGACGGCGCCCCCTCCGCCACGCCCAGGCGGACGATTGACAGGACCCGTCTCCGGTTCCACCCTGCGATGCCATGGAACAGGTACATGCCTCCTGCGTCGCTGTGGACGGCCTCGGCGTTCTTATCCGCGGGGCGTCGGGAAGCGGCAAGTCGGATCTGGCCGCCCGCCTCATCGATCAGGGCGCCCGGCTCGTCGCCGACGACCGGGTTGACCTCGCCCCCCGCGGCGGCGCCCTTCTCGCCCGCGCCCCGGCGGCCATCGCCGGGCTCCTCGAAGTACGCGGCGTCGGCATCCTTCGCATGGCCGCCCTGGCCGAGGTCCGGGTCGGCCTCGTCGTCGACCTGGTCGAGCGGCACGGGATCGAACGGCTTCCCCAACCCGCCTCCTGCGACTATATGGGAGTTGGCGTGCCGCTTTTGCGGGTGTGGCCCTTCGAACCATCGGCCGTCGCCAAGATCCGTTTCGCCGTGGCGGCGTTGAAAGGGACGGTGTCGTGGATTTCATGAGCCAGGGAATGTCCGGTCATGGCCGCCGCCAATAATCGCCGGGCCCCCCCCGCGACGGCGCGCCGCGTGCTGCTGGTGACCGGCATGTCGGGGGCCGGCAAGACGTCGGCCCTCAAGGCGCTGGAGGATCTCGGCTACGAGGCGGTCGACAATCTACCGCTGTCGCTGCTCGGCAATCTCGTGCTGCCGGGGCAGTACACCCTGGACGCCCGGGAGTTCCATCGGGCGCTCGCCGTCGGCATCGACATCCGCACCCGCGACTTCGTGGCGGAAGCCTTTGCCGGCGAGATCGATCGCCTGCGGGCCGACGACGAGCTTGCCGTGGAAGTGCTGTTCCTCGATTGCGACGACGACGAACTGACCCGGCGCTACGCCGAGACCCGCCATCGCCATCCGCTGGCCGTCGACCGGCCGATCCAGGACGGCATCGCCCACGAACGGCAGCTGTTGGCTCCGGCGCGCGCCAGCAGCGACATCGTCATCGACACCAGCCGCCTGCCGCTGGGCGATCTCAAACGCCTTCTCGACGGCCATTTCGGCCTCGGCGACAAGCCGGCGCTGGCGGTCTTCGTCACCTCCTTTTCCTTCCGGCAAGGCATCCCGCGTGAGGCCGACCTCGTTTTCGACGTGCGTTTCCTGGCCAATCCCCATTATGATCCCGCCCTGCGGCCGCTGACCGGACGCGACGGGGCGGTCGCCGAGTTCATTACCGCGGACGCCGACTTCGCCGGGTTCTTCGGAAATTTGTGTCGGCTGGTCGGGCCGCTGTTGCCGCGCTACGCGGCGGAAGGAAAGAGCTACTTGACGATCGCCATCGGCTGCACCGGCGGCCGGCACCGCTCGGTGTTCGTGGCCGAACGGCTGGCGGTATGGCTGAGCGAGCAGGGGATCGGCGTCCACCTGGGTCACCGCGAGTTGGGCCTGCCGGCCGGCCATCGAACCCTGGACGTGACGGCCAAGGCGTAATAGGTAAGGACGGCAACTCGGATGCAAGGACCACTCGACACATGATCGGAATGGTGCTCGTGACCCACGGCCGTCTGGCCGAAGAACTGGTGGCCGCGCTCGAACATGTCGTTGGGCCGCAGACCAACGTCACGGCGATCGGCATCGGCCCCGACGACGACATGGAGGAGCGCCGCACCCAGATCCTGGACAGCGCGACGAAGGCGGACGAGGGCGAGGGCGTTGTCCTGCTGACCGACATGTTCGGGGGCACGCCGTCCAACCTGGCCATTTCCATCATGGACAAGACGCACGTCGAGGTGATCGCCGGCGTCAACCTGCCGATGCTCATCAAGCTGGCCAGCGTTCGCACCAGCGAGCCGCTGGCCAAGGCCGTGGTCAGCGCCCAGGAGGCCGGCCGCAAGTACATCAACATCGCCTCGCAGCTGCTGACCCAGGAAAAGTCATGACCAACCCGAAGCGCAGCCCCGGACCGGCGGGCGAGGCGTCGATCGTCAATCCGGTGGTCATCCGCAACGAGCGCGGCCTGCACGCGCGGGCGGCAAGCAAGTTCGTCAAGCTGGTCGCCGACTTCGAGGCCGACGTCACCGTCAGCAAGGGGTGCCAGACCGTATCGGGCCGCTCCATTCTGGGACTGATGATGCTGGCGGCGGGACCGGGCAGCGAGATCGTCATCGCCACCCGCGGCCCCGAGGCGGCCGAGGCCGCCGCCGCCCTGTGCGGGCTGGTCGAAGCCAGGTTCGAGGAATAGGCGTGGAGGGACCCCGCGCAAAGGCCGGAAAGAAGCGCAAGGAGAAGCACCTCAAGGGCCTGGGGGTTTCTCCCGGCATCGGCATCGGCACCGCCAAGGTGCGGGATGACGGCGCCGTTTCGGTTCCCCGCTATCGCATCTCGGCGCGCGACGCCGAAACCGAGCGCAGTCGATTCCGCGACGCCGTCGCCCGAACCCGCCGCCAGATCCGCAAGCTCCAGGACAAGGCCCGCGAGGTGCCCGGCTCGGCCAGCGCCGAGATCGTCGGGCTGTTCGATGCCTACCTGCAGATGCTGACGGACTCGCGGCTGGTCAGGGGAGTCGACGGGCGCATCGTCGAGGAACGCCTCAACGCCGAGGCGGCCGTCGAGGCCGAGGTCGCCGCCATCGCCGACAGCTTCGCGGCGATCGACGATCCCTACATCACCGCCCGCGTCGCCGATATCCGCGACGTCGGCTCGCGGCTCATCCGCAATCTGATCAGGGCCCCGGAGACAACGGTTTCCGGCCTTCCAAAGGGCAGCATCGTGGTGACCGGCGAGTTGACGCCGGCCGATACCGCGCGCATGCAGCCGCAGCGCATCGCC
This sequence comes from Rhodospirillales bacterium, assembly GCA_034003665.1. Classification (GTDB taxonomy): domain Bacteria; phylum Pseudomonadota; class Alphaproteobacteria; order Rhodospirillales; family Shumkoniaceae; genus Shumkonia. Next base: position 10,174 of record JAVEYE010000013.1, on the reverse strand, counting down.
GGTGCCGTCGCCGCCCTCGGCGGCGCCGAGGGGCACACCGCGATCATGGCCCGCGCGCTGTCCATCCCCGCCGTGCTTGGCGTGCCCGACCTGCTGAGGCACGTGCGGACCGGCGACACCCTGGTCATCGACGGCACCACCGGCCACATCGTCGTCAACCCGACGCCGGCCACCCTGGCCGTTTATGTCAAGCGCCGCGAGGAACGGGCGGCGGAAAAGCGCCTGCTGGTTCGCCTGCGCCGCCAGCCGGCGGTTACCCGCAATGGAACCCCCATCACATTGCAGGCCAATGTCGAGCTGCCCCTCGAGATGGGCATGGTCAAGCAATCGGGCGCCATCGGCATCGGCCTTTTGCGCACCGAGTTCATGTTCATGAACCGCGACGACATCCCCGGCGAGGAGGACCAGTACCAGGAGCTGCGTCAAATCGTCGAGGCCATGAACGGCCGGCCGGTCACCATCCGCACGCTCGACATCGGCGGCGAAAAGATCTCCGACGCCCTGGTCGGCAACTTCGGGCAAAGCGTCGCTTCCCCCCTGGGCATGCGCGGGATCCGCCTCTCGCTGTCCCGGGTGGACATCCTGGAGACCCAGTTCCGGGCCATTCTGCGCGCAGCGGCCCACGGGCCGATCCGAATCCTGCTGCCGATGGTCACCGCCTGCTCGGAAGTCCGCCGGGCCCGCGACCGGCTGGAACGGGTGGCCCGCCGGCTTCGGCGCGAGGGGGTGAAGATTCCCCGGCCGCTGCCACCCTGCGGCGTGATGATCGAGGTTCCGGCCGCCGCCCTGGCCGCCGACGCCCTGGCCCGCCTCAGCGATTTCTTCGCCATCGGGACCAACGACCTGATCATGTACACGCTGGCCACCGATCGCGCCGATGAACAGGTGGCTTCCCTGTTCGACCCGCTGCATCCCGCCGTGCTCCGCCTGATGCAGGGCGCCGGCGAGGCGGCCTTGCGGGCCGGCATCCCGGTCAGCATCTGCGGCGAAATGGCGGGCGACCCCCGTTTCACCGCGCTGCTGCTCGGCCTTGGCTTCCGCAACCTGTCGATGGCGCCGGCCAACGTGCCCCGGGTCAAGAAATGCATCCGCGCGCTCGACCTCGACGCGGCGACCCAGCGGGCCCGCATCATCATGGACCAGGTGGACAGCGGGCGCATCGCCACCCTGCTCGACGATTTCAACGCTTTGGCTTGAAAATCATATAAAGATATCTTTATAACCCTCATCTCCTGGTCGTCCCGCCACCGGAAACGGTTCCGGCGGCGGATGGGCGGCCGGCGATCAACAGGTTGGAGTGAGTGTTCATGGGTTCCGTTGACTACAAAGTCGCCGACATCACGCTGGCCGCCTGGGGCCGCAAGGAAATCGACCTGGCCGAGACCGAGATGCCCGGCCTGATGGCGGTACGCGAGGAATTCGCCGGGCGGCAGCCGCTCAAGGGCGCCCGCATCGCCGGATCGCTGCACATGACCATTCAGACGGCGGTGCTGATCGAGACCCTGAAGGCGCTGGGCGCCGACCTCCGCTGGGCGTCGTGCAACATCTACTCGACCCAGGACCACGCGGCGGCGGCAATTGCGGCGGCCGGCGTTCCGGTGTTCGCGTACAAGGGCGAATCGCTTTCGGAATACTGGGATTTCACCCATCGCGTCTTCGAGTGGGCGGACGGCGGCACCCCCAACATGATCCTCGACGACGGCGGCGACGCCACGCTGCTGGTCCACCTCGGCATGCAGGCTGAGAAGGATGCCTCCGTCCTCGCCAATCCCGGCAACGAGGAAGAGGAAGTGCTGTTCGCGGCGATCGGCAAACGCCTTGCCGAGAAGCCGGGCTGGTACGGCCGGATCGCCGCCGCCATCCGCGGCGTCACCGAGGAAACCACCACGGGCGTGCACCGCCTTTACCAGATGGCCGCGGAGGGCCGGTTGCAGTTCCCCGCCATCAACGTCAACGACTCGGTCACCAAGTCGAAGTTCGACAACAAGTACGGCTGCCGCGAGAGCCTGGTCGACGGCATCAGGCGGGCGACCGACGTGATGATGGCCGGCAAGGTCGCCGTGGTCGCCGGCTACGGCGACGTCGGCAAGGGATCGGCCGAATCCCTGCGCAGCGCCGGCTGCCGCATCCTGGTCACCGAAGTGGACCCCATCTGCGCCCTGCAGGCCGCGATGGAGGGCTTCGAGGTGGTGACCATGGAACAGGCGGCGCCCAAGGGCGACATCTTCGTCACCTGCACGGGCAATGTCGACGTCATCACGCTCGACCACATGCGCGCCATGAAGGACCGCGCCATCGTCTGCAACATCGGGCATTTCGATTCCGAGATCCAGGTGGCGAGCCTGCGCAATTTCAAGTGGAACCCCATCAAGCCGCAGGTCGACGAGATCGAGTTCCCGGACGGCAAGCGGATCATCCTCCTGGCCGAGGGACGGCTCGTGAATTTGGGCTGCGCCACCGGCCATCCCAGCTTCGTGATGAGCGCGTCGTTCACCAATCAGGTCCTGGCCCAAATCGAGCTGTGGGCGAACCCCGGCAAGTACGAGCATCAGGTCTATGTGCTGCCCAAGGCGCTGGATGAAAAGGTGGCCGCGCTCCACCTCGACAAGCTGGGGGTGGCGTTGAGCCGGCTGACGCCCCGCCAGGCCAAGTACATCGGCGTGGACGTCGCCGGACCGTTCAAGCCGGACTATTACCGCTACTGAAGCGACGGGCGCCGTCAGAAGGTTTCAACTGCGGCGGAGAATGCTCTAAGATCGCGCCCGTGCCGATTGATCCTTCCCCTCGTTCCGGGCGCCGCCCGGTCGGCCCGGCCTGATGGACGCCGGAAGCGCCTTCGCGTTCGGCGCGGCGGCCGCGGCAATCCTCGCCTTGCCGATCATCGTCTGGCAGGGCCGCGGGCTGTCGCACCGCCGCCGCGAGGCGCGGACCCGAGAGGCCGAGGCCCGCACCGCCTGGGACATCGTCGCCGCCTCGCCCGACGGATTCCTGATCTGGGAAGCGCCCAGCGGGGCGGTTCGCGTTTCCAGCCGGCTCGCCGTGCTGCTCAACCTGGCCGACGGCGTCGACAGCGGCTACCAGGCGGTGCTCGAACGCTTTTCCCCCGAGGCCGCCGCCGGGCTGGCCGGGGCCGTCGACCGTCTGCGCCGCGACGGCGCCGGCTTCGGCATGGTTCTTTCGGTCATTGGGCGCAGCCGGCCGGTCCAGGTCAGCGGCGTGCGTGCCTTCCGCACCAACGGCGACGTCGCCGCCGACATCCTGTGGATCCGCGACGCCGGGGGGCCGGCCGCGCGCGACACCGCCGCCCCGGTCATCGACATCGACGGGCTCAAGGCCCTTTGCCAGGCCCTGCCGTGGCCGATCTGGCTGCGGGAAAGCGATGACGAGATCGCCTTCGCCAACCGGGCGGCGGAGGCCGCCGGCGCCGCCGGATCGACACCGTCTCTCGAGGTCACCTGGAGCCCGCTGGCGAGCGGCGGCGGAACGGTCGGTTTCGCCATGCCGGCCGTCGCCGGAGCCGAGGAACGACGCATTTCCGAGGGCTGGGCGAAAACCCTGGACGTCCTGCCGCTGGCCGTCGCCGCGTTCGGGCCGGATACCCGCCTCGACCTTTACAATGCAAGCTTCGTGCGGCTGTGGCGCCTCGACGACCATGCGCTGGCCGGGCGGCCGCGGTTGGGCCAACTGCTCGACCACCTGCGCGAACATCGCCTACTCCCCGAGGTTCCCGACTATCGGGCTTTCCGCGAGGAACAGGCCGCCCAGTTCCGGCAGGTCACCCAGCCGGTGGTCGACCTGATGCATTTGCCCGACGGCCGCACGGTGCGCCGGGTTTGCGCGCCGCATCCGTCCGGCGGCCTGATCTTCGCCTACGAGGATCTGTCGGAACGCCTGTCGCTCGAACGCTCGATCAACGAGTTGAGTGCTGTGCAGCGCGAAACCCTCGACAACCTGTTCGAGGCGGTGGCGGTGTTCGGCGGCGACGGTCGGCTGAAGCTCAGCAACCCCGCCTTCGCCCACCTGTGGGCGCTGGACGGCGCGGCCATCGCCGAGGGCATCCACATCGCCGATTTCGTGCTGGCCATGAACGGTCGCCTCGAGGAGAGCGGCGGCGGCGGCCCAGGCGTCACCGCGGCCCGGCTGATGCGGCGCGAGCCCGGCGGCGGGCGGCTTTCGCGGACCGACGGCAGCGTCGTCGAGTACGCCACCGTGCCCCTGCCCGACGGCGCCGTGCTGCTGAGCTTCCTCAACGTCACCGACAGCGCCAAGGTCGAGGCGGCGCTGCGCCAGCGCGCCGAGGCCCTGGACGAGGCCAACCGCCTGAAGTCGGCCTTCATCGCCAACGTCTCCTACGAGATCCGCACGCCGCTGACCACCCTCATCGGCTTCGCCGAAATCCTGGCCGAGGAGTACTTCGGCGAACTCAACCGCCGCCAGAAGGAATATTGTCAGGGCATCCTCGAAACCTCGCAGAACCTGATGACGGTGGTCAGCGACACCCTCGATCTGGCCAGCATCGAGGCGGGAATGATGTCGCTGGAACTCGACGCCGTCGACGTCCACGACCTCCTCGCCGGGACGCTGAAACTGGTCCGCGAACGCTCGCGGCTGAAGAGCCTCAAGGTGGAATTCGACTGCCCGCCCGACATCGGCTGGATCGTCGCCGACGGCCGCCGGCTGCGTCAGGTGTTTTTCAATCTGATGAGCAACGCCGTGCGTTTCGCGCCGACCCGAGGCCGTGTCGGCCTGACCGCGCGAAAGGCCAACGACGAGGTGGTCGTCTCGGTCAGCGACACCGGCCCCGGCATGAACGAGGAACAGATCCGCCACGCCGTCCAGCCGTTCGGCCACGGCGCCGAGGCCGACGGCCGCGGCGCCGGTCTTGGCCTGTCGCTGGTCAGCCGCTTCGTCGAGCTGCACGCCGGTCGCGTCGAGATCCGCTCCGCGCCGGGCCGCGGAACGACGGTGATCTGCCGGCTGCCCACCGGGGCGGCCGAGGCCGAAACCTGAGCGGGTCGATGGAATCCTTCCGCCATCACAACGCCAAGGATTGGGCTTGGAAAGCGCCCCGCCGACCGGGTAAGAATGGCCCCATTCGATTCCGGACTTCGACGAACCGCCGTCTGGAGATGCCGCCTTTCATGTCCCTGGCCCCGCGCCCGCCCATCCTTCTGCACCGCGAACTGCCCGACGAGGCGGCGACCGAACGGCTGGCCGCGACGTTGGCGGCGACGACCCGACCCGGCGACGTGCTGGCCCTCATCGGCGATCTCGGCACCGGCAAGACGGTTTTCGCCCGGGCCTTCATCCGGGCGCGCGGCACCGGTCTGGAAGAGGTTCCCAGTCCGACCTTCACGCTGGTCCAGACCTACGACGTGGACGGCGGGACCATTCATCACTTCGACCTGTTCCGCCTGACCGCGCCGGAGGAGGCTTACGAACTGGCCATCGAGGAAGCCTTCGCCGACGGCATTTCGCTGGTCGAATGGCCGGACCGTCTGGGAGCCCTGCTGCCGCCCGGCCGCCTGGAGATCGCGCTCGAGGCCGGCGTCGAAGCGACGGCCCGGCGGGCCACGCTTTCCGGGACGGCCGAATGGGGCGACCGCCTGCGGGAGGCCGGCCTTGTCTGACGTCGGCAACCGCGAGGCCGTCATCCGGGCCTTCCTGGCCGCCCACGGCTGGGAAGCGGCGGCGCGCACGCCGCTGGCCGGCGACGCCTCGTTCCGCCGCTACGAACGGTTGAGGCGGGAACAGAGGCGGGTCTTGTTGATGGACGCGCCGCCGCCCAAGGAGAACGTGCGGCCGTTCGCCAAGCTGGCCCGCCATCTTGCCACCCTCGGGTTCAGCGCCCCGGCCATCCTGGCCGAGGACGCCGCGGCCGGCCTGCTGCTGATCGAGGACTTCGGCGACGCCACCTTCGCCCGGCTGCTGGCCGGCGGCGGCGACGAACGGGCCCTTTACGAGATGGCCGTCGACGTTCTCGTCGCGCTTCACCGGCTGCCCCCCGAGGCCGCGGTGCCGGCCGGTCTGCGACCCTATGACGACGAAACGCTGCTGGCCGAGGCCTTTCTGCTGACCGACTGGTACATGCCCCGCGTCATGGGCCGCCCGACGGCGGCGGCGGCGCGCCACGCCTACGGCCGGGCCTGGCTCGATGCCTTCGCCGCGCTGCGAAGCCAGCCGCCGACCCTGGTGCTCAGGGACTACCACGTCGACAATTTGATGGTCCTGGACGGACGCCCCGGCATCGCCGCCTGCGGGCTCCTCGACTTCCAGGACGCCCTGGCCGGACCCGCCGCCTATGACCTGATGTCGCTTCTGGAAGACGCCCGCCGCGACATCGACCCGGCGCTCGCCGATGCCATGCGGCAGCGGTACGCGGCCGCCTTTCCCGACCTCGACCGGCCGACCTTCGACGCCGCCTTCGCGGTGCTGGCGGCCCAACGCCACGCCAAGGTGATCGGCATCTTCACCCGGCTCTGCCTGCGCGACGGCAAGCCACGCTATCTGGACCACATTCCGCGGCTTTGGCGGCTTCTCGAACGCGCCCTGCACCACCCGAACCTGGCGCCCGTCGCCGACTGGTTCGCCCGCAACCTTCCATCGGAAAGAAGGGAGAAACCGTCATGCCCGCCGGTGGCAGCCTGAAGAAAAATCCCCGGACCCACGTGAAAGGGGCGGCCTCCCGCCACCCCAACCTGCCGGAAGGCGCCATGGTCCTGGCCGCCGGCTTCGGCACCCGCATGCGCCCCATCACCGAAACCCTGCCCAAGCCCCTGATCCGGGTGGGCGGCCGAACCCTGCTCGACCACAGCCTCGATCGCCTCGAGGAGGAAGGGCTGCGCACGGTGGTCGTCAACGTCCACCATCTGGGCCATCTGATCGAAAGCCACGTCAAGCGGCGCAAGTCGCCCGACATCGTGTTTTCCCGGGAGCCCGAGATCCTCGACACCGGGGGCGGCATCGCCAACGCCCTTCCGCTTCTGGGCGACAAGCCGTTCATTGTGATCAACGCCGACATCCTGTGGCTGAACGGCCCCCGCTCGGCGCTGCGGCGTTTGGCCGAAACCTGGGACGAATCGCGCATGGACGGCCTGCTGCTGCTGCACTCCACGGTCGAGGCCTACGGCTACACCGGCATGGGCGATTTCCTGGTCGATCCGGCCGGCGTGCTCAGCCCCCGGCCGGAGCGCGAACTGTCTCCGTTCCTGTTCACCGGCATCCAGATCCTGCACCCGCGCCTGTTCGACGACGCCCCGAAGGGCCGATTCCCGCTCAACGTCCTATACAATCGCGCCATGGAAAGGCGTCGGCTGTACGGCATGATCCATGACGGCGAGTGGTTCCACGTCGGCACGCCCGAGGGGTTGGCCGACGCCGAGGCCTACATGCACGAGAGATATCCGGGGGTGAAGCGCCGGTGACGTCACGGGGCGTTCGCAACGAAGACGACAGCTCGCCGGCGGTCTTCACCATCCCCGCCGGAACGCCCTTCGTCGACGCCCTGGCCGCCGGCCTTATCGAACGCGTCGGCGGCGAGCCCGAGGATCTGGCCGACGCCGTCGTCCTTCTGCCCACCCGCCGGGCCTGCCGGGCGCTGGGCGACGCCTTCCTCCGCCTGACCAACGGGCGGCCGACCCTGCTGCCGCGCATGCGCCCGTTGGGCGACCTCGACGAGGACGAACTGGCCATCGCCGGCAGCGTCGACCTGCTGGCGGAAATGCCGCTCGGCGATGCGGCCGGCGGCGCCGACGACATCCCTCCGGCCCTTTCCGGGCTGCGCCGGCAGATCCTCCTCGCCCGCTTGGTTCGCGCCAAGGCCGGCCGCGACGCCTCGGCCGAACAGGCGGCGCGGCTGGCCGCCGAACTGGGCAGGCTGCTTGACCAGGTCCACACCGAACGCCTCGATTTCTCCGCCCTAACCGGATTGGTGCCGGACGAGTTGGCCGAACACTGGCAGGTCACCCTGGACTTTTTGGCCGTCCTGAGCGAGCAGTGGCCACAGATCCTTGCCGCCGAGGGGGCCATCGACGCGGCCGACCGGCGCAACCGCCTGCTGGCCGCCCAGGCCGCCGCCTGGCGGCACCGGCCGCCGGCCGGCCCCGTCGTCGCCGCCGGGTCGACCGGCAGCATTCCGGCCACCGCCGATCTTCTCAAGGTGGTGGCCGAGTTGCCGCAAGGCTGCGTCGTCCTGCCCGGTTTCGACACCGACATGGACGAGGAAACCCGTCAGGCCCTCGATCCCACCCATCCGCAGTTCGGCATGGTCCGCCTGCTGGCCCACCTGGGCGTGGCGGCCGAAGCGGTGCGGCCGTGGCCGCCAGCGAATCCGCCGGTCGCCGGAATGCCCCGGGCGAACCCGGAACGCCGCCGCCTGATCCAACTGGCCCTGTGGCCGGCCGCGCTGACCGACCGGTGGGGCCATGAGGCGCCGCTCTCGTCGGCGGGGCTGGCCGAGGTTTCGCGCATCGACTGCCCGGGCCCCCGCGAGGAAGCCGGCGTCATCGCGCTCGTCCTGCGCGAGGCCCTGGAAACGCCGGCGCAGACGGCCGCCCTCGTCACCCCCGATCGGGCGCTGGCCCGCCGGGTCGCCGCCGAACTGCGACGCTGGCGAATCGACGTCGACGACTCGGCCGGCGTACCGCTGGCCCACACCCCGCCCGCCACCTTCCTGCGCCTGGTCCTGGCCATGGTCGACGAGGATTTCGCGCCGGTTGCGGCGCTCGCCGCCCTGAAGCACCCCCTGGCGGCCGGCGGCCAACGGCCGGGGGCCTTCCGGACCGCGGTCAGGCGGTTGGAGATGACCGTCCTACGCGGTCCGCGGCCGGCCCCCGGCATCGACGGCCTGCGCGCCGCGCTGGCCGAACGGGGCGATGCGTTCGGCGGCCTGCTGGACGGCCTCGAGCAGGCGGCGGCCCCGCTCCACCCGCTGCTTGGCCAGCCCGCCGCCGATCCCGTCGCCCTGGTTCGCGCCCACGTCGCCTGCGCCGAGGCGCTGGCGGCAACCGACGAGGCCGCGGGCGCCGCCCGCCTTTGGGCCGGCGAGGCCGGCGAGGCCGCCGCCCGTTTCCTGGCCGATCTGGCCGAGTCGGCGGCCCTCCTCGAATCCATCCCAGGCCGCCAGTACGGCGGCCTGCTCGACGCCCTGACGGCCGGCCGCGTGGTCCGCCCCCGCTTCGGCCGCCACCCGCGCCTGCACATCTGGGGGCCGCTGGAGGCTCGCCTGCAACAGGCCGACGTCGTCGTGCTGGGCGGTCTCAACGAGGGCTGCTGGCCGCCCGAAACGCAGGCCGGCCCGTGGATGAGCCGGCCGATGATGAAGGCGTTCGGGCTGCCGTCGCCGGAGCGGCGCATCGGGCTGTCGGCCCACGATTTCGCCCAGGCCTTCACGGCGCCCCGCGTCGTACTGACGCGGGCCAGCCGAGTGGAAGGGACGCCGACCGTGCCGTCGCGCTGGCTGGCCCGCCTCGAGGCGCTCCTGGCCGGTTCCGACCTGACGGGGGCGCTGCAGAGCGACCGCCGATGGATCGGCTGGTTCGCGCGGCTCGACGCCGCCGGGCCGCCCCGCCCGATCGCGCCGCCTGAGCCACGGCCGCCAATCGAGGCTCGTCCCCGCCAACTGTCGGTCACCCAGGTCGAGGCATGGATCCGCGATCCCTATGCCATTTTCGCCCGGCACGTCCTGGGACTGCGGCCGCTGGACCCGCTCGACGCCGATCCGGCGGCGGCCGATCGCGGCATCATCATCCACGCGGCGCTGGAGCGCTTCATCCAAGCCTATCCCGGCGACCTGCCCGCCGACGCCGAGGACCGGCTGATCGCGATCGGCCGCGAGGTGTTCGGCGACCGGTCGGCCAGGCCCGGCGTGCGCGCCTTCTGGTGGCCGCGGTTCGAGCGCCTGGCCCACTGGTTCGTCGATCGCGAACGGCGACGGCGCGCCGCCGGACACGGTGTTCTCGCCACCGAGGCGCGGGGCGAGTTGGCCCTCGCCGGGCCGGGCGGTTCCTTCCGCCTGACCGGCCGGGCCGACCGCATCGACGTGACGCCGGCCGGCGAGTTGGCGATCATCGACTATAAGACCGGCCAGGTTCCCTCGCGCAAGCAGGTCGAATGCGGCTTGGCGCCCCAGCTGTCGCTGGAAGCCGCGATGGCGGCGGCCGGCGCCTTTGCCGGC
>JAVEYE010000012.1:0-26727 GCA_034003665.1 Rhodospirillales bacterium | reverse complement strand
GGGCGCGGACAGGGGGCGGTGGATCGCGCATGACCGGCGTCTTGAACATTGTCGTCATCGTATTGCTGGCGGCTACCGTTGTGGTCCTCGCCCTCGGCCCGTTTTCGATGCTGAAGGGGGGCGCCTTCAATGCGCGCTACGGCAACCGGCTGATGCGCCTGAGGGTGGCGGTTCAGGGCCTCGCGGTGGTTCTGATGGCGGTGGCCGTGCTTCTGCTGGCCTACAAACACTTTGGGGCGGACTGAACCGTGGTTCGGCTGACCCGCATCTACACCCGCAGCGGTGACGCCGGCGAGACCTCTCTGGGCTCGGGCGAGCGGGTGCCCAAGCACGCCTTGCGGGTCGAGGTCTATGGTACGGTGGACGAGGCCAATGCCGCGATCGGCGCGGCCCGCGTGGTGACGAGGGGCGATGCCGATGCCATGCTGGAGCGCATCCAGAACGATCTGTTCGATCTGGGGGCCGATCTTTGCACGCCGGAAGGGCGGCACCGCGGGAAGCAGGCCCTGCGGGTGTCGGACCACCAGGTCGAGCGGTTGGAAAGCGAGATCGACCATCTCAACGCCCGCCTTGCGCCGCTCGACTCGTTCGTTCTTCCCGGCGGCAGCCCGGGCGCGGCCCAGGTTCACGTGGCGCGCACGGTGGTGCGACGGGCCGAACGGCTGCTGACCCACCTGGCCGCCGATGAAGACATCAACCCGGCGGCGCTGCGCTATCTCAACCGGCTCTCGGATCACCTGTTCGTGCTGGCCCGCCACCTCAACGACGACGGCCGCGCCGATGTCCTATGGAAGCCGGGCGCCCATCGCTGAGGGGGGGCCGGCGGCCGTGTCGCGGCGCCCATGAGGCAACCGGGCCGTCGTTGACAGGTCCGGGGGTTGACCGTATGGTGCGCCGATATATGCAAGAGGGATGATTTACCGGTCAATCCGGTGCCTCCCGGGGTTTTTCGGAGGCCTTCGACATCCCGAGACCGTTGGATAAACTGCGAGCAGCCGAAGGTTGTCCATGAAAGTATTAGTCGGTGTGAAGCGGGTGATTGACTACAACGTCAACGTCCGTGTGAAGTCGGATCAGACGGGTGTTGAGACGTCGAACGTGAAGATGTCGATGAACCCGTTTGACGAGATTGCGGTTGAGGAGGGGGTTCGCCTGAAGGAGGCTGGGACCGCCGGTGAATTGATCGTGGTTTCGGTTGGGGGTCAGGCGAGCCAGGAGACGATCCGCACGGCTTTGGCGATGGGCGCGGACCGGGGTGTTCTGGTGAAGACGGATCTTGCGACGGACACGGAGATGCAGCCGTTGTCGGTTGCCAAGCTTCTGAAGGCTGTGGTGGAGAAGGAAGGGGCGCAGTTGGTGCTCCTTGGCAAGCAGGCGATTGACGACGACTCGAACCAGACGGCCCAGATGCTGGCTGCGCTTTTGGGGTGGGGTCAGGGCACCTTTGCCTCGAAGCTTTCGGTTGCCGACGGCAAGGCTCTGGTGACCCGCGAGGTTGACGGCGGGTTGGAGACGGTGTCGCTGAAGCTGCCGGCGGTGGTGAGCGTTGATCTTCGTCTGAACGAGCCGCGCTATGCGTCGCTGCCGAACATCATGAAGGCGAAGAAGAAGCCGATCGACGTGCTGGAGCCGTCGGCCCTGGGGGTTGACGTGACGCCGCGGCTCAAGACGCTGAAGGTGGTCGAGCCGCCGAAGCGGAAGGGCGGGGTTAAGGTGGCGAGCGTTGGCGAGCTTGTGGACAAACTCAAGAATGAGGCCAAGGTGATCTGATGGGCGTTCTGGTCATTGCCGAACACGACAACAAGGAACTGAAGGCCTCGACCCTTTCGACGGTTACGGCTGCGGCGCAGTTGGGCGAGGTCCACGTTTTGGTGGCGGGTGCGGGCTGCGGCGCGGTGGCTGCGGCGGCGGCCCAGGTTGGTGGGGTGACGAAGGTTCTTGTGGCGGACGAAGCGCGCTACGCGAATTCGCTGGCCGAGAGCCTGACCCCGCTTGTTGTGGGGCTGGCGTCCGGGTTCAGTCATGTGCTGGCGCCGGCGACGACGTTTGGCAAGAACGTTCTGCCGCGGGTTGCCGCGTTGCTTGACGTCGCGCAGATCTCGGAGATCGTGGCGGTTGAGTCGGCCGACACCTTTGTGCGTCCGGTCTATGCCGGCAACGCGCTGGCCACCGTGCAGTCGGCGGATTCGATCAAGGTGATCACGGTGCGCGGCACGGCGTTTGAGCCGGCTGCCGCCGAGGGCGGTTCGGCGGCCGTCGAGACGGTGGCCGCCGTCGACGATCCGGGGCTGTCTGAATTCGTCGATCAGCAACTGACCAAGTCCAGCCGACCGGAATTGACCAGCGCGTCGCGCATCATCTCGGGCGGGCGCGGCATGGGCAACGGCGACAACTTCAAGCTTCTCGAGGAGGTGGCGGACAAGCTGGGCGCCGCCGTCGGCGCCTCGCGGGCCGCCGTCGATGCCGGGTTCGTGCCGAACGACTACCAGGTCGGGCAGACCGGCAAGGTGGTGGCGCCCGACCTGTACATTGCGGTCGGCATCTCGGGGGCGATCCAGCACCTGGCCGGGATGAAGGACAGCAAGGTCATCGTCGCCATCAACAAGGACGAGGAGGCGCCCATCTTCCAGGTCGCCGACTACGGCCTGGTCGAGGATTTGTTCAAGGCGCTGCCGGAGCTGTCGGCCGAACTCGGCAAGCTCTAGCGGCGCCCAGGAAAGCGGGGAGCGGCATGGCGGTTGACATCAAGAAGATCGGCGTCGTCGGCGCCGGGCAGATGGGCGTCGGCATTTCCCATGTGTGCGCCGTGGGCGGCCTCGACGTCCATCTGGTGGACAACGACGCCGGCCGCCTTGGCGAGGGTCTGGCCGCCATCGAGCACTACATGAGCCGTCAGGTCGCCAAAGGCAAGATTGGCGAGGCGGATGCCCAGGCCGCGCTGGCGCGCATCACCTCGGGCACCGACGTTTCGGCGTTTGCCGACCGCGACCTGGTGATCGAGGCGGTGAACGAGGACGAGCAGATCAAGAAGACCGCCTACAAGGAGATCTGCCCCCACCTCAAGCCCGAGGCCCTTCTGGCCACCAATACGTCGTCGATCTCGATCACCCGGCTGGCCTCGTCGACCGACCGGCCGAGCAAGTTCCTCGGCATGCACTTCATGTATCCGGCGCCGATGCTGGGGTTGGTCGAACTGATTCGTGGAATCGCCACCGACGCCGAAACCTTCCGCGCCGTCGAAGACTTGGTCGAGCGGCTGGGCAAGACGTCGGTCAGCGTCGAGGACTTCTCGGCCTTCATCGTCAACCGCATCCTGATGCCGATGATCAACGAGGCGGTTTACGCCCTCTACGAGGGGGTCGCCTCGGTCAAGGCCATCGACACCGCCATGCGGCTGGGCTGCCGCCATCCGATGGGGCCGCTCGAATTGGCCGACTTCATCGGCCTCGATTTCTGCCTGGCGGTGATGAACACCCTGCACGAGGGACTGGCCGACACCAAGTACCGTCCGTGCCCGCTGCTGGTGAAGTATGTCGAGGCCGGCTGGCTGGGCCGCAAGTCTGGCCGCGGCTTCTACGACTACTCGAAGGACGAGCCGGAACCGACTCGCTGATCGGCGTTTTTGCGGATTTGGAAACGGGGCCCGGCGGGCCCCGTTTCCATTTGGTCAGTGCATCTCGGTGCGTAGTTGCTGGCGCAGCACGTCGATGGGCACCAGGCTGCCGCGTACCTCGGTGCACCAGAACTGCCAGCCGTTGCAGGCCGGGGCCCGCTGCACGTAGGCGCCGACCTGGTGGATCGAGCCACGGAAATCCGAGGTGATGAGCGTGCCGTCGGCCCGCACCCTAGCCGAAAAACGGCGGCTGGCGTCGGTCAACGTGGCGCCCGGCTGCAGGATGCCGCGCTCGACCAGCCAGCCGAACGGAATGCGGGGCTGGCTGCGCTTGCTGGGCGTGGCGACCAAGTCGGGGTCGTCGGCCGGCTTGACCCGCTCGATCCGCCGCTGGGCGACGGCGGCGTAATCGGCATCGCGCTCCAGCCCGATGAACTGGCGGCGCAACCGCTTGGCGACGGCGCCGGTGGTGCCGCTGCCGAAGAAGGGGTCGAGGACGACGTCGCCGACCTCGGTCGAGGACAGGATGACGCGGTGCAGCAGCGCCTCGGGCTTTTGGGTGGGATGGGCCTTCTTGCCGTCGATCTTCAGGCGTTCCTGGCCCGTGCACAGCGGCAGCGTCCAATCCGATCGCATCTGCAGATCGTCGTTGAGGCTCTTCATCGCCTCGTAATTGAAGCGGTAGCGCGCTTCCTTGTCCCGCGCGCACCAGATCAGCGTCTCGTGGGCGTTGGTGAAGCGGCGCCCGCGGAAATTGGGCATCGGGTTGGTCTTGCGCCAGATGACGTCGTTGAGGATCCAGAAGCCGAGATCCTGGAGGATGGCGCCGACCCGGAAGATGTTGTGGTAACTGCCGATCACCCACAGCGTGCCGTTGGGTTTCAGAAGCCGCCGCGCCTCCGCCAGCCAGGCTCGCGAAAAGGCATCGTAGGTGCCGAGATCGTCGAAATGATCCCAGGCGTCGTCGACGCCGTCGACCATCGTATTGTTGGGCCGAAGCAGATCGCCGCCGAGCTGCAGGTTGTACGGAGGATCGGCGAAGACCATGTCGACCGATTCCTCTGGAAGGTCCTTCATCAGCGCCACGCAGTCGCCGATCAGGATCCGGTTCACCGGGATTGTTTTGTTCTCTGACATGCCGGGCAGAATGAGTCACGGCGGATTCGCCGTCAACAACAAATGGAATCAACGGCTTATGAACGATTCCTGATGCAATATGTAGGAATCAGGCGTCAGCCGGCCGCAACATCTTGATCACGGGGGCGAAGCTTCTGCGGTGCTGGGGCGTCACGCCCAGCCGTTCCAGGCCGGCGCGGTGCTCGGCCGTGCCGTAGCCAGCGTTGTGTTCCCAGCCGTAGCCGGGATGGACGATGGCGAGTTTGGCCATGATGCGGTCACGGGTGACCTTGGCGACGATGGAGGCGGCGGCGATCGACAGACTCCGGGAATCGCCCCTGATCACGCAACGCGCGTTGCAGGCAAGATCGGGCTGGCGGTTGCCGTCGACCAGCGCAAGGTCGGGCAGGACGGGCAGCGCGTCGAGTGCGTGCGACATGGCGTTCAGCGTGGCGTTGAGGATGTTGTCGCGGTCGATTTCCTCAACCGGGGCCTGGCCGACGCCGATGGCGGCGAAGGCGGGCATCAGCGCGAACAGGCTTTCCCGCTGCAGCGCGGTCAGTTTTTTGGAATCGTTGATTGCGGCGACGATCTCGACCGGCATCCGGGCGCGATCGAGGATGACGGCGGCGGCCACCACCGGCCCGGCCCACGGGCCGCGCCCGGCCTCGTCGATGCCGGCGATCACCGTGTTCCCCTGGCGGATCGCCGCGTCTTCCAGGCTGAAGTCCGGGCGCAGAGGGGCATCGGGCCACAGAAGCGGCTGGCGCGCCGTCATGGCGCGGGATCGAAAACCAGGTTTTCCCGGGCCCAGGCCAGCGGCAGCTCGGCGCGGCCGTTGCGGCTGAAGGTGCCGGCGGACAGTCCCTTGGGCACCGCCAAAGTCACGCTGTCGCCTTTCACGGCGAGGACCTCGGCCGGCACGAAGCCCGACTGGCCGGCGACGTCGACGACCTCCGTGCGGTCGAGGATTCCCGAAACGTTTTTGCCGTCGAAACGGATCATCGCCACGATCTGGTCGGGAAACGGCGCGCCCAGCAGATGCACGGGAATCTTGACGCGCTGTCCGGCTTCGAAGGTGTCCATGAGGTTTCCTCTGCCCCCTATTGATCGCTCGCGCCTCGACGGGCGGTTCGCTGCCAGGATAGCCGCTTTGGGGGGGCGGCGGAAACGCGAAATCGCTTCCCGGCGTTACAGCAGAAGCAGTTGATCGCCCGCCTTCGGCGGCACCCGGAACCGGCTGGCGTCGAGTGCCATGATCCGGTCGCGGCCGAAGGCCAAGCCATGCTTGCGGCAGGCCAGGCGGAACCGCTGTTCGATCAAGTCGGCAAAGGCGCCGCTGCCGCGCATGCGGCTGCCGAATTCGGCGACGTAGAGTTGGCCGTCGCGGCTTTCGCGCAGGCGGTTGAGCACGTGCCGGGCGCGCTCCGGGAAATGGCTCTCCAGCCAGTCGGTGAACAGTTCCTTCAATTCGAGGGGCAGGCGCAGCAGGATGTAGCCGGCCGCCCGGGCGCCGGCCGCCGCCGCGGCCTCGATGATGCGCTCGATCTCGGATTCGGTGAGGAACGGGATGATCGGCGAAACCAGCACCGCAACCGGCACCCCGGCCGCACCCAGCGCGCCGATGGTCTCGATCCGCCGGTGGGGCGCCGCGGCGCGCGGTTCCATCCGGCGGGCCAGATCCTTGTCCAACGTGGTCAGCGAGATGCCGACGCCGGCCAACCCGTCGGCCGCCATCGGCGCCAGGATGTCAAGGTCGCGGATAACCAGGGCGGACTTGGTGACGATGCTGACCGGGTGCCTGAAACGGGCCAGCACCTCCAGAATGGCGCGGGTGATCCTGCGGTCCCGCTCGATCTGCTGATAGGGGTCGGTGTTGGCGCCCAGCGTGATGGGCTGCGCGACGTAGCCCGGCCTGGAGAGCTCCTTTTCCAGGAGGGCGGCGGCGTCGGGCTTGGCGAACAGGCGGGTTTCAAAGTCGAGGCCGGGCGAGAGCCCCAGGTAGGCGTGGGTCGGCCGGGCGAAGCAGTAGATGCAGCCGTGCTCGCAACCCCGGTAGGGGTTGATCGACTGTGCGAAGGGGACGTCTGGCGAGGTGTTTCGCGAGATGATGGCGCGCGGTCGTTCGTCGGCGACCGTGGTGCGCAGCGGCGGCAGATCGTCTTCGGCCTGGCTCCATCCGTCGTCGACGGCATGTCGGATCTCGCGCTCGAACCGCCCGGTCGGATTTCCGACCGCGCCGCGTCCCTTGCGGGGGGTGTCGGGCAGGGGCTCGTCCATGTCCGAAAATATCGTTGCAGGGAACGAACAATTCAAGAACATTTATCGAGCTGTCCATGCGTCATGGAAATCGTCACGGAGGCCCGGCCGGTCCCGCCATCGACGGTGATGACGGCCGACCGGAGGTTGCGAACTCCGCTGAGGCGATCAAGCGGCGGAACACGCGGGAATTGGCCGGGCGGCCGCGGTGTGATACGGCTAGCCCATGCTGAGTATCGTTATTCCGACGCTGCAGGCCGGCGCCACCCTGGGCGCGACGTTGGAGGCGCTGGCGGGCAACGGCTTGGCAGGCGAGGTGGTGGTGGTCGATGCGGGCTCGACAGACGCCACGCGCGACATCGTGGCCGGCGCTGGCGCCCGGCTGATCGAGGCGTCGCGCGGCCGCGGGTCGCAACTGGCGGCCGGCGGAGCGGCGGCAACCGGCGACTGGCTTCTGTTCCTGCATGCCGACACCGTGCCGGGACCGGGTTGGGAGGAGGCGGTTGCCGCCTTCATCGGCGATCCGGCCAACCGCGAACGGGCTGCGGCCTTTCGCTTCGCCCTCGATGACCCGGTGCCGGCGGCCCGACGGCTTGAGCGGCTGGTCGACTGGCGGACGCGGGTGCTCGGCCTGCCGTACGGCGACCAGGGCCTTCTCATCGCCCGTGACTTCTATCGGTCGCTGGGCGGATTCGCGCCGATCCCGCTGATGGAGGACATCGATCTGGTGCGGCGCATTGGGCGGGCCCGCCTGGCCGTCCTGGACGCCGCCGCCGTCACCTCGGCGGCGCGCTACGGCAACGAGGGCTACCTGCGCCGCAGCCTGCGCAACCTCGGCTGTCTATCCCTCTTCTTTCTTGGGGTCGACCCTCGGCGGATCGAAAGGCTCTACCGATGACCCTCCCTCGCCATCTGGTGGTGTTTGCCAAGGCGCCCCGTCTGGGCCGGGTCAAGAGCCGTCTAGCCGCCGACATCGGCGCCGTGGCCGCCTGGGCTTTCTATCGGCGCACCCTGGCCGCCGTGCTGCGGCGGTTGGAAGGGCGCGATGGCTGGCGCTCCTGGCTGGCGGTGACGCCCGACGACTGGGTGTCCCGGCGGGCCCTGCGGCCGGCCGGCTGGCATGTCATCCCGCAGGGGAAGGGCGACCTGGGACAGCGCATGGACCGGGCCATGCGCGCCCTGCCGCCGGGCCCAGTCGTCATTGTCGGCACCGACATTCCCGGCCTTTCCCGCCGGCACGTCGAGGCGGCCTTTGACGCCCTCGGCCGCCACGCGGCGGTGTTCGGGCCGGCCGTCGACGGCGGCTACTGGCTGGTCGGCCACCGGCGACGCCCCCGGTTGCCCCGCCTGTTCGAAAATGTCCGCTGGTCGACCGAGCACGCGCTGGCCGACACCCTGGCCAATCTCGGGTCGGGCCAGGCGGCGTTCCGGCTGGAGACGTTGGAGGATGTCGACGATGGGGCGGCCCTGGCCCGCTGGATGGGGGCCATGGACGGCGTTAGGAGAGATGCTCCATGAGACGCGGCATCAGTTCGACGAAATTGCAGGGCTTGTGACGGGAATCCAACTGGTGCACCAGGATGTCGTCCCAGGCGTCCTTGCATGCGCCCGGCGAGCCGGGAATGGCAAACAGGTAGGTGCCGCCCGCCACGCCGGCGGTGGCTCTGGATTGGATGGTCGAGGTCGCGATCTTCTTGTAGCTCAGCATGCGGAAAAGTTCGCCGAAGCCGGGAATGTCCTTCTCAACGACCTCGGCGAAGGCCTCCGGCGTAATGTCGCGCCCCGTCACTCCCGTTCCGCCGGTGGCGATGACCACATCGATGGCGGGATCGGCAATCCATTGCTTGAGAATTGCCACGATGGCGGGGACGTCGTCCTTGACGATTCGGCGAGTCGCGACGTTGTGGCCGGCCGCCGCGATGCGTTCGACCAACGTCTGCCCCGATGTATCGGTTTCGAGCGTGCGGCTGTCGGACACCGTCAACACCGCAATGTTGACCGGAAGGAATGGGCGTTCACCGGTTATCTTGGCCATGGTCCGCCACCTTGGTGGTTTGTGTGTCGAGAGCCACGTAAACCGGCCGTTCGCCCGATGCAAGGGCATCGAGCGACGGATTGGGTTGGCCCAACCGGTCGCGGTAGATCCACAGGTTGGTCAGGACCCGCTCGATGAAGTTGCGGGTCTCCGCCGATGGAATGCTTTCGATGAACAGCAGCGCGTCGTCGGTGCCGTTGCTGCGGCGTTGCCACTTGCTCAGGTTGCCTGGCCCCCCGTTCCATGCCGCCGCCAGATGGAAAAGGTCGTCGCCGACATGGGCCTCGTTGAGGAGGATTTCGATGTACGTCTGGCCCAGTTCCAGATTGAGATCCGGATCGTACAGCCGGTGGCGCTTGCTGCTGCGCAAGTGACGATCCCGGGCGACGAAGCTGGCGGTGCCCGGCATCAGCTGCATCAGCCCGCGGGCTCCGGCCCAACTGGTGGCTTTGGGGTTGAACAGGGACTCCTGTCGGATGAGGGCATAGACCAGCGCTCGGTCCACGCGAAAGCCGTTCTCGGGCGTCCACCGCGGAATCGGAAAGGCCGCCCCGTCGAAGCCGCCGCCGCCGGGAAACAGCGCCACATTCAGGCGAATGGCCAGGGCGGGCATGCCGGCCCGGCTGGCCAGGGCCATGATGCCGTGGGCAAGATCGGTCCCACGGCGCGAAACCAGCAGGCGAAGGTCCTGTTCCGCCCGGTCCTCCTCGCCCACCTCGATCAAGGCCAGGGCGCGCCGGCCCGCCGGCGTGTCGGCCACCGCCTCGATGGCATCCTGTTCCAGTGACGGGATGGTCCAACTGAAGACGGTCGGCATGCCCAGAATGCGGCGGGCCAGCAGCCCGTAAAACGTCCGCGAGTAGGAAGCGGCCTTGCCCAGAAGGCGGTTGACCTCGCCGGGATTGCGGTTGACCAGGTGGGCCCGGGCCGCCCAGAAGGCGCCGGCGGAAATCATCCAGTTCGAGCTGTTCGGGGATTCGGCAACCGCCTGAAAATGGCCTGCCGCCTCTTCAAGTTTGCCAAGACGCCAGGCGGACAGGCCGGCGATCCATTGCGCATCCGGCAGGTAGCGGCCGGAGCGGGCGGCAGCTTGGCTTGCCCATTCGTAGGCCCACTCGTCGCGGCCCTCGATGAAATAGCGGTTGGCAAGAGCGGCCTGGGCGCGGTCGAAGTCGAAGGCGTCGAACTGCTTCTTCACCTCGTCGGACTGGAGAAGCCGCTTGGCCGCCAGTGTCCAGCCGTTCTTGATCTGGGACCGGATCTGGCGCTGCAGCGCCTCGACCTTGTGGCGCGCCGCCGCCGACATCGCCTTGCGCGGCGGCCGAACCTCGGCGGGCGTGTCCAGGGGCCTGGCCGTCAGCCCGCCGCCGGGATTGACCGGCGGAACCGGCGGCTTGGCGTTGGCGGGGCGACGTTTCAGGGCCAGTTGATGGATGGTCGGCGCGTTCGGGTGGTCGGCATACTCCGCCATCCAATCCCTCAGTTCCTTGTAGGCCGAGCGGTATTTGGTGGGGTGGAGATAGCGTTGGGCCAGGACGTGTCCCATGAGAAGGCGGTCGCCGAGCGCCTCGATAAGCGTGTCCGCCGCCCGCCAGTTGCCGTCTTCCTGAAGCGAGAAGATTTTCCGGTAGCGGGAGACGTCGTCGTCCGAGAGAACCCGGGGCAGTTCCGCCATGCCGTCCGTCCACCCGGTCTCCGGGGCGAGGGAGGCCATTTCCCTCAAGGCCGGTTCAGGCGAGAGTTCGGCGGCCGCAACTCTTTCCGGCCCATAAGCGGCGCCGAAAACGAAAATGCAGAAGGTGAAAAGACCAATTCGAATGCGTTGAAACATTAACACGTCAAAAGATTGAAGAAGACTTGAATGCACGCGAATTTATACGGCCTCGATTGAGGGAAGGCAATCGAAAGGGCAATGAGGATTATCCATGCGGGGTGTGTCGCGGTGGTCAGAGCGACGTCAGTTTGCGCTTGATGCCGATGAGATCCTGCCATGCTGCCCGCTTCTGGGCCGGCGATCGCAGCAGGAAGGCCGGATGGTAAATGACGGTGGCCTCGATCGGCCGGGCGAGGCCCGGCGACGAATACGGGAACCAGCGGCCGCGCAACCGACTTACGCTGATGTTCTGGGCCAGCAGGCTGCTGGCGGCCGGTCCGCCGACGGCGACCAGGACTCGGGGGGAGACCAGTTCGATCAGGCGTTCGACGAACGGCATGCAGATGGCCATTTCGCCGGTCGTCGGATTGCGGTTTCCCGGAGGGCGCCAGAAGACCGTGTTGGAGATGAAGAAGCGGCTGCGATCGAGGCCGATGGAGGCCAGCATGCGGTCGAGCAATTGGCCGCTGGGTCCGACGAAGGGAATTCCTTGGCGATCCTCCTCGGCTCCGGGCGCCTCGCCGATGAACAGGATGTCGGCCTCCGGATTGCCGTCGCCAAAGACGAGGTTGGTGGCCGTCTTCCTGAGGGCGCAGCCGTCGAAACCCTCGAGGATTCGGCGCAACGCGTCCACGGTGGTTGCCGCCGCCGCCGCCCGGTAGGCTTCGCCGACGGCGCCTTCGGAGGGGGTGAGGGGGGCGGGGGCGGTCGAAGGCGGCGTCGACCTGGCCGGCGCCGCCGGTCGGTCGCCAGGGGGCGCAACGGAGATTTCCGGCGGGACGGGTGACGCCGTCGACGCCAGAAAGCGGTCGACCGCGGCATCACCGATGGTTTCGTCGACGCCGGCCTCGATATACCATTCGAGGACCTGGTGCGGGGTCAGCTCGCGCTCCATGCCCGCAGGTTAGCACCGTCCGCGCGAGGGTCACAGTTTCTTGATATTCCCCTCCACCGGGAGGAGCCGGTAGGATAGAGTTTGCCTCATGTTGGGAAACGCCGAACTTCAAGAGAACGTCAGGGAGGACTATTCATGACTCGGGAGTCGATGGACTTCGATGTGGTGATTGTGGGTGCGGGTCCGGCTGGATTGAGTGCGGCGATTCGGCTGCGCCAGCTGGCGGTTTTGGGTGGCCGCGATCTTTCGGTTTGCGTGATTGAGAAGGGATCGGAAGTCGGCGCCCACATTCTTTCCGGCGCGGTACTTGAGCCGACCGCGCTCGACGAGCTCATCCCCGACTGGGCGGACAAGGGATCGCCGCTGACGACGCCGGTTGCGGGGGACCGTTTTCTTTTCCTGACGCGGAAGATGGCGCTTCGCCTGCCGACGCCGCCGCAGATGAACAATCACGGCAACTATGTGATCAGCCTGGGCAACCTTTGCCGGTGGCTGGCCGAGCGGGCCGAGGAGCTTGGCGCGGAGATCTACCCGGGTTTTGCCGCCGCCGAGGTGTTGTTTGACAGTGATGGGCGGGTGGCCGGCGTGGCCACCGGCGACATGGGGGTGGGGGCCGACGGCAAGCCGACCGATCGCTACGAGCCGGGCATGGAGTTGCGGGCCCGCTACACCCTTTTTGCCGAGGGCTGCCGCGGGTCGCTTTCGAAGTTCGTGATGTCTCATTTCGGCCTTGCCGAGGACTCCGACCCGCAGATCTACGGCATCGGCATCAAGGAACTGTGGGAGGTGGAGCCGGGTGTGCACAAGGCCGGCTCGGTGACCCACACGGTGGGCTGGCCGGCCGACAGCCGGACCTATGCGGGCTCCTTCCTTTATCACCTGGAGAACAACCAGGTGGCCGTCGGTTACATTGTCGGGCTTGATTACCAGAACCCCTATCTGAGCCCGTTCGAGGAGATGCAGCGTTTCAAGACGCATCCGGCCATCCGGCCGGTCTTCGAAGGCGGGCGGCGCATTGCCTACGGGGCGCGGGCCATCAACGAGGGGGGCTTCCAGTCGGTGCCCAGGCTGGTCTTCCCGGGCGGCGCCCTGATCGGCGATGCGGCGGGGTTCATGAATGTCGCCAAGATCAAGGGCACCCACACGGCGATGAAGTCGGGGATGGTGGCGGCCGAGACGGCCTTCGAGGCGCTATCCGTCGAGGCCGGCGAGCTTGACGCCTATCCGGAGAACCTCAAGAAGACGTGGCTGTGGCCCGAACTGCGCAAGGTGCGCAACATCCGGCCGTCGTTCCGCTGGGGAATGTGGGGCGGGCTGGCCTATTCGGCGCTCGACACCTTCGTCTTTTTCGGCCGGGCGCCGTGGACGCTGCATCACCACGAGGACCACAAGGCGCTGAAGCCGGCGCGGGAGTGCAAGAAGATCGACTATCCCAAGCCCGACGGCAAGCTGACCTTCGACCGCCTGTCGTCGGTGTATCTGGCCAACGTCAGCCACGAGGAGAACCAGCCCTGCCATCTGACGCTCAAGGACGCCGCGGTGCCGGTTGCCGTCAACCTGGCGCAATACGACGGCCCCGAGCAGCGCTATTGCCCGGCACAGGTCTACGAATTCGTCGAGCAGGACGGCGAAAAGCAGCTGCAGATCAACTTCTCGAACTGCGTCCACTGCAAGACCTGCGACATCAAGGACCCCACCCAAAACATCAACTGGGTCGTCCCCGAAGGAGCAGGAGGCCCAAACTATCCCAATATGTAGTCCATCATTCCGTCCCCATCGGGGACGCTGTCCGATTGAAAGGCCCGCGATGGTGTTGTCTTCCAAGCTACCGGTTTCCGTTGGATTCCGCCGATGGGTGCGGTTCGTGGCGGCAAGCCTTTTCGCCGCGTCGCTGCCTGCCGCCTGCATGTCGGCCGAAACGGCGACAACCTCGGAAACGGTCGCCGCCACCGGCGAGACCTTGGCCCAGGACGTGCTGAGCGAAGGGACCCCAGTTGATGTCGGCACGTCGTTCGTCGGCAATTACCTGGCGGGTCGCCATGCCCAGGTACAAAGGGACGGGGGGAAGGCCATCCATTATTTCCGGCTGGCTCTCGAGGAAGAGCCCGACAACGCCGATCTGATGCTGCGCGCCGCAGTGGTCATGATCTCGGAAGGGGCTTTCGCCGATGCGGTGACCCTGGCACGGAAGCTCGACAAGGATGGAGTGGACAACACGGTCATTCACTATGCCCTGGCGGTCGACGACATCGGCGCCGGCCGCTTCGCCGAGGCGGGCGGACGGCTTGCCGGCCTGCCGGAGAACGGCATCAACCACTATGTCGGCGCCATGCTCAGGGCCTGGGCGCTGGTCGGCCTTGGCGACACGGAGGCGGCGCGAGCCGCGCTGGCGGAGTTGAAACGCGGCGAGGGGACGGATGCGCTGGCCGATCTGCACGAGGCGCTGATGCTTGACATGGCCGGTCGCCGGAAGGACGCCGGAGAGAGCTTCCGCCGCGCCGTTTCCGATGGCGGCGGCCCCGCCTTCCGGGCCGTCGAGTTGTATGGCGCCTTTCTCGAACGTTCCGGCGAGCCGATGGAGGCGCGCCGGATCTATCAGGGCTTTCTGGCGGAACACCCGGATTCCTATCTCCTGCAGCCGGCCCTGGCGCGGCTCGATGGCGGCGCGCCGCCGGTCCGGGAAGTCGCCTCGGCGTCGGATGGCGCGGCCCAGGCGTTGTTCGACCTGGCCGGGGCCTTCCGCCAGCAGAGCGCGCAGGAAATGGCCCTGATCCTCGGTCGGCTGGCCCTCGTCCTGAAGCCGGACTTCTCGGTCGCCCAGTTCCTGGTCGGCGACATCCTGGAAACCAGCGAACGCCAGGAAAGCGCCAACCAGGTGTATTCGGCGATCGACGCCGCTTCGCCGTTCGCGCGGGCCGCCAACATTCGCGTGGCGCTCAACCTCAATGCCCTGAACCGGACCGAGGAGGCGGTCGCGCTGCTGCGCAAGATGGCCCGCGAGAATCCCAAGGATCCGGAACCCCTGATCACGCTGGGTAACATCCTGCGCGGCCACCAGCGCTTCGTCGAGGCGGTCGAGATCTATGATCAGGCGGTGGCGCGGGTCGGTTCCCTGAAGAAGCAGCATTGGTCGCTTCTCTATTCGCGTGGCATGGCGCTGGAGCGCTCCAAGCAGTGGGCGCGGGCCGAGGCCGACTTCCTCAAGGCCTTGGAGTTCGAGCCCGAGCAGCCTTACGTGCTCAATTATCTGGGCTATTCATGGGTCGACATGGGCCTGCACCTCGAGCGCGCCATGGAGATGATCCGGAAGGCCGTCGAACTGCGGCCCAACGATGGCTACATCGTCGACAGCCTGGGGTGGGCGCTCTACCGACTTGGCGACATCAAGGGGGCCGTGCGCGAACTGGAACGGGCGGTCGAGCTGCGTCCCGAGGATCCGGTGATCAATGACCATCTCGGCGACGCCTATTGGAAGGCGGGGCGGCGCCAGGAAGCGCGTTTCCAGTGGCGCCGATCGCTGGGTTTCGAGCCCGAGTCCGACCTGGTCGCCGCCATCGAGAAGAAGCTCAAGACCGGCATCGTCGAGGACAAGGCGCCGGGCGGCAATGGGTGACGGCGCGCGCGTCGGGGCGCCGACGGTGGGTGAAATCGCCCGCTTCGCGCCGGCCAAGGTGAACCTTTACCTGCACGTCCTTGGGCGACGGCCCGACGGCTATCATCTTCTCGACAGCCTGATCGTGTTTGCCGGGATTGGCGACGACGTGGCCGTGGCGCCGGCGGCCGATCTCACGCTCGTCGTCGAGGGGCCGTTCGCCGGAGTGGTCCCGGCCGGACCGGAGAACCTTGTGCTGCGCGCCGCGCGCCTCCTGGCGGAACGGATGGGTGTATCGGCGGGCGCGCGCATTCGACTGACCAAGCGCCTGCCGGTCGCCGCCGGCATCGGCGGCGGATCGGCGGATGCCGCCGCCGCCCTCAAGGCGCTTTGCGCGCTGTGGCGGGTCGATCCCGATCCGGCGGCGATGGCCGACCTGGCGCTCTCGCTGGGGGCCGACCTTCCGGTTTGCCTGGCCGGCGTGCCGGCCTTCGTCGGCGGCGTCGGCGAGGACATCGCGCCGCCGCCACCCTTGCCGGCGGCCTGGATGGTGCTGGTCAACCCCGGCGTTGGCGTGTCGACGCCGCACATCTTCAAGGCGCGCACCGGCCCCTTTTCGGCGGCCGGGCGGTTTCGGGCGGCGCCCGAGGATGCCGCGGCCCTGTTTTCCGCGCTGGCCGGCTGCCGCAACGATCTGACCGCAGCGGCCCTGACCCTGGCGCCGGTGATCGCCGACGCCCTGGCCGCGCTGGGCGCCCAGCCGGGCTGCGCGCTCGCCCGCATGTCCGGCAGCGGCGCGACCTGTTTCGGCCTGTTCGCCGAGGCCGGGCATGCCGCCGCCGCCGCCGCCGCCATCGCCGCGGCGCATGCGCCGTGGTGGGTCAAGGCCGCCCCCATGCTGTCGGCCGCCGTCGCAACGCGGTTGCCCGCCTGAGCGTTCTGCCGCCTTGCGGGGGGACGCTTTTACGCGTAGATTTCGCCGGCCGTCGCGTTGGGGCGTAGCCAAGTGGTAAGGCAGCGGGTTTTGGTCCCGCGATCCCAGGTTCGAATCCTGGCGCCCCAGCCAAGTCTCATTTCACCGAAGTGCTGATGCCGCTTGGTTTCGGGGCCTCGACCGCGGGCCCGAAGTCGGGCGTGGGCGCGGTGCGGCCGGCTTGGGGGTCAGCGCCTCAGAATGCCGCCGAGGACGCCGCGCACCAGCGCGCGGCCGATCGAACCGCCAAGTGACCCGCCGACCGACTTGCCGACTTCGGCTGCCAAGCCGCCCACGACGCGGGTGGTCACCGTTCGGGTGACCGAGCGGGCCACGTGCTGGGTGGTGGTCAGCCGCTTGCCGCGCGACCGGTTGGTGCCCAGGAGATCGCCGATCAACCCGCCGATGCCGCCGCTCCGTTCGCCGGCGGCCGGCTCGGCGGGCGCCGGCGTGATCTTTTCCACGACATTGGCCGCAAGAATTTCATAGGCCGATTCACGGTCGATCACGTTGTCATAGATCATGCCGACCGGACTCGCCGCGATGATCCTGCGGCGCTCTTCGTCCGAAAGGGTGCCGATCCGCGAGGATGGCGGGCGGATCAGTGTCCGCTGAACCATGGAGGGCGCCCCCTTCCCTTCGAGGGTCGAAACCAGAGCCTCCCCGACCTCCAATTGGGTGATCGCCTCGAACACCGCGAAATCGGGGTTGGGGCGGAAGGCCTCAGCTGCGGCCTTGACGGCCTTCATCTCTCGGGGGGTGTAGGCGCGGAGCGCGTGTTGCACTCGGTTGCCCAACTGGGCCAGCACGTCGTCCGGGAGGTCGATCGGATTCTGCGTGACGAAGTAGACACCGACCCCCTTTGAACGAATGAGGCGTACGATCTGTTTGATCTTCTCGACGAGCGCTTTCGGCGCGTTGTCGAAAAGCAGGTGGGCTTCGTCGAAGAAGAAGACCAGACGCGGTTTCTCCGGATCACCGATCTCGGGCAATTCTTCGAACAGTTCGGAGAGAAGCCAGAGCAGGAATGTCGCGTAGAGGCGCGGCGACTGCATCAAGGCGCTGGCCGCCAGGATGTTGATCACGCCCCGGCCGTCGCGGGTCGTGCGCATCATTTCGGAAATGTGCAGTGCCGGCTCGCCGAAGAACCGATCCCCGCCTTGCTCTTCGAGGACAAGCAGGGCGCGCTGCACGGCGCCGACGCTCGCCTTGGAGACGTTGCCGTAGCGAGCGCTCAGTTCGCCTGCCCTCTCGGCGGCATGGGCGAGAAGAGCCCGAAGGTCCTTGAGGTCAAGCAGCAGCAGCCCATCGTCGTCGGCGAGCCGGAAGGCAATGTTCAGAACGCCTTCCTGGGTATCGTTGAGGTCAAGCAATCGGGAGAGCAGAAGCGGTCCCATCTCGGAAATCGTGGTGCGAATCGGATGGCCGTCTTTGCCAAACAGGTCCCAGAAGACGACGGGAAACGACTCGTGGCGATACTCGTCGGAAAACCCGATGATTTCAGCGCGTTTGACCAGGAAGTCCTTTGGCTCGCCCGCTGCCGCCAACCCCGCGAGATCACCCTTGACGTCGGCGCAGAACACCGGAACCCCGGCGTTGGAAAAACCCTCGGCGAGGACCTGAAGTGACACGGTCTTCCCCGTGCCGGTTGCCCCGGTGATCAGGCCGTGGCGGTTGGCGAACGGCAGCTGAATGTATTCCGCCTTCGAACTCGCGCCGATGTAAAGTTTTCCGCTTTGCTCCACCGCCATCACCGCCTCGCTTTGCTGATTCGCCTGCCGGCCATTCCAGACCGCGTGATCCACCTTGGGGCCCGCCTTGCCCCAATCAGTCTTGGGCAAACGGGGGGCTCGGCAATCCTTGAATGCGCGGCGGTCGTGTTCGAAGATGTGGGGCAGCAGCCGCGTTTCCAGCCAGGCCTCCAGCGCGCGTGGCACCTCGTTGACGAAGCCGAAGTTCGATATCCACAGCGATCGGATGGCCTTCAACTCGTGACGCATTTCGGCGTGCTGGACCCGCTGGTCGTCGAGCCGGCGCGAGGCGATCTTGCGAAGGAGGCGTTCCTCTTCGCGGAAATGCTCGTGGGTATAACGTTCCAGCAGTTCGAACGACTTTTTGAGGATGTCTTTTCCCTGGCCATGCCGCGCGGCCTCCAGGAACTGGTTGGCGAACTTGATGAGTTGTTGATGCTGGCCATCCACCACGTCATCGCCGGTGGCCAAATCCGCCTTCCATTCGTACTGCGTCATTGCCGCCCTCTTCCAGCGTGGGAGAGGAAATCATTCTACTCTTATTCAATCAGGATGGCGCGGTAATCGTTGACGTTGGTGAGCGTCGGCCCGGTGATCAGCAGGTCGTCGAGAGCCTTGAAGTACGTGTAGGCGTCGTTGTTTTCCAGGTAGGCCAGCGCCTTCATGCCGGCCTCGCGGCCGCGGGCCAGGGTGTCCGGCCCGATGACGGCGCCGGCGTTGTCTTCCGAGCCGTCGATGCCGTCGGTGTCGGCGGCCAGGGCGTAAATTCCCGGCCGGCCGTCCAGGTCGATGGCGAGCGACAGCAGGAACTCGACGTTCCGTCCGCCGCGGCCGTCGCCGCGCACGGTGACGGTGGTTTCGCCGCCCGACAGGATGGCGACCGGGCAGGGCCACGGGTGGCCGTGTCCCTGCACCTGACGGGCGATGCCGCCCATGACCTTGGCGACCTCGCGGGATTCGCCCGTGATGCTGTCGCCCAGGATGGCCGTGACGATGCCCTGGCTCTGGAAGAACGCCTCGGCGGCACGCAGGACGTTCTGGCTGGTGGCGATGACCTTGTTGTCGACGCGGGCGAACAGCGGATCGCCTGGCTTCGGGGTCTCCTCGATCCGGCCGGCGCGGCCCGCCTCGAGGTGGGCCATCACGGCCTCGGGGGCTTCCACCTCGTATCGGGTGATGATCGCAAGGGCGTCATCGTAGGTCGAGGGATCGGGCGCGCAGGGGCCCGATCCGATATGGGTGGGGTCGTCGCCGGTCACGTCGGAAATGATCAGCGCCGTTACCGACGCCTTGCAGGCGGCGGCCAATCGGCCTCCCTGGCTTGCAGACAGGTGTTTGCGCACCACGTTCATTTCCTGGATGTTGGCGCCGCAGCGCAGCAACGACTTGTTCACCGCCTTCATGTCATCGGCCGACAGTCCGGGGGCCGGCAACGTCATGAGGGCGGAACCGCCGCCGCTCATCAGGCAGAGCAGCAGGTCGTCGGGACCCAGTGTCTTGACCTCGTCCAGGATCTGTCGGGCGGCCTTGCCGCCGGCCTCGTCGGGCACCGGGTGGCCGGCCTCGATGACGTTGATCCGCCTGGTGTCGACCTTGTGCTGGTAGCGGGTGATGACCAGGCCCGAAAGCGGCGCGTCGGCCGGCCAGGCGTCCTCCACCGCGCGGGCCATCGAGCCGCCGGCCTTGCCGGCGCCGACCACCAGGGTGCGCCCCTTCGGCGGCGTCGGCAGATGGGGGGGGACGACCTTGGCCGGATCGGCGGCGGCCAGGGCGGAGCGGAAGGATTGGACGAGCAG
Source organism: Rhodospirillales bacterium (assembly GCA_034003665.1). GTDB lineage: Bacteria > Pseudomonadota > Alphaproteobacteria > Rhodospirillales > Shumkoniaceae > Shumkonia. Next base: position 6,824 of record JAVEYE010000012.1, on the reverse strand, counting down.
ATCGCGGGAATTCATCGGGCCCCCGGAATACGGCTTGTTGGATCGGCGGCGAAGCATACGATGCGATGCCGGGCGGCGCAACGCAGAGCAGAAACGGATTTAGCCCGCGGGATGCCCGGAAACGGTTGACAAAACGCCCCTCGCGCCGCCATTCCTCGAAACCTGAGGCCGGAACCGGCCTATGATGGACGGACGATTCCACCGCGACCCATCGGTGTGCGATGCGACAAATCATTTCCTCGATCTCGGCCCTGCTGGCGGGAAGCGCCATCCTCAATCTGGGCAGCGGCCTGCTGGGCACGGTGATTGCGCTGCGCATGGCGGTGGCGGGGTTCCCCGCGCTGGTCGTCGGGGGCGTCACGTCGGCCTATTTCGTCGGCTATGTGCTTGGCGTGTTCTATGCCTATCATCTGGTCGCGCGGGTCGGACATATCCGTTCCTACGCCGCCCTGGCCTCGGTGTTGGCGGTAAGCGCGCTCATGCATCCATTCCTCGTCGAGCCGCTGTTCTGGGCGGGGCTCCGCTTTGTCCAGGGGTTCTGTCTGGCGGGACTTGCCGTCTGCACGGAAAGCTGGCTCAACGAGCGGGCGACCAACGACATCCGCGGCCGCGTTCTGTCCATCTACATGATCGCCATCTATGTGGCGTTGGTTGCCGGCCAACTGCTGTTGAACCTGCCCGACCCGACGGGATTCGGGCTGTTTATCATCCCGGCGGCGCTGATGTCCCTGGCCCTGGTGCCGGTGGCGACGACCCGCATCCTGGCGCCGACGCCCCGGCCGACGTCGCGTTTCGGCTTCCGCGAGTTGTGGTCGATCTCGCCGCTTGGCGTGACCGGGGCCGTGGCGTCCGGCGTCATCCTTTCGGCCTTCTATGGGCTCACGCCCTATTTCGCCCAGTTGACCGGCCTGGGGACGGAGGGGACCTCGCGACTTATGGCGGCGGCCATTGCCGGCGGCCTGCTCGGCCAGTGGCCGATCGGCCGGCTGTCCGACCGCATGGACCGGCGGCTGGTTCTGCTCGGCGTCGCCCTGGCGACCGCCGCGGTCGGCGCGGTGGCGGTGGCTGGGTTTGTGGTGCCGGCGTCGGCCGCCCATGCGTCGGTTCTGATGCTGGGGTTGGCCCCCGTTCTCGGCATCGCCATCTTCACCATCTATCCGCTCAGCGTCGCCCACACCAACGACTTCATCGACCCCATCCACCTGGTGCCGGCCAGCGCCGGCATGATTTTGGCCTACGGGCTGGGGGCCATCGTGGGACCCGGCGTCGCCGCCGGCCTGATGAGCGTGATCGGGCCGATCGGCCTGTTCGTCTTTTTCGGGGGGGCGGGGCTGGCCACCGCCGCCTTCACCCTATGGCGCATCCGCCAACGCGCGGCGCCGCCCATCGAGGATCGCGATCCGTTCCATTTGGTGACGCGCACAACCCCGCTGGCCGCAGGCCTGGACCCCCGCGGCGAAGCGGAGGAACCGATGTTCGAGTTCACGATGCCGGATGAGCCCGCCAGCCAGGATGCCGCCGACCCGAAGGAGGCGGTGGACGAACAGACCTAGAAGGGGGATTGGAGCGGGTGAGGGGAATCGAACCCCCGTATTCAGCTTGGGAAGCTGATGTTCTACCATTGAACTACACCCGCGCGTGCAGCATGGCCGGCAACGTATACGGAATCCTGACGGGGCGTGCAAGCCTCGGGATGGGATCAGCCGGCACACGGAAAGTTTATTGGCGTGCGGCAGGTGCACGCTCAAATAACGTCCGAAGGAATTTCTTGCGGGCGAGAAGGAACGATTTTCATCATGACGGAAGGCAATTCGGCGCAGCGACCGGTTCTCGATCCCCGCAAGTTCCGGGACCCCGACGTCACCGCGGACGGGCAAGAGCGCGCGGTGGTGGCGCTGACCCGGCTGGAAACGCTGTGGTTCAACACCGGCAGCCTATGCAACATCGCCTGCGCCAATTGCTACATGGATTCCAGTCCGCGCAACGACCGCCTGGCCTATATCACCCGCGCCGAGGTGGGGCGCTTCCTTGACGAGATCGCCGAGAACGCCCTGCCGGTCCGGGAGATCGCCTTCACCGGCGGCGAGCCCTTCATGAACCCCGACCTCCCGGGCATCCTCGAGGACTGCATGGCGCGCGGCTTCAGCACCCTGGTCCTGACCAACGCCATGAAGCCCCTGCATCACAAGCGCCCCGCGCTGCTTGCCCTGCGCCGGCGGTTCGGGCACGCCCTGACGCTGCGGGTTTCGATGGACCATTTCACGTCCGGCCGCCACGAGGCCATTCGCGGGGCCGCATCGTGGGCTTCCATGCTGGACGGACTCAAATGGCTGGTCGAGAACGACTTCAAGGTGGCGATCGCCGGCCGCACCTGCTGGAACGAAAGCGAGGCGGACTCGCGGCGCGGATACGCCGAGGTGTTCGCGCACGAGGGCATTGCCGTCGATGCCCAGAACCGTGCGGAGCTGGTGCTGTTTCCCGAGATGGACGCCGGCCTCGACGTTCCCGAAATCACGGTGCGCTGCTGGGACATTCTGGGCATCGCCCCGGAAACCATGATGTGCGCCACCTCGCGCATGGTGGTCAAGCGCAAGGGGGCGGACCGTCCCGCCGTCGTTCCCTGCACGCTGCTGCCCTATGACCCGGCTTTTGATCTGGGGCCAGACCTTGCCAGCGCCGGCAAGGTCGTGAAGCTCAATCACCCGCACTGTGCGCGGTTCTGCGTGCTGGGCGGCGCTTCCTGCAGCCCCGCGTAGGCCGGGCCGCCTCGGCGGCGGCCGCGAGAATACCCCCAGAACGCCCATTTCCCGCCGCAAAGCGGCACGGCATGGCCACAGTCGGAACCTATCGTGCAGGTCTGGGTTGTAGCAGATCCGGCGTTGCCGCAGATCAGCAGGCTTTCACGCCGGGGGATTGGGCGAAAGGACCACGTGCCATGCAAAAACCGCTTTACGGACCGGTTCGAATCACCGGACTCGTCGCCCTCGGCTTTCTCGCCGGGTGCGGCGGCACCTTTGACTATGACGCGCTGAGGGCGGCCAACGCTGACGGCGACGGCTTTGCGCCGGCGCTCAGCCGCGAATACAAGAGTTTCGCGCTGTTCGAAACCGACGAGATGATGGACTGGCCGGACGCCGCCCATTTCGGCGGGAAGACCCTGCAGGCCGCCAGGGGAAGCGTGCCGCAACCGGAAGACCTTGGCGATCGGCGGCTGCCGGCCGAGCACGTCGGCGAGCTTGCCGCCGCACGGGCCCGCTTGGTTCAGGCCCTGGACCGGGGGGCCGGCCGGCGCTGGCCGGACCAGGCGGCGGTGGCCCAGGTCAGCTTCGACTGCTGGGTCGAGCAGCAGGAAGAGAACTGGCAGCACAATCACATCGCCCTCTGCCGCGACCGCTTCCGCGACGCGATGGCGACGATCGACCAACGTTTCGCGTCGGCGGACGCTCCCATCGATCTCCAGCCGGCCAGTGCCGAACAGGGCGAAATGCCCGGCGGCGGCGCCACCCGCCGCTTTGTCGTACCCTTCGAGTTCGACAGCGCGGAACTGAATGGAGGCGCTGAATCGACGGTCGAGGCCGTGGCGCGCGTGACCACGGCCGGCGGCGACATGCGGGTGGCGATCGGCGGCCATGCCGACCGCGCCGGTACCCATTCCTATAACGAGCGGCTGTCGTTGCGGCGGGCCGAGGCGTTGAGCCGGGCCCTGATCGCGAAGGGCGTTCCGGCCGAACGAATCACGGTCGGGGCGTTCGGCGAACGGCGACCGGTGGTGCCGACGGGGGACGGTGTGCCCGACAGGCGCAATCGGCGGGTTGAAGTAACGGTCGGACCCGCGCCCGATCTCTGAGCGTTTTGGACTTTCTGCCGGAGGTTTCCTCCGCCACTGGGGGAGAAGGCGGTTCTGCGGGCGGCCTTCGCCCTTTCCTCGCTCGCCCGTTCGCGACTCTTTCGTCCGGCGCTGGAAACCATCGGGTCAACGCCCACATATAGGGCATTGCCGGCCCGTGTCCGGAACGATCTGGAGCCCTAGCATGTACCAACGCGTCACCCGCGACATCACGATCACCGTCGAGCCGACTTTTCTGGAGGAGCATTCGCAGCCCGAGAAGGGCCACTTTGCTTGGGCCTACCACATCCGAATCGAGAACCGGGGCAAGGAAACCGTTCAGCTTCTGACCCGTCATTGGCGGATTACCGACGCCAAGGGCGATGTGCACGAGGTGGAGGGCGACGGCGTGGTCGGCGAGCAGCCGGTGCTGGATCCCGGCGCCAGCTTCGAATACACCTCTGGGGCGCCGTTGCCGACCCCGTCCGGCTTCATGGTGGGGTCCTACGGCATGGAGACCGAGGCCGGAGAACCTTTCCGGGTTGAAATTCCCGCCTTCTCGTTGGACAGTCCCTATCAGAACGCCGTGATCAACTGAACCGTGTCACCGGTCGCAATCGATTGCGGCGTGCCGCCGCCGACCAGGCGGCAGCGGCGCGTGGTGGTTCCTCTGTTGCGGGGCGCCGAGCTTGGTGGCGCCCGGAGATGCATGATCATGAAAAAGTCCCTGAAAGCGCCGAATCCGTCCAGTGCCGTCAAGCGGCCGAGCCGCGCCGAGGCCGAGTCGGCGATTCGAACGCTCCTGCGGTGGGCCGGGGACGATCCCGACCGTGAAGGACTGCGCGATACCCCCGCCCGGGTGGCCGGCGCCTTCGAGGAATGGTTCGGCGGCTATGGGGCCGATCCCGAGGAGATCCTCAAGCGGACGTTCGAGGAAACGGACGGATACGACGAGATGGTGCTGCTCAAGGACATCCGCTTCGAGTCGCACTGCGAACACCACATGGCGCCGATCATCGGAAGGGCCCATGTCGCCTATCTGCCCGACCGGCGCGTGGTCGGGATCAGCAAGCTGGCCAGACTGGTCGAGGCCTACGCGAAGCGCCTGCAGATTCAGGAAAAAATGACGGCGCAGATCGCCAACACCATCGACGAGGTCTTGCAGCCGAAGGGCGTGGCCGTGGTTGTCGCGGCCGCCCACCAGTGCATGACGACCCGCGGCGTCCACAAGTCCGGCGTCGTCATGGTGACCAGCCGCATGCTGGGGGCCTTCCGCGACGACCCGTCGACTCGGCGCGAGTTCCTGGCCATGGTCGGTTCGCCGGCGGGCAGCGAAACCGGCTTCGGATGATGGCCCGTCGGCCCGGTCCTTCGAGGCGATCGTCAGCGGCCTCTTGACCGCCGGTCGGCGACCCGTTTAGGTGGAGCCCGTTCTTGAGGTGATCCGGGCGGGGGAATCATCCCATGCTGCAGTTTCGGCCGGTCCTTTATGTGGTCGGCCTGTTGTTGGCGATTATGTCGATCGGAATGTGCGTTCCGATGGCGGTCGATCTTTATTTCGGCAGCGCGGACTGGCAGGTGTTCGCCACCTCGGCGGGCCTGACGCTGTTCATCGGTGTCGGTCTGGCGTTGACCAATTATGCCCCCAACATTCGATTGACGGTCCGCCAGGCTTTCGTTCTGACCACGGCAAGCTGGATCGTTTTGACCATTTTCGCGGCGCTTCCCCTTGCCTTTTCCGAGCTGGATCTGAGCTACACCGATGCCTTTTTCGAGGCGATGTCCGGGGTGACGACCACCGGCTCGACGGTGATCGTCGGCCTGGAATTCGCGCCTCCGGGGGTCCTGCTGTGGCGCGGCATGCTGCAATGGCTGGGCGGCGTCGGCATCGTCGTCATGGCCATCGGCGTCCTGCCCATGCTGAAGGTCGGCGGCATGCAGCTTTTCCGCACCGAATCCTCGGAGAAATCGGAGAAGGCGCTGCCGCGGGTCGCCCAGATCGTGACGGCCATCGTCGTCATCTATGTGGTGCTTTCGGTCATCTGGACCGCGCTCTATTGGGCGGCGGGGATGAGCTTCTTCGACGCCGTCATCCACACCATGACGACCTTGGCGACGGGCGGTTTTTCCAGCTACGACAATTCGATCGGACATTTCGATAACTGGCGGATCGATCTGATCGCCACGCTGGGCATGTTCGTCGGGGGCCTGCCGTTCATCCTTATCCTCAAGACGCTGCAGGGGGACAAAGGCGTCCTCATCGGCGACGGCCAGGTCCGTGCTTACGTGGCCGTGGTCGTGCTGTTGGTCTTGGCCTGCGCCGCCTTCCTGTGGCTGCGCAACGGGGTCGATCCCGTCCTGGCGCTGCGTTACGCGTCCTTCAACCTGATTTCGGTGATGACCGGCACCGGCTATGCGACATCCGACTTCTACCGGTGGGGATCGTTCGCGGTGCCCCTGTTCTTTTTCGTCATGTTCATCGGCGGCTGTGCCGGCTCCACCACGTGCGGGATGAAGATCTTTCGTTTCCAGGTGCTCTACGCGGCGGCGCGCACCCAGATCCGCCACCTGTTCCAGCCGCACGGCGTGTTCATTCCCTACTATAACCGCCGGCCCATCCCGCCCGACGTCATCGAATCGGTGCTCAGCTTCTTCTTCGTCTTCATCCTCTGCTTCGGCCTGCTGGCCATCGGGCTGGGTATGTTGGGCCTGGATTACCTGACGGCCATTTCGGGGGCCGCCACGGCCATCTGCAACGTCGGCCCGGGGTTGGGCGAGATCATCGGTCCGGCCGGCAATTTCTCGACGCTGCCCGACGCCGCCAAATGGATGCTGTCGGCCGGCATGCTGCTGGGGAGGCTGGAACTGTTCACGGTGATCGTGCTGTTCAGCCGGACCTTCTGGCGCGGCTAGCCTTCAGCCGCCCACACACTCGATGTACCAGGCGAGGTCGGATTCGCTCATCGGGAAGGTATCGCCCGGTCCCGGCCTGACTTGG
>JAVEYE010000011.1:0-27104 GCA_034003665.1 Rhodospirillales bacterium | reverse complement strand
ATCCTGTTCGGGCGCGTCGGCATCGACCTGTTTGCCGGACCCACCGAGATCCTGGTGATCGCCGACAAGACCGCCGATCCCGAGATCGTCGCCTACGACCTGGTCGGCCAGGCCGTGCACGGTTTCGATTCCCCGGCCTGGCTCGTCATCGACGATCGCGCCCTCGCCGACAAGGTAATAGCCCGGGTACCCGAACTGATCGCCACGCTGCCCGAGGTTCAGCGCAACGCAGCCGAGGTTGCCTGGCGCGATTACGGCGAGGTGGTGTTGTGTTCCGACCGCGAGGAGATGGCCCGCGTCAGCGACGACTACGCGCCCGAGCACCTGGAGGTGCAGGCCGCCGACCTGGACTGGTGGCTGAACCGCCTGCGCAATTACGGGTCGCTGTTCCTGGGAGAGGAAACGACCGTGGCTTTCGGCGACAAGTGTTCGGGAACCAATCACATCCTGCCGACCAAGGGGGTTGGGCGCTATACCGGCGGCCTGTTCGTCGGCAAGTTCATCAAGACCGTCACCTATCAGCGCGCCACCCGCGACGGCAACCGCGAAATGGCGCAGATCGCGGCCCGCATTTCCCGTCTCGAGGGCATGGAAGGCCACGCCCGCACCGGGGATATCCGGCTCGCCAAGTACTTCCCCAAGGAGGCCTTCAACCTTCAGCCGTGATCGTGCGTTCGCCCGTGCCAGGGCGGCTTTTCAGTCAAGGGAGAGGATGGTGAGCGACGTGATCCACAAACTTTTCGACCTGACCGGCCGGGCGGCCCTGTGCACCGGTGCCGCCTCGGGTATCGGCCGACGGATGGCATGGGCGCTCAGCCAAGCGGGTGCCGATGTGTTTCTTGCCGACCGCGATCCCGACGGCCTGGCGGAGGCCGAGGCCGAGATTCGGGAAACGGGGCGGCGGGCCGCCTTCATGGCCGTCGATCTGACCGACCGGCGCCGTTTGCCGCAACTGGTCGAGGCGGCGAGTGCGGCCTTCGGGCCGCCGCGCATTCTCACCAATGCGGCCGGCGTCAATCTGCGCCAGCCGATCGACCAGATTACGGACGAATCTTGGGATCTGACCCTGGAAATCAACCTGACCGTACCGTTCTTTCTGTCGCGCTGTTGCGTGCCCGGAATGAAGGCGGCGGGCGGCGGCCACATCATCAACGTGGCGTCGCTGCAAAGCTTCCGTGCGTTCGCCAACAGCGCGCCGTACGGGGCCTCGAAGGGCGGTATCGCCCAGTTGACGCGGGCGATGGCCGAGGCGTGGTCGGCCGACGGCATCATCGCCAACGCCATCGCCCCCGGGTTCTTCCCGACCAAGCTGACCCAGCCGGTCTATGGCAATCCCGAGATCCTGGCCCACAACGCGCGCATGACGGCGATCGGCCGCAACGGCGAACTGGAGGACCTGGACGGCATCACTGTCTTCCTGGCCGGGCCGGGTTCGGACTACATCACCGGCCAGGTGATTCCGGTCGACGGCGGCTTTTCGGCGAAATAGGAGCGAATGTCATGAAGGCGCTGGTCTACACCAACCCCGAGGAACTGACCCACCGCGACGAACCGGATCCGGTGCCCGAGGCCGGCGAGGTGCTGATCCGCGTCGAGGCTGCCGGGATCTGCGGGTCTGACATGCATGCCTTTCACGGCCACGACGAGCGGCGATATCCGGACCTGATTCTCGGCCATGAGGCGGCCGGAACCATTGCCGCCGGGCCACGCAAGGGCGAGCGCGTGGTGGTCAACCCGCTGATGACGTGTGGACAATGCGACGCCTGCCTGAGCGGGCGCTCCAATCTGTGTGCCAAGCGCCAGATCATCGGCATGAACCCGCGCGAGGGCGCGTTCGCCCAGTACCTGCGCATGCCGGAGCGCAACCTGGTCACCATGCCCGACGGCATGGAGCCGATTCACGCCGCGGCGACCGAACCGGTCGCCACCGCCTGGCATGCCGTCGGCTTGGCCGAGCGCGCTTCGGCGCGGCCGCTCGCCGAATGCCGGGCCTTGGTGCTGGGGGCCGGGGCGGTCGGTATGGCGGCCGGCCTCATTCTGGCCCATCGGGGCTGCGCCGGACTCAGCGTCGGTGACACCAACGCCTTGCGCCGGAAGACGGCGGCGTCCGCCGGATGCGGCGACGTCTATGATCCGATCAACGATCCCGGCCCCGCAGACAACGGCTTCGACGTGGTGATCGACGCGGTTGGCGGGCGGATCACCCGCCAGACGGCGGTGGCCGCGGTCAAGCCGGGCGGCGCCATCGTTCACATCGGACTCATGGACAGCCAGGATGGCCTCAACATTCGCAAGATCACCTTGCAGGAAGTGACTTTCGTCGGCACCTACACGTATACGATGGTCGACTTCCGGGCGACGATAGCGGCTCTGCATGCCGGGGTGCTGGGGTCGCTCGACTGGGTCGAAGCCCGGCCACTGGCCGACGGGCTGGCTGCCTTCCGTGACCTCGACGCAGGACGCACCGCGGCCGCCAAGATCGTCCTGAAACCAGATTGAGTGGTCCCTTCCGCCATTTGGGAACGGCACCCATGTCCTTTCCGGGCTACGGGAGACGGATCGAGGACCCCTGCCCTACGCCATGCCGTCCGTTGACCCCGCTTCGTCCTCGGCGGGCGTCGTCGGCAGCAGGATGCGAACGGTGGTGCCTTTGCCGGGGGCGCTTTCGATCTCGACAGTTCCGCCCGACTGCCTCGCAAACCCATAGACCATGCATAGCCCCAAGCCGCTGCCCTGCCCCACTTCCTTGGTGGTGAAGAAAGGCTCGAAGGCGCGGTTCAGAACCTCCGTCGTCATGCCCGTTCCGGTATCGGTCACCGACACCTCGACGTAGTCGCCCGCCGGGAGGGCGTTGTCGTCGGAAGGACCGAGTAGGCGCCGGCCGACCGACACCGTTATGGTGCCGCCGTCCGGCATTGCCGTGCGCGCGTTGAGGACGAGATTGAGAAGAGCGCTTGTCAAGCTGGACTCGTCGACAAGAGCGTCAAGGGCCTCGTCGCACGGGCGAGCCAGGATTTCGAGGTTCTCGCCGAGCGTTCGTGCCAAGACTCCCGTTTCCCCCATCAACCAGGCGTTGAGGTCGAGCCGGCGGGGATTGAGCGTCTGCTGGCGCGAGAACGCCAGCAGCTTCGTCGTCAGATCGGCTCCTCGCCGCCCGGCCACGAGCGCGGCGTCGATGAGTTTGGTGGCGCGGGGTGCATCGTGGATCGACAACTTCGCCAGAGCCAGATTGGTTTCGACGACCTGCAGGATGTTGTTGAAGTCGTGGGAGACGCCGCCCGACAACTGGCCGACGACCTGCATTTTCAGGGCTTGTCGAAGCTGGTCTTCGGCCGACCGTTGCGACGAAATATCCAGGGCGGCGGATCCCAGGCCGACAACCCTTCCGCTGTCGTCCTCGATGGGAAAGCGCACGTGGATCTCGGGCCATCCGTTGCCATTGGCCGTGCGGACGTCGAATTCGGCGATTTGCGGCTTGCGTTGCGCCAGCACCAACCCGTCGAGCCGGGCAATGTCCTCGGCGATTTCGTGTGTGTGGAAGTCGTGGGCCGTTTTGCCTTTCAACTCATCGAGCGGCATGCCGAAGCGGCGCAGCACTTCCCGATTGGCCCATTGGACATGACCGCCCAGGTCCAGGATGGTGATGGCCATGGGCGCGGCGGCGGCCAACGAGCGGAATCGCGCCTCGCTTTCCCGAAGCGCGTCGACGGCCTTGCGCAGTCCTGTCAGCGGAAGCCGAACGCAGGTATAGGCGGCAATGGCCAACATCAGGCTGACGGCGATTGCCGTCGAGGCGTCGAGAAGGAGCGACCGCAAGCTGGCCTCGGTGGTTACGGTCCCGACGTGGTGGGCGCCGGCCATGATCGGCGCGCTGACCCGAAGCAGGGGCGCTGGCGGCTCCTCGCCGACGATGATCGGCGCTCCCCCCTCGGTCGAACTGATGAGCCGGCGCACCGAATCCTCGATTGGTGCGGCCTGGCGGACGAGTTCGGCCACCCGGTTTTCGGCGAAGCGCCATGTCGGGCCTTGAATGTAGGCGTAGCGCGCGACCTGTTGCGCCGTGATGTCGGCTTGAAATTGGCGCAGGTTCAGCACGCCCAGATAGCCGACCGTCGAGAAGACCGCCGGGCCGACGATGGCTATCGCGACGGCGACGAAAATCGCGCCCCGGTGAACAACGCGATTCTGACGCCGGACGCCGCGTGGCCTCTGGCTTGCATCCGTTTCAGTTTTCTGGTTCGCCGCCATTGCTTCGAACGATTTCCTGGCCGGCCGGAGAGCGCATGTAGTCGATGAACTTCACGGCGCCGCCGGTGGGATTGCTGGAGAGCAGAAAGCAGACGCGGATCGGCATGGGATAGCTGCCGTCCGCCAGCGTTTTCGGGTCCGGCTTCACACCATTGACGGCCAGAGCGGTAAGGTTCAGGCGTTCGCTATGGATCTGCAGCAACGTGGCGATGGCGAACGATCCGTCGATCTGTATCGCCAAGGCGGCATTCTCCTGGTCGGTCGCGCCCACTGGAATGCCGGGCCGACGGAAGGCTGCCGCCAGGGCGGCCTCCATGCCTGGGACCAGTCGAACCAGATAAGGGTTTTCGGACCCTGCCGGCGAGCGCAGGATGATCTTCAGGGGTTGGCCGTCGGGCCAACGCGGTTCGGCATCGGCGTAGATCTCCGGGAGCGTTTCCAGTGTGATGCCGGGCGCCTCGTGCCGCGACGTGACGAAGGCAAGGGCCGTCGTCAGGCACGCGGCCTCGCGAATTCCTGTAGTCTTTTCGGCGTCCTTCAGCGGGCGGGCGGCGACGGCCACGTCGATCGCACCGGCATCCAATGCCTTGATTCCACCCGGCGTTCCCATGCTGGGAAACACCGTGGTGACGACGCCGGCATCGGCGCCATGAAGCGCCTCGCCGATGATGGCGGCAAGCTTCAACCCAATGCCGGTGCCCCCGACACGCACCGCGTCTTGAGCGGAAAGGCCTGTCGCGAAGAAAAGGGAGAGCGCGAACGTCACCCCAGCGGATGCCGCATTCAGGAGTTTGCGTGGATTACACATTGGCCGATCTGCCCCACGGTTCCTTTGTGGCGCGGCCGCCGTGGGCAACCCAACCGTGTCGTCGGATGTCATGAGCATTTTCTCCACCGTCTCGCCCGCCTTGGTTCCATCCGCGACGCCGGCCGACGCCCCGTCGGGCGTTCCGGCGTCCTCTCATCAAGGAGATACCAGTATCCCTCCGGTGTGTTTCACCACCATGTCAATTGGAGGGTTTTTGGTTACAAAATATGACAACCATGACTGATCGTGGTGACGCGGTGGTTGCATCCCCCCGGACTTGACGCCGGGTGTATCGCGCCCCCCCTGCCCTTGCCGTCCCCTCGCACGGACCTCGGAAAGTCAGGCACGCCCGTCTTGCTCCGGCTGGCCTGATATGCCGGCTTTTCCATGGGGAACGAGGGCCGGCGACGCCAGGATCAGTCGGACGAGGTCGGCTTGGCGCCGGGCGCCGGTTTTGGCAAAGATCCGCTTCAGATAGGTTCGCGCAGATTCCGGGGTGATGTGCAGCGCCTCGGCGGCGTCCCCAAGGTCCCGACCGGTCGCGAGCGCGCAGGCCAGGCGGCTTTCGGCTCCGGTCAATCCGTAAAGCCGGCCGATCACGTCGGCATCGAGGGATGGTGGCCGGTCGGGATCGGTGACGAAAAGAGCCACGGAGGCATGCCCGTCGGCATTTGACTCTGGGCCCAGCGGCGTCGCGATGACCAACAGGGGATGGCGCATCGAAGGCCGCGACAGCGAAACGGCGGTGATGGCGTCGTCATTGGGTTTGGGGGCGGCTTGGCTACGGATGACATCGAGGAGGGCTTGCGTTTCATCCGGCATTGCCCCCCGGCACACCAGATTGGTGTCGACGGCCAGCCCGTCCTTTTCCGCCACCAAGGCGCTGCCGGCCTGGTTCATGTGAAGCACATGTCCGTTGCCATCGACGACGATGACGGCGGTGGCGATATGGTCCAGCGCGAGCAGCCCGACATCGGATGGCCGGGCGGTGTCGATTTCCGTTTGGGGCGCCGCCGATTCCATCGCCGTCAGCGTCTCCTCGATTCCGCTCATCAGTCGTCCGAGCGGACACGGCTTGGTATAGAAGCGGAAGACGCGGGCCGTGTTGATGACCTCGGCGGCGAGTTGGAGGTCGGCCGTTCCGGTCAGCACCACGCACTGGGTCGCGGGCGATCGCTCGTTGAGCGAGCGCACCAGTTCGAGGCCGTTCATGCCCGGCATGCTCATGTCGGTGACGACGACGGCGAAGGGATCCTCGGCGGCAGCCTTCAGTGCGGCTTCTGCCGATTCGACGAACGCCATGTCCCACACGTCGCGCTTCGAGCGGAAGGCGCGCACGAGGGAGGACAGCAGGTGGACGTCGTCGTCGACGAACATCACCCGCGGAATTGCCCTTCCGGCCGGTCTGCCTTGCCGATTTTCGGCCGTCATTGCGGGAGTCCCTTCGACGTCATGGTGGCGGCCATTATCGTATGAAGTCGACGGCGCGTGAAGGAACATGTCCTCAAATGGGGATATCGGGGCCTGCGCCATCGGAGTACCCGTGGGGAAGGTAAACCGGATCGGGATTACAGCGTGATGCCTCGCAAGACTATGTTCGTCGGAGTGTTGTGCGCCGCCTTGCTCGGCGCTTTCGCCGCCCCACAGGCCAATGGGGACCTGCCGGAGCTTAAGGCGCGCGGGGTGATCAGGCATCTTGGCGTCCCCTACGCCAATTTTGTGACCGGAGCCGGAGACGGCTTTTCGGTGGACATCGTCAAGAGGTTCGCCGAACACCTGGGCGTCCGCTACGAGTATGTCGCGACCGACTGGGACACGGTTATTCCCGACCTGATCGGCCGCGAGGTCAAGGCATCGGGTGGCGACGCCAAATTGGGCGGGGTCGTGCCGGTGCGCGGCGACCTTATCGCCAATGGGCTGACGATCATTCCATGGCGAGAGAAGGTCGTCCGCTTCTCGACCCCGGTCTTTCCGACCCAGATCTGGTTCGTCGTGCGATCCGATTCGCCGATCCGCCCCATCGAACCCAGCGGTGATCTCGAAACGGACATTGCGGCGGTCCGCACCCTTCTCCGCGGCCACAGTGTTCTTGGCAAGCTGAACACGTGCCTCGATCCAACGCTTTACGACATTGCGTCCACGGGGGCGCGAACCGTGCTGTTCGCCGGCTCGCTCAACGACATGGCCGGAGTGGTGATCAAAGGCGAAACCGACGCGACGCTGCTTGACGTCCCCGACGCCCTGGTCGCCCTCAAGAAGTGGCCCGGCTTGATCAAGGTGGTGGGGCCGCTGTCGCCGGTGCAGGAAATGGGGGTAGGGTTCCGTCCGGACTCGCCACAGTTGCTTAAGGCGTTTGAAATATTCCTTCGCGAAATCAAGAAAAACGGTACGTATCACGGCATTGTCGAAAAATACTATCCCCTCGCCTTTTCATATTTCCCGGAATTCTTCAAATAGACCCCGTCATGATCGCGTTCTCGAAATCCCTGGGAACATTGATGCGCGGCCGAAACGGATCGGTCGATAAGTATCTGTTGGCGGCGCTTGGCATAACCCTCTTCGTATTTGTCATCTTTCTCCTGATCCTTCACAACAAAACACAAGAGGAACTCCGCGTCGCCAAGGAGACGGAATTCGTTGAAGAAATGAGGCGCCGATCCGAGGGACTCGCCTTCTTTTTCAGCGATCGCCGCAACGACCTCGACGACCTTGCGGTTTCCCCTTCCCTCGAGGCGTATTTCCTGAACAAGGATCTCGGCGTGTCCCTGCAATACGGTCTTGGGGCCAATCTCGACGAGATCGACAGGATAATGGCGCGCCTAGTGGATGGCCGCCGGTTCGGCGGCAAGGCCGAGGCCATCTATGAGCGGATGGTGATGGTCGACGACGCAGGCGTCCTGCTTGTCGATGTGGCCTCGGGGGGAAACGCCTCTTCTCTTCGCCGCTTCAGCGCTCAGGATCTGGAGGGGTTCCTGGTCAAGGAGGAGACGAAGGCCGTGGTGCGCTTCGACAGTTGCGCGTCCGATCTCCCGACGATCGTGGTGCTCCGGCCGCTTTTCCACAAGGGACGGTTCGTTGGCCAATTGATTGCCTGGCTCAGGTGGGAATCCATCCGGGAGCATCGGCTGTCGGTCGTGCGCAGGCAGGCCACCGTCGCCATTTATGATGACCAGGGGTGCGCCTGTCCCAATGCGCCGCCACCGGAGCATCGCGCGTCTCTGGCAGGGCACAATGCCGGAATGCGGGACGGCGGCGTCGTGGCTAGCGAGGACCATTCCGGCGCCAGGATGATCACCGTCTCCATTCCGGTGGCGGCTACCTCCCTCCGATTTGTCGCATCCATTCCGCCGGCGGCGCTTTTTTCCGGCAATACCAGCGCGTGGCTGATCGGCGGCCTGTACGGACTCGCTTTCCTTCTGTTCGTCAGTGGCGCGGTGATCTGGCGAAACAGCCTGCGCCGCGATCGTCTCGAAAGAGACCTGCGCGACGCACAGAAGCTGGAGGCGGTCGGCCAATTGGCGGGGGGCATCGCCCACGAGATCAACACGCCGTCTCAGTACATCGGCAACAATCTGACCTTCCTGGCCGACGCCCATGCGGCGCTGTTTGCCCTGCTGCGAGCTTGCCTCGCGCTGATCGACGATCTCAAGAAAACCGGCACCTTCGCCGACCGCTTACAGGAAATCGACCATCTGCGCCGTCAGGCCGACCTCGATTTCCTGGCCGAGGAGATCCCCTTGGCTACCGAGCAGTCGATCTTCGGCATCAAGCAGATCTCGCGCATCGTCCTTGCGATGAAGGAGTTTTCGCATCCCGGCGCGCAGGGAAAGATGCCGACCGACCTGAACCGGGCGATCGAGAACACCGTGACCATTTCCCGCAACGAGTGGAAGCATGTGGCCGAGGTGGATACCGACTTCGACCCGGCGTTGCCGGCGGTGATCTGTCTGCCCGGCGAGATCACCCAGGTCCTTCTGAATTTGCTGGTCAACGCGGCCCATGCCGTCCAAGCGGCGGGCCACGATTCCAGCACCGGACGTATCCGCGTCGCCACCGCCGTCGAGGGGGATAGCGCGGTGATCCGGGTTGAAGACAACGGTACGGGCATTCCCGACGCCATCCGCGCCAAGATTTTCAATCCCTTCTTCACGACCAAGGAGGTCGGCAAGGGGACGGGCCAGGGGCTGCCGATCGCCCGGGACATTATCGTTACCAAGCACGGAGGATCCATTCGCTGTGAATCGCGGACCGGCAAGGGGACGACCTTCATCGTCCACCTTCCCATCCGGGGTGCTGTGAAGACCCGCAACCCGGACCCAAAGGCATCGAAGAACGGCGCGGCCCCGCGCGAGCTGATCTGATCGTTGGAAATCGGCCCATGACATCAACCATCCTGTTTGTCGATGACGATGAAAATGTTCTCAAGGGCTTGCGCCGCATGCTTCATCCAATGCGCGAATCCTGGAACATGGAATTCGTCGATGGCGCCGAGAAGGCCTTGATGGCGATGTCGGAGCGGCCGTTCGACGTCGTCGTTTCCGACCTTAGGATGCCGGGCGTGGACGGCGCCGAATTGCTGACGATCGTCAGCAAGACCTATCCGTCCAGCGTGCGCATCATCCTGTCTGGTTATGCCGAGGAGGAGGCCATCCTTCGAACCGCCGGTCCGGCCCATCGCTACCTTTCGAAACCGTGCGATTTCGACTGTCTGGTCGAAGCCGTGTCGAGCGCCGTGGCGTTGAGGCGTTTTCTCGACAACGAGGGGCTTCGCCAATTGGTGTCGAGCCTCCATTCCCTGCCCAGCCCGCCCGACGTTTTTCTTGCCCTGCTCGAGGAACTGCGCTCGAAGAACGCGTCGTCCGCCTCCGTCGCCCAGATCCTGTCGCGCGACGTTGCCATGACCGCCGAAACCCTGAAACTGACCAATTCGGCCTTCTTTGGCCTTCCCACCCGCATTACAGACCTCAAGGATGCGGTGCGACTACTTGGGCTGGATACCATTAAGGCGCTGACCCTAATGGCCGGCATCTACTCGCGGTACTCGGGAGATACGGCCACGGCAGCCATCATTCGACGCCTTGGCAACCGAAGCCTTGGCGTCGGTTTGGCCGCCAGGACCATCGCGGAACTGGAACACTTGGATTCCGCCTCCGTACAGGAGGCCATGTGCGCCGGTGTTCTTGCCCACGTCGGCGTGCTCGTTCTCGTCGCCAATTTCCCCCTTCGCTTCCGACGGGCCGTGAATCAAGTGGAGAACGGCGTTCAACCCATCTTCGAAGCGGAGCGCGAGATGTTCGGGGCGAGCCATACGGAACTCAGCGCCTACCTGCTCGGCCTGTGGGGATTCGTCGATTCGGTGGTCGAGGCGGTGGCCCACCACCACGAGCCGCGCCGCTACAAGGGCCAGAGCCAGCTCGTCGGGATTGTTCATTGCGCCCAGGCGTTGGCCAAGACGTGCGGCGAAGCCATGACCAGCGGCGATGTCGACAGCCTCGACGACATCGCGTTGCGTTCGGGGCTGGACATGGACTTCCTGACGGCTTCGGAGATGGTCGATCGACTTCCCGATTGGCGGATGGCCGTCGACGGCGCCCTGCGCAGAGGAGCCAGCCAATGAGCAATCGCGTGTTGATCGTCGATGACGACGCCAACCTTCTCGCCGGATTGCGCAGGCAGCTCCGCAACGGTTTCGATCTGCATTTGGCGCAGGGAGGCGCCGAGGCGCTAGAGACGGTGGCCGCCGAAGGGCCATTCGCCGTGATCATGGTCGACATGCGGATGCCGGGAATGGACGGAATTTCCCTGCTGGCCGAACTGCAACAGCGGACGCCCGACACCGTCCGCATGATGCTGACCGGGAACGTCGATCAGCAGACGGCGGTCGATGCCATCAACCGGGGTCAGATCTTCCGGTTTTATACAAAGCCCTGCCCGCCGGATGTCCTGGCCGACGGCATCGATGCGGGATTACGGCAATATGCCCTGGTGACGGCGGAGCGGGAACTCCTCGAGAAGACGCTTGCGGGTAGCGTCAAGGTGCTGGTCGATGTTCTTGCCCTCGCCGATCCGGCCGTTTTCGGGCGGGCGTCGAGGGTCCGCGACTGGTGCCGGGAGTTGGTCGCGGAGCTGCCGTTCATCGAGGTTTGGGAAATCGAGATCGCGGCGATGCTGGCTCGAATCGGCAGTGTGGCGGTTCCCCAGGAACTGATCGCGAAACGGGACAGGGGCGAATGGCTGACGGCGCCGGAACAGGAAATTATCGATCGGATACCGATGGCGGGGCGCGATCTCATCGCCAACATTCCCAGGCTCCGGCACGTTGCCGAGATCGTCTATTGCTGCGATCGGTCCTTCGACGGCACGCGCGGTTATCCCTCGGATAAGCCCGTTGGAAAGGAAATTCCAATCGAGGCCCGGCTCCTTCACATTCTTTTCGATCTGGCCGTCGAATCGGGGCAGACCGGCTTCATGTCGTCCGCCTATACGGTTCTCGCAGGCCGGTCGGGCCGATACGATCCCGACCTGCTGCGCCTCGTCCGCGACCGTCTTGTCCCGCTCGACACGGGACCGATCGGACCGTTCATCCAGGAAGTCTCGGTGGCACAGTTGGGAGCGGGCCATCACTTGAAGTCCGATCTGATGACCGAGGACGGTCGACTTATCCTGAAGGCCGGGAATACCCTGAACGGCATCCAGGCCGAGCGCGTACGCAACCTGGCGGTGATGTACAAGTTCCGGGAACCGATCCGAGTGGTTCACGTCTATCGGCGCTGACTGACGGTGTTGGCGCGGCCTCCCTTGTAAATTTACGTGTCCAGCCCGAGTTTGCGGATTAGTATCGCAGCGCGACAGGGCCAAGCCATCAGGAAACGGATGGCTTGAATGCTTGATGGCTGGCCGATCCCCGAGCCAACGGGCGGGGGCGGCCGGATCGAGCCTGGGACAGCCAACGACATGCAGGGAGAGTGGCCATGGTTTGGACAAACGGTTTGAAGCGCCTGGTCGGGGGATTGACCGGTGCGGCGTTGCTGGCGGTTGCCGGCGGCGCGGCGGCGGCGGAGATGCCGGCACCTCTTAGTCCTCCTCAGAAGGTCAAGGTCGCCTACGTGCCGATCCTGAAGTTCGCCACGATGTACGTGGCGGCGCAGCGCGATCTCTTCAAAAAACACGGCCTTGAGGTGGAGTTCGAACGCGTCAAGTCGGGGACCGAGGCCATCGCTTTCCTGACCCAGGGGTCGATAGACGTCGGCGGCATCGCCATCGTCACCTCGTTGTGGAACGCCTGGAACCGCGGCATGGAAATCCGCATCATCGCCCCGGGCGCCCTGGAGCCCTTCACCAACAGCCCGACCCAGCTGCTCGTCCGCAAGGCCCTGGCCGACGAGGGCAAGATCAAGACGGTCGCTGACCTCAAGGGCAAGCGGATCGCCACCGCCGGCGGACCGGGCAGCGGCGGCGAATACCTGGCCGCCAAGGCGCTGGAGCGCGGCCAGTTGACCATCCGCGACGTCGAACTGATCAACCTGGGCAATGCCGACATGCCGGCCGCCCTGGAACGGGGGTCGATCGACGCCGCCCTGGCAGGATCGCCCTACGCTGATCAGGCGATCAACGGCGGCTACGCGTCGATCCTGGCGACCGATCTCACGCCCGGCCTGATGACCGTGGCGTTCGTCGGCTCGGGCAAGTTCATCAAGGAACGGCCTCAGGTAGCCGAACGCTTCGTTCTGGCGCTGGCAGAGGCGGCCCGCCTCATGCAGGGCAAAGGCTATCTCGACCCCGCCAACA
Organism: Rhodospirillales bacterium; assembly: GCA_034003665.1. Classification (GTDB taxonomy): domain Bacteria; phylum Pseudomonadota; class Alphaproteobacteria; order Rhodospirillales; family Shumkoniaceae; genus Shumkonia. Next base: position 14,260 of record JAVEYE010000011.1, on the reverse strand, counting down.
TCGAGGCCTACATGACCTTCACCAATACCACCGAGAAGGCCATCCGCGAGGGCAACCCGGTGGTCTATGACCCCGACCTCGTCGTCTCTTTCGACGGCCTGCGCGACGTCGAGCGGGTGCATCGGGAGAACGGCCGCCTGGAGTATACCCAGGCCATCGACCTTGCCGCCGTCGCCGACGACCAGTTCGTCAAGAAGGCGATCGCCGTGCTCGGCCCGTACAAGAAATAAGGCCTTGGGAGGGGGCGGCGGCCACGCATGACCGCCCGCCCCGTCCCGATCTGATCGAAGCCACTTGACTGGGGCCAAGCCGATGAAATTGCCCAGCGTTGAGGCGCCGCCGTCACAGGAGAAGGCGACGCCGGCGAAGATCGTTTCCCGGAACGTCACGAAGATCTATCCGACCGTCCGCGGGCCGATGACCGCGCTGACCGAATTCAACCTCGACGTCGCCGACGGTGAGTTCGTCAGCGTGGTCGGACCGTCGGGCTGCGGCAAGTCGACCTATCTGCGGATCCTGGCCGGCCTCGACACGCTGAGCGCCGGTTCCGTCCGCATCCGACCGGGGGCGGACCCCCAAAAACCGCTCAACAGCGTCGTTTTCCAGGAATATGCCGTCTTTCCGTGGAAGACGGTCATCGACAACGTCGCCTTCGGCCTCGAGATGCGGGGCGTGGGGCGGGCCGAACGGCTGGAGACGGCGGCCTATTGGCTGGAGCGGGTCGGGCTTCGCAAGTTCGCCGGCTATTATCCGCACCAGATTTCCGGCGGCATGAAGCAGCGCGTCAGCATCGTGCGCGCGCTGGCCAATGATCCCGAGGTGCTGCTGATGGACGAACCGCTGGGCGCGCTCGACGCGCAGACCCGGATCGTGCTTCAGGACGAACTCCTGCGCATCTGGGAGGAAACCCGCAAAACGGTGGTCTACATCACCCACAGCCTCGACGAGGCGATCCTGTTGAGCGACCGGGTGATCCTGATGACCGCCCATCCCGGCCGCCACCTGGCCACCTTCGACATCGACATCGAGCGGCCGCGCACGGTGGAAACCATGAACACGGCGCGTTTCGCCGAGCTGCGCGGCGCCATCTGGGACCTTTTGGCCAAGGAGGTCGCCCGCGCCATGGAGTTGCAGGCATGAGCAAGCTGGCCGACATGGATGCCAATCCGGCAGTTGCCGGTGCGGCCGATCCGGAATCGCAGGTCCGGCGGCGGGCCGGGCGCGCCCTCTTCTGGCGTGGGATGGCGTGGCTGATCGGCGCGGCGGTGGCCTGGAACGCCGTCTTCTTCGCCAGCGGTTTGTGGTTTCCCCTGTGGTGGCTGGGGCTTTTCGGTGAATTCGTGCTGGCGGTCCTGATCGCCGAGCGGGTCGGCCGGGTGGTGCCGCTGCGCGGCCGGCGGGCCTACGAGAGGACCCTGGCCTTCGGCTTTCCGGTGATGGCCCTGGTTGCCTGGCAGTTGATCGTGGACGCCGGCATCCTCAGCCCCACCTGGTTTCCGCAGCCGACGCGGATCGCCCAGGCCCTGTGGGAGATGACGGTCAGCTACGACCGCTTCTCGCAGACCAGCCTGATCGGCCGCCCCTGGCTGATTCCCGAGGCGGTGCAAACGTCGGGATGGGCCGCCGGCTGGAGCCTGATCGCCGAAAGCCACGTGTGGGCGACCCTGGGCCGCGTCGGCGCCGGCTTCTTCATCGGGGCCATTCCCGGCATCCTGCTGGGCGTCGTCATGGGCATGAACAAGACCGTGCGGTTGATGCTCGACACCACGCTTTCGGCCATCTACGTGCTCCCCAAGATCGCCATTTTCCCCATCGTCATGCTGATGTTCGCAGACCCCTTCGGCGAAGGGCCGAAGATCGTCGTCGTCGGGCTGTCGGTCTTCTTTCTGATGACGATCAACTCCATGGCTGGCGTGCGCGACATCGACCCGGTTTTTTTGATGGCCGGGCGCAACTACGGGGCCCGTGGCTTCCAGATGCTTCGCCACGTCATCATCCCGGCGGCGCTGCCGGTCATCTTCGCCGGCCTGCGCCTGGCGCTTGGGACCGCGCTCATCGTCATCATTTCGGTGGAATTCCTCAGGGCCAAGCAGGGCGTCGGCTTCATCACCTTCTATTACTGGGAGGTGCTGAACCCCGAGAAGATGTACGCCGGCCTCGTGGTGGTGATGATCCTGGGCATCCTGCTGACCTACATCCTGCAGTGGGTGGAGCGCCGAGTCATGCCCTGGCAGCGCGATTAGGTCGGGTTTAGAAAGGCCCCCTGCTTGACCAGCGCCGCGCGGATGTCGACGACGGAGACGTCGGCGGGATCGCACGCCGTTTTGGCGGCGAGCGCGGCGGCGACTCCGGCCGCCTGTCCAGTCGTCCAGCATTGGGGGATCTCACGCAGGAAACTGTGGCTGCCGATGTCGCAGGCAAGATGGCGGCCCGGCGCCAGCAACCCCTTCAGGTCCCGCGGAACCAGGGCGCCGTAAGGGATTGATACGTTGCCGAACTTCGGCGACGGGGCCGGCGACACACCGATTTCGTCGGCCCGCACGCGGCCGTCCCAATCGGCCCGCGACACCGCGTCCCGGCCGATCAGGCGCCGGCCGTGGCGGACCCCGATCTGCGGGGCGGAGAGCAGCAGGTACGCGTTCGAAAACCCTGGGGCGTTCTTCCGATAGAAGCGCAGATGCTCGATCATAAGGCGGCGGCTGCGGATCTCGACCTCGCTCAGGTCCTCGACGTCCAGGGCGGAATAGCCGGCAAGCCGCGGACCCAGAAAGAGCGCGATATCGTTACGCCATGAAACCACCGCCTTCTCGAAATAGCGCAGCCTCTCGCGGCCGAGCGCCATGAACTGGCTGTACTGGTCCGGCTCATCCATCCGGAAGCGCAAGTATGCCGCCATGTCGACGCCGCCGAACATCCAGGCGGTGTTCATGCAGGCATGGATGTCGCGGGTGTTCACCGTCGAGTCGTGGGCGGCGCCGGCGGCGGCGTAAAGGTCGCCGTCCCCGGTGGCGTCGACCGTCACCCCGGCGAGGATGGCCCGCCGGCCTTGCTTGCTCTCAAAGATGCAGCCGGCCACCCGCCCCTTTTCAACGACCGGCCGGGCGCCCCAGCCATGAAAGATCGGATGGACGCCCGCGGCCAGGATCATTTCCAGGGATTCGGCCTTCAGCCATTCGGGATCGAGGGTTGGGGAATGGGTGACGATGCCGTGGAAGGCGGCCAGGCGTGGCGACCAGAAGGCGTTTTTGTTCTCGTCTCGCGACCCCCAATCCTCACGGGCCGGGCCGGCCACCGAGTCGCGGGGCAGACGGCCAAGAATCTCCTCGGCGAACCCTCGGATGACATGGCGACCCGCCCAGTCGGTCATCCGGTCGATCCAGATGACGAGCCCTCCGGTCGACAGTCCGCCCAGGTGGTTGTAGCGCTCCAGCAGCACGACGTCGGCGCCCAGCCGTGCCGCCGCCACCGCCGCCGCGGTGCCGGCCGGCCCGCCTCCCACCACCAGGACGTCGCATTTGGTATGGACCGGGATCTCGCGGGGCGCCTCGCGGATGGTTTCGGCGGGCGACGGACGGCGCGGTCGCTTGTCGGCGTCGTAGATGGCGGACTGGAAAAAGCGCTCGCTGTCGTTGCCTGTGGATCCCATGGGGGCCTCCTTGATCTGCCGGCCTGGCATGGCCGCACCACCACCTGTCGCGGAAAGGCGGTCCAAAAGACCATCATCGCCGCGCCTAGGGGGCGGATCGATCAGCCAACACAATATCTCGCGGTAACACCACCGCCAAAAAAAATCGCTTTATCGCCTCCAGCGGCCGCAAAACGACTTGAATTCGGATTCAAACTGATACAATGGTTATGTGCCTGCGGTAGTGATGACAGAATCGACGATGGTCGCGCGACGATCCTCCGCAGAAGGTGGGATTTTCCATTGCAATGGATGATCTTATGGCGGCTCGTGGAGAGCCTCCCAGTTGTAGCTCGGCTGCAACATCCACCCTTTCCTCCAACCTCATAGCTCTGTTCAAGGCACCGGACCGTGCGCCGGGTGGGGCGTTTACGCCTGCCGCCGCCGATGTCCCGCCGGTCCCGCCGAAACGCCGGGCGGTGGAACGCTTTCCGCTCGGCGAGTCAAGCCGGGCGTTCAAGAAGCGCTTCTTCCCCGACATCGGCGTCGCCGAATGGTCGGATTGGCGGTGGCAGTTGCGCAACCGCATCCGGTCGCTGGCCCAACTCGAACGCATCTTCGTGTTGTCGCAAGACGAGCGCGAGGCGGTGGGCCGGCATACCGGGTCGTTGCCGGTGGGCATCACGCCCTATTATGCCAGCCTGATGGATCGGAACGATCCGGCCGAGCCGTTGCGGCGCACCCATATCCCGGTCGGCCAGGAATACCGGCGCATGCCGGGCGAGGCGGACGACCCGTTGGGCGAGGATCACGATTCCGCGGTGCCGGGGTTGGTGCATCGCTATCCCGATCGCGTGCTGTTCCTTTCCACCGGGTTCTGCTCGACCTACTGCCGCTATTGCACCCGCTCGCGCATGGTTGGCGAGGCGGGCGGCGATTACCAGTTCTCGGTCAGCCAGTGGGACCGGGCCCTCGCCTACATCGAGGCCCATCCGCAGATTCGCGACGTCCTTTTGTCTGGCGGCGATCCGTTGACCATCGCGGACGACAAGCTCGACTATCTGCTGGGCCGTCTCAGGGCGATCAAGCACGTCGAATTCATCCGTCTGGGCAGCAAGGTGCCGACGGTTTTGCCCATGCGGATCACCAAGTCGCTGACCTGGATGCTGAGAAAGCATCATCCGCTGTGGATCAGTATCCACGTCACGCACCCCAACGAGATGACGCCCGAGGTCACCGAAGCCTACGCCAGGCTGGCCGATGCAGGCATCCCGCTGGGCAGCCAGACGGTGCTGCTGAAGGGCATCAACGATTCGGTCGACACCATGAAGCGCTTGATGCACGGGCTCCTCATGCGCCGGGTCAAACCCTACTACCTCTATCAGTGCGATCCGATCACCGGCTCGGCGCATTTCCGCACGCCGGTGGCAAAGGGCATCGAGATCATTCAGGGGCTGCGCGGCCACACCACGGGCTACGCGGTACCGACCTTCGTGATCGATGCGCCGGGGGGCGGTGGCAAGATCCCGTTGCTGCCCGAATATCTGGTGGGCCGCGACGGGGACGACGTCCTGCTTCGCAACTTCGAGGGTAATGTCTATCGCTATCCGGACCCCGAAGGCACCTTCGGTGCCGGGAAATGTCCGGGCACGGCCCCGTGATGCGCATCGGTCTGACCTACGACCTTCGCGACGACTATCGCGGGATGGGTCTGTCGGAGGAGGCGTTGGCCGAATTCGATTCGCCGGAAACGGTGGCGGCGATCGAGAAGGTCCTTCGCGGCCTCGGCCATGAAACCGACCGCATCGGTCACATCCGCCATTTGGCCGCCCGGTTGGTGAAGGGAGACACCTGGGACTTCGTCTTCAACATCGCCGAGGGCTTGGTCGGGCGCTCGCGCGAGGCGCAGGTGCCGGCCCTGCTTGAGGCCTACGGCATTCCCTATGTCTTTTCCGACCCGCTGACCCTGGCCGTCACTCTGGACAAGGCCATCGCCAAGCGGCTGGTTCGCGATGCCGGCGTTCCCACCGCGCCGTTCGTCGTGATCGAAAGCGACGGCGATATCGCCGCCGCCTGCGCCCTTCCCTTCCCGGTTTTCGTCAAGCCGTTGGCGGAAGGCACCGGCAAGGGGTGTACCGCGGCATCGAAGGTGGCGACCCCGGTCGAATTGGCCGAGTCGGCGCGGGCGTTGCGTGGCCGGTTCAATCAACCGGTGCTGGCCGAGCCGTACCTGCCCGGCCGCGAGTTCACCGTCGGGGTGATCGGCAACGGCGACAGGACCCGGGTGATAGCCGTTCTAGAGGTGCTGCTCGGCGCCAATGCGGAACCGGGGGTCTATTCCTTCGACAACAAGGAACTGTTTGAAAGCCGCGTGACCTACCGACTGGCCGTCGATGCCGAGGCCCGGCAGGCCGCGGCATCGGCATTGGCGGCCTATAGAGCGTTGGGTTGTCGGGATGCGTCGCGTCTGGACTTCCGTTCCGACGGCAACGGCGTTCCCCAGTTCCTCGAAGTGAACGCCCTGGCCGGTCTTCACCCCACCCATTCGGACCTGCCGATTCTCTCGACGATGTCTGGTCTGGCTTACGAGGATCTGATCGGCGAGATCGTTGCCGCGGCGACAGCCCGGTGCGGTCTTGGTGGGGCCGCCTGATAGGCGGGGATAGGGCTGGGAATCATGTTTGGAACCACGCCCGCCTTTGTGCCGGTTCTCCACGGCGCCGCCGCCGATCGGCCGGACGAGGCCGACACCGTGATCGCGGCCGAAGCCATCGAAGGCGCGCTCGTTCGCCTGGGATACCGCACCGAGGTCGTGCACCTGGGACTCGATCTCGGCGCCCTCGCCGCGCTTTCCGCCCGCCGACCGGCGCTGGTGTTCAATCTGGTCGAGGCGCTGGCCGGTGACGGCACATTGGCCCATCTGGCGGCGGCGGCGCTGGAGCATTTCGGTCTTCCCTACACCGGCGGCACGGCCGAATCGCTGCGCGAAACCTTGTCGAAAACGACGGTCAAGCGGCGGCTTCAAACAGCCGGCCTGCCGACTCCTGCATGGTCGCTTGACGGCAGTGGCCTGGAAGAGATGGACCAGGTCATCGTCAAGTCCATCGGCGAGCACGCCTCGATCGGTCTTGACGCCGGTTCCGTGGTGTCGGGCCACCGTGCGGCGGACGAGATCGCGGCGCGGCAATCCCGATTCGGTGGCCGGTTCTTCGCCGAAGCTTTCATCGAGGGCCGAGAATTCAATCTGGCCCTGCTCGATGGTCCCGAGGGGCCGCTCCTTCTGCCGGTTGCCGAGATCGATTTCGTCGAATTTCCCGACGGCCGAGCGCGCATCGTCGACTACGAGGCGAAATGGGAGGAAGACAGTTTTGCGTTCGGCAACACGCCCAGGCATTTCGATTTTCCGGCTACTGACGGCCCCCTGCTTGACCGTCTGGGCGAGTTGTCGCTGGCTGCCTGGCGGTTGTTCGATCTGACGGGCTATGCCCGGGTCGATTTCCGAGTCGATTCAATGGCCAGGCCGTGGATCCTCGAGATCAACGTGAATCCGTGCCTGTCGCCCGATGCCGGTTTCGCCGCCGCCGCCCAATGCGCCGGGATGGCGTATGATGACATGATCGAGGGCATTGTTTCGGCCGCCCTTGCCCGCCAGCCCAAGGTGACGTGACGTGCTGCGCATACGCAAAATTAGGGATACCCGCACGGCGGCCAACCGCGCCGCCGTCGAGGAGGCCCAGCGAATCATCCGGGTGCAGTTTCCGGGATTGCCGCCGCAAGACGTCGACAAGCTGCCGGACCAGCTTGACGACCCGTTCCGCTACCACTTCGTATCCGAACTGTTCGTGTTGGAGGACGGCCAGCAACGCATCCGCGCCGTCGCCCTGCTGCTTTACGATCCGCAACTGCATTTTTCCTACCTGGAGATCATCTCGACTGCGCCTGGGGCAAGGCGCGGTTCGGGCGTGGGGGGCGCGCTTTACGACCGCGTCCGCCAGGAAGCGGCGGCGTTGGGCTCGGCGGGGCTCTATTTCGAGTGCCTGCCCGACGATCCCGAAACCAGCCCCGATCCGATCCGCCGCAAGCAGAACGCGGCACGGCTGCGGTTCTACGAACGGTCTGGCGCCTTCCCCATTGTCGGCACGCTCTACCAGCTCCCGGTGCGCGACGGCGACACCGACATGCCGTTCCTGGTCTTCGATGGGCTGGGCCGGCACGCCTTGCCGAAGGCATCCCATCTGCGCCGCATTGTCCGCGCCATCCTGGAGCGCAAGTATGCCGACCTGTGTTCCCCGGACTACGTCGAGAAGGTCGTCGGCTCGATCCGCGAAGGCGCGTTCGCGCTGCGCCCACCGCGCTACGTGAAGCCGGATGCCGCCTTCCCCGACCCCATGCCGGCCCTTCGCGGCAAGGTCCCGCTGATCATTAACGACCGGCATGACATCCACAACATCGCCCATGATCGGGGTTACGTCGAGGCGCCGGTACGAATCCGCGCGATCCTGAGCGAGTTGGACAAGACCGGGCTTTTCGAGCGCATCCCGGCGAAGCGGTTTCCCGACCGCTTCCTGCGCGAGGTTCACGACCCTAACCTGCTCGAGTACATGGAGCGCGCCTGCCGCGAGGCGCCGGAGAAGAAGTCGGTCTATCCCTACGTCTTTCCGATCCGAAACCCGCAGCGCAAGCCCAGGGAGCGATCGGTGCTGGCCGGATACTGGTGCATCGACACCTTCACGCCGCTCAACCGCAACGTCTGGCCGGCGGCGCGCCAGGCGGCCGATTGCGCGCTGACGGCGGCGGAACGGGTGCTCGACGGCGCGCCGCTTGCCTACGCGCTGGTGCGTCCGCCGGGACACCATGCCGAACGCCGGACGTTCGGGGGGTTCTGCTATCTGTGCAACGGGGCGATCGCCGCCAACTACCTGTCCCGTTACGGCCGGGTGGCGATCCTGGATATCGACTACCATCACGGCAACGGCCAGCAGGACATCTTCTTCGAGCGCGACGATGTGCTGACGGTGTCGATTCACGGCCATCCATCATTCGCCTACCCCTATTTCAGCGGCTTCAAGGACGAGACCGGCCGTGGCCGGGGTGCCGGGTACAACCTCAACATTCCGCTGCCGGAGACGGTGACTCCGGAACAGTACCGCGAGGCGCTGGCAAGCGCCCTGCGACGCATCGGCCGCTATGATCCGGCTTTCCTTGTGCTGTCGCTGGGCCTTGACACCGGTCGCAGCGATCCGACCGGAACCTGGGCGAACCGGGCCGCCGACTTCCGACTGATCGGCCGGATGATCGGCGAGGCAGGCTACCCCACGGCGGTCATCCAGGAGGGCGGATATCGCGTCCGCACGCTTGGGGTGAATGCCGCCAACTTCTTCTCCGGTCTCGTCGAGGGGGCGGAAAAAATGCGTCGAGGCGGGCCGGCCGTCAGGATCGCGCGCAATGGCCGCGCCAAACCGGCCGGCCTCGTCTGGCGGGAGGCCGTCCGGTCAGAAGATATCGAGGGCGTGCGCATGCTGGTGGCGGGAACAGCCATGTTTTCGGCCGAAGAGATCGACATTGCCGCCGAACTCGTCATGGAGAGGATCGAAAAAGGCCGGGCATCCGGTTACGAGTTCCTGCTTGTCGACGACGGGGGCAAGTTGGCCGGTTATGCCTGCTACGGCCCCATCCCGGGTTCGGAAACCAGCTACGATCTGTACTGGATCGCGGTCAATGCGGATCGCCAAGGACGCGGATTGGGCCGCGAGATCCTGGCGCGGGCCGAAAAGGCGATGCGTCGCCGCGGCGCCCGGCAGATCTATGCCGACACCTCGTCGTCTGAACGATATGCCCCTACCCGCGCGTTTTATCGGCGCACAGGGTACGTCGTGGCCGCCGAGTTCACCGACTTCTATCGACCTGGCGATGGCAAGGTGATCTTCGTCAAGGATCTCGGGCCGGCGGCATGATCGCCGGCTGCCTTCCTGAGCCGGAGATGGTGAAGAGTGCGTCGCGACCGACGACCGTTCTTTGCTCGCAGATCCGTCCAAACGGAGATCGACCGTCTCCATGCTGATGGGACGGATCGAGTTCCTGACTTTTTTGGGGTAGTCTCCACTTTCGCCAGAATGGGAGTCTGATGGCGATTGGGGTGGCGGGCACCGGCCAGGGATTCCTATAATCGAGCGACCGCCTTCGACGCGGCAAGCCGGTGGACGGCCACGCACAAGGCAACGATTGGGAAAAAACGGACAGGGACGCGATGAACCGCCTCGGCAACATCCTGCTATACGGGAACGATCCCGTGCGAACCGACCGCATGAGCACCGTGCTGAGTGACAGCAACTGCAATGTCGTCGTCTGTGAAACCGCCGACGAACTGTGGGACGAAGCCCGCGGCAGTCACCCGGACCTCATCATTATCGACGTAGGGTCGCTGGGCCGCGAGGCGATGGGCACTGCGGCGGCGCTGCGGCAGCGGAGACTGGAGAACGTCCCCATCGTGCTTTGGACCGCCGAGGAGTTCGCGGGACTGTACGACGAGGCCCTGGCGGCGCGCGTCGACGATGTCTTTCTGGGGAGCCTGGATTCCACCGGGGCGGGCGAATTGATGATACGGCTGCGTCCCTTGATGCGGCTGTCCACCCAACTGGCCGAGGTCCGGCGCCGGATCACCCTGGCCCGTGAGTTCGGTATTCCACTGGCCGACGACCCGGACCTTTCGGTGGGCGACGTCCTGCATCGCGTGCTGGTGGTCGGCGGTTCGCCGGATTTGGTGCGCCGGATTTCAAGGGCCTTGGCGAAGAGGGTCATGGGAGTGGATCACCAGGCCGCGCCGCTCGAGGCGCGTGATCGCCTGTTCGCGGGGGATTTCGATGCCGTCGTCCTCGATGTTGGAGCCGGCATTCGCGCAGAGGATGCCCTGGAGTTCTGCCACGAGGTTCGCAACCATCCCCGCCTTTACAATCTGCCGCTCCTCGTCATCGATGAATCGTCGGGCGATTTCCCGCATGACGAGGTGATACGGGCGGGTGCCAGCCTGGTGCTTGGCCATGCCGCCGGCGACGACCGCCTGCGCTACTACCTGTCCTCCTACGGTCGGCGGCAGCAGATCCGTCGGCGGATCCGCGACGCCATTGAAACCACCAAGACGGTGAGGACACGGGGTTCGCACACCCACAGCTACATGCCCGGGTTCCTGCGGGCGCATCTGACGGCCTTGATCGACGAGGCCCGCGACTGGCAGAAACACCTGACCGTCCTGGTCTTTTCGGTGACGGAGTCACTGGTTGCCTTTCGCGCGGAATTTGGTGAGGAAGCGGCCCGCGAACTGGTTCGCCAAGTCGCCCAATGGATTTCCGGGCTGGTGCGCCTGGAAGACGTGGTCGCCAATCTCGGCGGCGGCGAATTCGGCGTTTCCCTGCCCGACACGCCGCTCGATGAGGCCGAGGCGGTCATCGGGCGGGTCACCGGCATCCTCGAATACACGGATTTCGCGGTGAAGGACGTCTATCGGCCGGTCCGCGTGGCGGTCAGGGTCGGCTGGGCCGAACTTGAGCCCGATGACAATGCGGGAGCGATGATCGCCCGGGCGCGTCGGCAACTGGATTAGATTCCGGCCATGCGGATCGATGTCATCTTCGATACCGTTTGTCCGTGGTGCTATGTCGGAAAGCGTCGCCTGGAGGCGGCATTGCGGTTGCGCCCTCATGCCAAGGTGGAACTGGGCTGGTGGCCGTTCCTGCTTGATCCCGACATGCCTTACGACGGCATGGATCGCGGTGCATACTTGGCTCGCAAGTTCGGCAGCGAGACCCGCGTCCGGCGGGTTTATGGTGCGATCGCCGATGCCGGGCGCGCTGTAGGCATCGATTTTTCGTTCGATCGCATCCGCCATACCCCCAATTCGGTCGGTTCGCATCGCTTGGTGCAGTTCGCCGCGCGGGCCGGTCGCGGCGAGGCGGCGGTCGAGGCCCTGTTTTTCGACTATTTCATCAACGGCGGGAACATCGGTGAAACCGACACCCTGCAGGCGATCGGATGCGGCCTCGGCCTCGATGGCAAGGCTCTTTCCGCCTATCTGGCCGGTTACGAGGACGTTGCCTTTGTGTATGAGGAAAATGCACGCGCCCACCGTAAGGGAATCAACAGCGTGCCCTCGTTCGTTTTCAACGGCTCGATGGTCATATCGGGCGCGCATGAGCCGCAGGTGCTCGCCCGCATGATCGATGCGGCGGCGGCGTCGGAGAGCGCCGCCTGCTCTTCCTAGGCCGCCGTTTCCCTTCTTTTCAGGGTGCGCCGCAACTCGACGAGCAGCCGCCGGCGTGTTTCCACGTCCGGCAGCGTGCGAAGGTCGTTGGCAAGCTCCAGGAGCAACGCCGCGTAATCGTTGTGCCAGTCGGACGTGGCGGTTTCGCTGACGCTTGTGGGATCGAGACGTGGGTTGTCCAGGTGCCGCTTGGGGGCGCCGTCGAGCGACAGGTCAAAGACCTCGTCGAGTTGCGGAACAAACACCAGATTGGGGTCGAGCTTGGCCTTGATCAGTCGGCTCCGCAGCGCCTCGATGACCGATTGTTCGCCATGCCCAAGGAAGATGCCGCCAGAAACTGGGAAACGTGCGCGGATCCAGTCCACAAGCTGCTCGCGGTCGGCATGGGCTGAATAGAAATCGACCGAGCGGATGCGCGCCTTCACCGATACTTCCTGGCCGTGAATGCGCACCTTCTTGGCACCGTCCAGGATCAGGCTGCCCAATGTGCCGGGTGCCTGGTAGCCGACGAACAGGACGGTGGTCTTGGGGTTGCTCAGATTGTTGAGGAGGTGGTGACGGATGCGGCCGGCGTCGCACATACCGCTGGCCGCCATGATGACGGCGCCCGAACGGACGGATTCCAGCGCCATGCTTTCCTCGACGCTCTGGATGAAGCGGATGCTGGGGTGGCGGAACGGCTTGGCGGCACCGTTGACGCCTTCCATGTGGCTGCTGTGCTTCTCGAACACCTCGGTGGCGCGGATGGCGAGCGGAGAGTCGAGGTAGATCTGAATGTCGGGTATCTGACCGGCGTCCATGAGCATCCCAAGATCGAACAGCAACTCCTGCGTACGTTCGACCGCGAAAGCGGGAATGATGATGTTGCCGCCGCTTTTGATCGCCTCGTCGACCTCAGCCTTGAGCGCGCCGCGCCGCGCTTCCGGCGATAAATCGGAGCGGTCGCGATCGCCGTAGGTGCTTTCGACCACCAGGTAATCAAGGTCCTTGGGACCCTGCGGATCGGACTGCAGCGTCTTCTCGTCGGGTCCGACGTCGCCCGAAAAGAGAATGCGCTTGCCGCCGCCGTTGGCCTTCTTGCCGGCAGCCAGTTCGAATTCGATGGAGGCGGAGCCGAGGATGTGGCCGGCGTTCCAGAAGCGGACCCGGACGCCGTGGCCCACGTCGAACCATTCCTCCAGGGGCACGTAGCGAATGCCTTCGGCGGCCCGCACCCCATCCTCCTTGGTGTAGATGGGGAAGACCGGGGGAAGGTCGCGGCGCCGGTTGCGCTGATTGATCCGTTTCACCTCGAACTCCTGGATGTGACCCGAGTCGGGCAGCATGTACGTCAGAAGATCGCGCGTCGCCTCGGTGGCGAACACCGGGCCGGAAAAGCCGTTCTTCATCAGCTTGGGCAGTAAACCCGTGTGATCGATGTGGGCGTGGGTCAGGAAGACGGCATCGAGGGCGTCAACGTCAAACGGGAAGTCACCGTAGTTGAGCTCGCGGATCGTCTTGGTGCCTTGGAACATCCCGCAATCCACCAGAAAGCGAAACCCGGGGATCGTAACGTGATAACACGAGCCGGTTACCGTGCGGGCCGCGCCGCAGAACTTGATCTTGAACTCCATCGGGCTTTTCTCCGCTGTTTTTCGAAACCCGCCGGTTGGGCGGGATTCGTCCTGAATGCAATGGCCCGTCACCCAACGGGATCGCCCGGTGACGTGCCTCTAGTTCTTTTCGGCCGCAATGGCGGCCAGTTCCTTCATCAGCCACGACACGCCTTGCAGGCGGGCCTTGGGATCGTCCCAACTGCGAATGTAGACCAATTTTTGGTCGGGGCGCAGCTTCGCCGTGCCGACCTGCCGGGTGAGAAAGCGCACCATGCCTTCCGGATTGGCGAATGAGTCGTTGCGGAATGACAGAACGGCGCCGCGCGGCCCGGCCTCGACCCTGGCGACGCCGGCCTGCCGGCACAGGCATTTGACGGCCACCGTCTGCAGCAGATTGTCGACCTCGGCGGGCAGCGGCCCGAAGCGGTCGATCATCTCCGCCGCCAGGGAATCGATCTCGGCGGCATCGCCCAGCCTGGCGATCCGCCGATAAAGGCTGAGCCGCACGCCCAGGTCGGCGACGTAGGTTTCAGGTATCAGCACCGCCATGCCGAGTCCGACTTGCGGACTCCATTCGGTATCCGCCCCCTCCCCCTCCCCGGCGCCACGGGCCTCGGCCACCGCTTCTTCGAGCATCTGCTGGTAGAGTTCGACGCCGACTTCGCGGATGTGGCCGGATTGCTCCTCGCCCAGCAGGTTGCCGGCGCCACGGATGTCGAGATCGTGGCTGGCCAGCGAAAAGCCCGCGCCCAGCGAGTCGAGGGTCTGCATGACCTCAAGGCGCTT
>JAVEYE010000010.1:0-29207 GCA_034003665.1 Rhodospirillales bacterium | reverse complement strand
GATTTCGTCTGCGCCGATTGCCGCCTCTTCCCGACCGCCGAGAGTCCGAAGGGTGGACAGGACTGAGGTGAGAGTCGCCATGGCATGGGCCTCGAGCCGGCCCAGAGAGGACAGCCCCAGCGACGACAGTTCATCCTGCAGCGGACGCAAATCCTGTTGGCGCAGGCTGAGATAATGGAAAAGATTTCTAGCGCTTGGCCGATGGGCGGCGTCAACCTCGCATAACGTCTGGGCGTGGGTCTGCTCGAAGGCCAAGGCGTCGCGGCGCAGCGAGGCGATGGTTCCCTCCAACCGCTCCAACAGTTCAGACGTTCTCTGCGACTTCATGGTCCCGGGCGATCCACTACCGATTCAAGGAACGTTCCCGGCGGTCGCGGCCGCCGGGAATCGGGTGAAGCCGCGATCTTAGATCCCGTTACCGGCTGGCACAACGTTCCGCCAGGGCCTCAATCAGGGAATCATAGGGATCAATGAATTTCTGAATGCCCTCGTCTTCGAGTTGCTGCGTCACCTTGGCGAAGTCGATGCCCAGCCGCAAAATTGCCGCCATGGTGGCCGCCGCCCCATCCATGTCCTGTTCCACCGTTTGACCCACGGTGCCGTGTTCGGCGAAGGCCGTGATGGTTTCCTCCGGCAGCGTGTTCACCGTGTGTGGGCCGATCAGCGCATCGACATACATGACATCGGAATAATCCGGATTCTTGGTGCTGGTACTGGCCCATAGCATCCGCTGAACCTTGGCGCCCCTTGCCGCGAGCGCTTTCCAGCGCGCCGACGTGATATTCCGCTTGAACTGACGATAGGCCAGCTTGGCGTTTGCGATGCCTGCCTTGCCAAGCAGATCACGGGCTTCCGGCCGGCCAGCCATGCGTTCCTTCAGCAATCCGTCGACCAGTACGTCGATCCGGCTGAGAAAGAAGCTGGCGACCGACGCAACGCCATCGATCGGCAGGCCCGCCTCGATGCGGCGCTCCAGGGCGCGCATGTGGGCCTCGGCGACGGCCTGATAGCTGTCGATGGAGAACAGCAGGGTGACATTGACATTGATGCCTTCGAACAGCAGTTGCTCAATGGCCGGCACGCCCTCGGCCGCACCCGGAATCTTGATCAACAGATTGGGGCGGTCAACCGTCTGCCACAAGCGGCGCCCCTCGGAGACCGAGGCATCGGTGTCACGCGCCAAGTGGGGCGACACTTCAAGGCTGACGAACCCGTCACCGCCGCCGCTCTCGTCGAATACCGGGCGCAGGATATCGCAGGCGTTCCGGACGTCGGTGGTGGCGAGTTCCTCGTAGATCGACTCGACCGTGCCGCCGGCCGCTTTCGCCTGCCTGATCTGGGCGGTGTAATCCTCGCTTTTGGAGATCGCCTTGCTGAAAATGGCGGGATTCGAGGTGATGCCGCGCAGTCCCTGGTTGGCCACCCGGGCCCCGAGCTCGCCGTTCTCTATCATCCGGCGGGTCAGATTGTCCAACCAATAGCTCTGTCCGAAATCGACCAGCTTAAGCAACGGGTTCATGCGTATCCTCCTCGGTTTATGCGGTCGTTTCCGCGCTTTGAAGTTCGGCCGGCAGACGAGCCGCCGCGGCTCGGTCCAGGAACCAGGTCAACCGTCCTTGCGGGCGAACCTGGGCCGCCGGAAGGTTGCCCGCCCGTTCGCCGTCGGGGTCCGCCAGGACAGCCGCTACGATAGCCGCCTTTGCGGCACCATGCACCATGAAGGCAACGTCGCTGGCGGCGTTGATCGACCCAACGGTCAGGCTGATGCGCTGATGGGGCGAAAGCGGGCTTCGCGTGGCCACCACCGCGCGAGAAACCTGTCCCGAGGGCGATCCAGGAAACAACGACGCAACGTGCCCATCATCGCCCAGCCCCAACAGCACAAGGTCGAAGCGCGGTCGCGGCTCGCCGAACACTTCCGCCAGATCGCGCTCGTAGGTTTGGGCGGCGAGGAGCGGCGGCAATTCGCCCTTCATTCGGTATACTTCGGGCATCCTCGGCAGATCATGGAGCAGGGTGTCCATGACCAACCGGTAGTTGCTTGCCGCGTCATCGGGCGGGACGCATCGTTCGTCGCACCAGAAGATCCGCAGCCGCGACCAGTCGATGAGATGACGGTACGGCGCCGACGCCAGTCGCGTATACAAGGGGCCAGGCGTGCTTCCGCCGGAAAGGGCGATGCTGACGGTCGGCTGTCGCGTCAACCGCCGGCGCAGCGTATCGGCGATGTCGCGAGCCGCCTGTTCGACTGATCCCGCCGGATCATCGGCAATGACGACGCGGTCCGCGGCTAACCGATGCGTTTGCATCGCACGGGATCCTCTTCTCCTGGCTGAAACAACCGATCCACCTCGTCGGGTCCCCAGCTTCCCGCAGCGTAGGGATAGACGTGGGAATCCCGTTCAAGGACCGGCGTAAACAACCGCCACGCGGCTTCGGTTTCAACGGCATGGACGAACAGAGTCTGATCGCCGAGCAGGACATCGAGGAGCAACGTCTCGTACGCGGTCGGCAATTTGCCGAAGGCGTCGGCATAGCTGAACGACAGCGGCACCACCTGCAGGCCATCGGTGTCCCCCGGCTCCTTGACCTGGATGCCAAGTTCGAACCCCTCGTCGGGCTGCAGGCGCAGGACCAGCGCGTTGGGATGAGCCAGTTCACGGCCCATCGTCCGAAAGAAGGCAACCGGCGCCGAACGAAAGGTTACGACAATCTGGGTCAAACGACGCTTGAGCCGCTTACCCGTCCGCACGATGAAGGGAACGCCCTGCCATCGCCAGTTGTTGATCCGAAGGCGAACCGCGGCAAAGGTTTCGGTACGCGAATCAGCGGCGACTCCCTCTTCCTCGAGGTAGCCTGGAACCGGCTTGCCGCGCGAGGTGCCGGCCGTATACTGCCCGAGAACGACATCCTCCTCGCGAATTCTCTGGATGGCAAGCAAGGCCTTGATCTTCTCGGCGCGGATGGCTTCCGGCGCCGCTGTCGACGGCGGTTCCATGGCGATCAGGCTGACCAGCTGTGTTGCGTGGTTCTGCATGATGTCGCGCAACGCGCCGTTCTTTTCGTAGAAGCCGGCCCGCCCTTCGACACCCAGATCCTCGGCGACCAGCACATCGACGCTGGCGATACGATCGCGGTTCCAGAGCGATTCGAAAATGAAGTTGGCGAACCGGAAAACGAACAGATTTTGGACGGTCTCTTTCCCCAGGTAGTGGTCGATTCGATAGATCTGGGATTCATCGAAATACGTGTGGACCAGGGCATTCAGTTCGAGCGCGGATTGCAGGTCACGGCCGAACGGCTTTTCGATGACCAGCCGGGTCCAGCCCGGCCCCTTGTTGAGCTTGCCCTCGCCCAGCCCCATGATGGTCGGCGCGAAAACCTGTGGGGGCGTCGACAGGTATAATAGGCGGTTGCCCGGAAGTTCGTGCCGGCGTTCGATTTCCTCGATCTTCTTACGCAGGGCTTCGAAGTTCTCCGGCCGCCCCTTGCCGATGCTGTAAGCGTGCAGGCATTCTCCGCACCATTGCCCCATGTCGCCATCGCCGATGCCCGCATCCTTTAAAGCCGTTTCGACGATGGTGCGAAACTTGTCGTCGTCGAAATCAGGACGGGTCGAGATCCCCAGGATTGCATATCCTTTTCCAAGCCGTTTGGCCTTGGCCAACGTCGCGATCGCCGGAATCAGGTTGCGCTTGGAAAGGTCCCCCGTCGCTCCGAAGATTACGAACAGGTGGGGTTCAACTCTCACGTCGGCCATGATGGAGGTCTCCTTCCCGACGGCGGAACCGCCGCACTTGACGGCCAGGCTTCATCCGTGGATTAGGGCCGGGATTCGGAAGAATTCAAGCGCGCGCCGCCAATTTGTTCAATCGCATCGAAAATTTCGGGCGACAAAGATGGCTTGCTTCCGTTAACTGGATCATGTGCCCGCCAAGGCAGTCCCCATCCAAGACGCCTCTCGGAGACCCCCATGTCCGCTATCGCCAATCGACCTCGCGTCCTTGTCACAGCCAACTTCTTTGGCGAATCCGACCCCCGCACTCTGCAGATCCTCAAGGATACGGGCGCCGAGATCATCCTGAAAAACGATCGCGGGATTACCGAGGATGAAGTCGCCGAATTCATCAAGGGCGTCGACGCTCTGGTTGCCGGAGTCGAACCCATCACACCGAGGGTGATGGACGCGGCCCCCGGCCTCAAGCTGATTGCCAGGGTCGGCGTCGGCTACGACAGCGTCGACGTCGCGGCGGCCCGGGCCCGCGGCATCCACGTCACCCACTCGCCCGAGGGGCCTTGGCCGGGAGTCGCGGAATTGACCGTGGGCCTGATGATCGATTTGTTGCGCTGGGTAGGCCAAGTCGATCGCGAAGTCCGCCGCGGCAACTGGCGGCGCATGATCGGCCGTCGGCTCGCCATGTCGACCATCGGCATTGTCGGCGTCGGGCGGATCGGCAAGGCGGTGATCCGCCATGCCGTAAACGGCTTCCCAGGTGTACGGGTTTTGGCCAACGACCTTGCAGCCGATCTTGAGTTCGGCAAGCTCTTCGACGTCGAGTGGGTCGACAAGGAACAGCTCTATCGGGAGGCGGACGTCATTAGTCTTCACGTCCCCAAGACCCGCCTGACCCGTAATCTGATCGACGAAGGTGCGCTCGCGCTGATGAAGCCCACCAGTTCCCTGATCAACACGGCACGCGGCGGCATCGTCGACGAAACGGCGCTGGCCGAGGCCCTGCGGACAGGCCGCCTCGCCGGGGCGGCCATCGATGTGTTCGACCAGGAGCCGTATGACGGCCCTCTGCTTGCATTGGAAAATTGCATCCTGACGCCGCACATCGCCGGCAACACCACCGATTGCCGGATCCGCATGGAGGCCGACGCCGCCAACGAGGTGCGGCGCCTGTTGGCCGGCGCCCCCCCGGCCTATCCGGTTCCCGAGGAAGAAGACTGAACAGGCGACACCGACAAACCGGTCCGACTGCTGCCGACCTCTATTCCGCCGCCTGCTGACGGCTCCTGATCTGGCTTTCGAGTTCACGCGCCACGGCGTTGCCTGGTTGCGCGAACCGGGCGAGAAGATCGTAGAGGACTGGCGTGACGAAGAGAGTCAGCACCGACGCCAGCCCCAGACCGCCAATGATGACCACACCGACGGCCGTTCGGCTTTCGGCCCCCGCCCCCGAAGCGAGGACCAGCGGCACCGCCCCCAGAACGGTCGACAGGACGGTCATCACGATGGGGCGGAAGCGAAGAGCGGCGCCTTCGGTAATGGCCTCGCGTACGGAGCGTCCCTCGGCGCGGAGTTGGTTGGCGAACTCAACGATCAGAATGCCGTTTTTGGCCATCAGGCCGATCAGCAGGACGACCCCGATCTGGGTGTAGACGTTGAGCGACAGGCCGGTAAGGGCCAACGAGGCCAACGCGCCCGAAACCGCCAACGGAACCGACAACATGATGATGAGCGGGTGGACGAAGCTCTCGAACTGCGCCGCGAGCACCAGGAAAACGATCAACAACGCCAAACCGAAGGTGACCATGACGCCGCCCGACGTCCGTTGGAATTCAAGGCTCTGCCCGGCAAAACCGAGCCGTGCTTCGGCCGGCAGCACATCGGCCGCCACATCCTCCATGTAGGCGATGGCCGAACCCAGGTCGTAACCATCTGCAAGCGCGGCAGAAACGGTGACCGATGGAAGGCGGTTGTACCGCCGCAACTCGGGTGCCGCGGCCAGTTCCTCAAGTTTAACCAACGCATTCAGCGGCACCAGATCACCCGTCGCGCCGGATCGCACGAAGACGTTGGAAAGATCGGAAGGCGACCGGCGGTCAGCGAGCTGCGCCTGCAGGACCACCGGATAGACGCGTCCGCGATCGATGTAGTCGGTGACATCGCGTGACGCGAACAAAGTCTGGAGGGTTCTGCCGATTTCCTCGATGCCGATTTCAAGGTCGTCGGCCTTTCGTCGGTCGATCACGACGTTGATCTGCGGTCGCGTCGCCTCAAAATCCGACTCGACGTTGAGAAGCCCCGGATTGGTCTCCGCCCTGGCAACGATTTCATCCGCCCATTGCTGAACGCTGACATAGTCAGGTCCGCCGACGACGACCCGCAGCGGGCTGACGCTGCCGCGTTGACCCAGGCCGGCCGGGCTGACCGGGAAGGCGCGAACGCCGGCGATTTCGCCCATCGATGGAATGATGTCCCGGATGATTTCCTGCTGGCTGCGCTGGCGTTCCGCCCAATCGACCAGTCCCACCACCACAAAGCCGCGCTCGGGACGGCCCCAAGTGCCTGCGACCGAGAAGATGCGGTGCGCTTCGCTGCTTTCCAGAAGCGGCATGACCGTTGCCTCAACCGCACGCAAGTGATCGTCCGTATAGGCGACCGTGGCGCCCTGAGGCGAGGTTACAGGGATGAAAAAGGCGCCTCGATCCTCGGGCGGCGTCAACTCCTTCGGCAGTTCGACATATAGCCAAACCGAGGCGGCCGACAGGATCAAGGTGACGAAAAGCACGATGGCCGGGATACGCAAAACCTTTTCAAGCAACCATCGATAGCCGTTGGCCATGCCCACGAAAGACCGTTCCAGGGCCCGTCCCACCGGTCCGCTCGGTTGCTTCGTTTTCAGCAGCTTCGACGACAGCATTGCGCACAGCGAAAGCGCGACGAACGTCGAAATGGCGACGGCCGAAGCCATCACCAATCCAAATTCGGCAAACAATCGGCCGACGCTGCCCTCCAAAGCCGAAATCGGCACGAAGACCGCGATCAACGTAAGCGACGTCGCGATCACCGCGAACGTCACCTGGCGGGTTCCGAGAAAGGCGGCCGCCAGGGGCCTTTCCCCATGCTCGACCCGGCGCTGGATGTTCTCCAGCACGACGATCGCATCATCGACCACCAGTCCAATCGCCAACAACAGAGCCAACAACGTCAGCACATTCAGCGAGAAACCGAACAGGGCCATGAACGTAAACGTCCCGATGACGGCGACGGGGATGGTTATCGCCGGCACGATGGTCGCCCGCACGGAGTGGAGAAGAGCCAGGATCACGAGGATGACGAGGACCACCGAAATGCCAAGCGCGATAACGACTTCGCGGATCGACTGCTTGATGAACGTGGCGTCGTCGGAAGCGACGGCAACTTCCATGCCTTCGGGCAGAGTCGGCCGGAGGGCATCAAGCTGCTCGCGCACAAGCTGGCTGACGGCAATGGTGTTGGCCTGAGCCTGCCGCAGAATACCAAGGCCGATTGCCGCGCGGCCGTTGACGCGGACCCGAGATTTGTCGTCCTCGACGCCCAATTCGACTGCGGCTACATCGCCCATCCGCACCGTGTAGCCTCGAATTTGCGCGATCGGAATTTGCCTAAAATCAGCCACCGTCTGAAGGCGGGTATCGGTCCGCACCGTGAACTGCCGACTTGCGGACTCGACCTCGCCCGCCGGCAATTCGATGTTGTTGCGGCGAAGCGCCTGTTCCACGTCGCCGACGGTCAGACCCCGCGATGCCAATGCCTGGCGGTCCAGCCAAATGCGGATGGCGTATCGCCGCTCGCCGAAGGTATCGACCTGGGCGACGCCGTCGAGTACGGAGAGGCGGTCGATGATGAAGCGTCTCGTGTAATCGGTGATTTCCGCCGGCGACATACGATCACTGGTGATCGAAATGCGGATGATCGGCTGAGCGTCGCTATCCGTTTTCACCACCTGCGGGGTTTCCGCCTCGTCGGGCAGGTCGCCCAGCACCCGACCTACCGCATCGCGCACGTCGTTCGCCGCCTCGTCGATGTTCCGCGAGGTTGAGAACTCGATCACGATGCGGCCGCGGCCGAGGCGGCTGCTCGACGTAATCGAGTCGATGCCGTCCACGCCACTGATGGCGGCTTCCAGA
This sequence comes from Rhodospirillales bacterium, assembly GCA_034003665.1. Classification (GTDB taxonomy): domain Bacteria; phylum Pseudomonadota; class Alphaproteobacteria; order Rhodospirillales; family Shumkoniaceae; genus Shumkonia. The sequence continues at coordinate 21,308 of JAVEYE010000010.1, read as the reverse complement.
ACCTCGATGATTTCGGTATCCACGATCTCGGGTGCGGCACCGGGATACATGGTCGTCACCGTGATGACTGCGGTATCGACGTCAGGAAGCTCGCGGACGGACAACCTGTTCAATGACGCAACGCCGGCGACAATAATCAACAGGCTCAGCACCGTCGCAAAGACGGGCCGCTTGATCGAGATGTCGGAAACGATCATCCGGCGCCCGCCGTTGTCGATGAACCCTCGCCAACGGCATCGGAAGTCGCGTTAAGAATGCGGATGGGCGAGCCCGAACGAAGCCGTTGGACACCAGCGGTGACAATGGAATCACCGGCATTGAGCCCGTTGACAACTTCGACCTCCCCGACACGCCGCTGTCCAAGTTGCACCTCAACGCGCTCGACGCGGTCTCCACGCACACGGAAAACGTAGTTGCTCCGCCCCTCGGGCACGATGGCCTGCTCGGGCACCAGCACGACACTTGGCCGTGACGCCAGGACGATCTCGACCACCATGAAAAGCCCCGCCGGAATCATCCCCTCGGGATTGGGAAGTTCGGCCCGAACGCGAAAGGCCCGCGAGACCTCGTCGATCCGCATGTCGATCGCCGTTACCGTGCCGAGGAACACCTTGCCTGGTAGAGACGCGCTTCTTGCGCGAACCTGCTGGCCGGTCCGGATCTGGCCATAGAACAGCTCTGGAACCTGGAACTGCAGTTCCATCAACGAACGATCTTCAAGGCGGGTAATCTTGGTGTCTTCCTCCACCCGCGCTCCGACATCGATCTCGCGCAGGCCGACGACGCCCCGGAACGGTGCCCGCACGATACGTTCGTCGAGGCGACGTTCAGCCGCCTGCACGCGGGCGCGCGCCGCAGCGTAAGCCGCTTCGAGTTCGTCCACGCGTGCTTGCGACACGTTGCGATTGGCGACCAGTTGGCGCGCCCGCTCAAACTGCGCCCGGGCGTCGCCCAAAAGGGCGCGCGCCTCGGCCAAATTGGCGGACTCGATGGCGTCATCCAGACGTGCCAACGGCTGGCCGCGATCGACTTCCTGGCCCGCCTGGAAAAGAATCTCGGTCATTCGACCCGTAACGTTTGCCACCAAGTCTATGGACTGGCGTGCGCGGGCCGTCCCAACGGCTTCGATGGCGTCCTGGATCTCGCCGATCTGGACAGACGCAACTTCCACCGGCACCACCGACACACGGGCGGCGTTACCCCCCGAGGCCTGGGCGGGCACCACGTCGGGCCGGGCGAGGAACCACCATGCTCCCCCACCCATCGCACACAGGGCAAGAATAATCAGAACCTGCCTGAACCCCGACACTTCCATGCCCCTCATCGCCGCGCACTGTGACCCCGCTCGACCCATACCTATTCGGGGCCATTGGCGCCTCATTGAATATTTGGTTTTAGGGGCGTTATGCAAGCGTTCCCTCCTGCCGGCGGGTCACGATGACGTGACGAGAAACGGAGCGTGGACGCCCGAATGCAAAGCGACGCCGCCCCGAGGGGCGACGCCACTTCTGCAGGACACCTGGACTCTATGGCTAGCTGGCCGGAAGGCGGGGCAATGCGGAATTGCCCGTGGCCCGCTCTTCCTTTGTCGTGAACGCCGACGCCCCCTCAAGCCGAGACTTCGTGAGGGGAAGCGTGGCGATCCCCGATTCGACCAGATCGGCAACCTCCCGCCATACAACTGCAACGGATTTCCCGCCAATGCCCATCACGCCGCCCGTCTTCACGATGAGCCGGGAAGCCATTCCGTCCTCGCTGATGACGATGGCGTCCACCGGGGCGGATGCCGTCGGGTCTTCTTGGCGCTTCTTCGACACGGCCGGAGAAACCGGCGGCCGCCGATCGTTCGTAGAAGGCGGCAGTGTGAACGGGCGGGGTTCCCCGGCAGTCGGCGAACTGGAATTCTGTGTCAGATCGGGTGGGGCAATCATGAGCATTCCGACCGAGGCGAGGAGCATTCGTTTCATCATGACCCCCCCTCCTCTGGAAAATGTCATGATCGGTTCTCGATTGTGGACCGGCGTGGAGGGGCGTTTATTCCATACAAAAAAGAGCCCCGGAAACCCGAACGGTCCCGGGGCAGGTTGTGGTCAGGGAGGCACGGTGCGGAAAGCGAAGGATGAAGAAGCGCACCGAACAGCCTGAGTGGAGGAACATCAACTAGACCGCCCGTCCTTGTCGGCTATTCCCGGCAGCGGGCGCAATTTTCAACCGGCGATATCGCCGACCGGGTCACGATCTTCAGCCGTATGTTGCGGCCGAACGCTCGGCTGCACGGCGCAATTTTGTGCGATAGAGCATCAAAGCGCCCGCAGGAGCGTCCTCGCGATTCAATGCCTTTTGCAGGGCCTTTCGGCCACGGCTGAGACGAGACATGACGGTGCCGATGGGAATGCCCAGCCGGTCGGCAATATCCTGGTAGGAGAGATCATCAAGGCCGGTCAGCAAAAGCACATCGCGCTGTTCCTTGGGAAGATCCTTGATGGCGGCGATCACTTCGTCACAGACAATTCGGTCGGGCTGCGTCGCGCGGCAGACGGGAAACAGGTGATCGGTGAGCGGTTGCCGTTCATTCCATCGTTCGCGCTTGGCGTAGTCGACCCTGACATTATGCAGCATCGTCAGAAGATACGACCGCGCATTCCGTATTTCCTTGCCGCCATGAGCATAGATCAGCGCCCTTTTCAGGGTCTCCTGCACGAGGTCGTCGGCATCGGCCACGTTGCCGACCAATGCGCGGGAATACCTGCGCAACGCATCAATATGCAACTCCAGGTTGGCGGTCACCGCCGGATGGATCGAACAAACACTTTGGCTTGATGGATTGTGACTGGCCACACATCCTCTCCCTTTTCTGTTGTTCCTGCGGAAAAGTTACGAGGCCGACTGAGGCATGTCCGGGGGAAGGCTGTGACAAAGGCGTGGCACCCTGGGGCATAAGGCGGACGCCCCATCGCCGCCTTTCTTTGGCGGGCGTTTTTGCCTTACCCGACACCAAGAGGCAGCGTTGTTTTCTAGAAACGCATTGATGGATACCTGCGCTTCCGCCGCCCGGCCCCTGCCCCGTCCCACATTGGCAGTCCTGCTGATGGTTTCGAGGTTCGCCGTGGTCCTTGACCCAGTTGGTTACACAGGTATAACGTGAATGAATATTCATTCATTTAGAGAGCGGCCGTGCGTGCGGATCGGCATAACAAAGCCAGGATCGAAACTGCGGCGATCAACCTTTTCGCCGAAAAGGGCGTGGCCGGCACCTCGGTGGCGGAGATCGCCTCGGCCGCCGGCGTATCGCAGGGGTATCTGTACAGGCACTGGAAGGACAAGAACGACATGGCCTTCGACCTGTTCGCCCGGCTATACCTTGCGTTGCGCGACCGTTTCGGGGCGGCGGCAGCGGCTGAGCCGACGACGCGCGGCCGGATCACCGCCTTGATCCGCGAGGGCTGCCGCGTTCACGACGAGGATCCCGCCGGGTTTCGATTCCTTCTCACCACCCAACACCAGCATCTTGGCCGGCTGCCGGCCGAAACGCCGACAATGGTCGACGTCGTGCGGTCCATGATCGCCAAGGGAATCGCCACCGGCGAAATTGGCCTGATCGACGAAGCCGCGGCAACCGCCGTCGTCTTCGGCATTTTCCTCCAGGCGGCCACCTTCGACCTTTACGGCGGCCTCGGCCGTTCGCTGGGAGATACGGCAGACGTTCTTGCCGAGGCCTGCTGGCGTGCGGTCGCCGGCCGAGAAAAGAGGTGATGAACCCCGCATGAATGGGGGCGCGCCGCTACATTGGTTGCCCTCCCGGCAATGGTGCCGGATTAAGACCGGGCGGCGCATCGGGTCTTCGCCGGGACCGTCTTCATCGTCACACGTTTCCGCGGATCCACCTTGGCCCGCTTTGCGACCGACCTCGGCCTCGCACCGCCCGGCCGCCCCGCCATAGTGGATCTGCTTCCGTCGTCCGCCGCCATCTCAACGCCGCACCACCGCCGGTGCGTCATCGTCAAGGGCGACGGTCATGAAGGCTTGCCCCCTCGTTCCTGGCGACGATGGCCGGATGATCGCCCTCGCTGAAATCCGGATCACCGACGGCGAGGGCCGTTCCCGGGCCCATGCCCATCACAAGGCAGGTCTCCCGCACCCGGCAATTCTGGCCGCAATCCAGCGATTTGGCGCGATACCGGCGACATCGTCGAGATCAACGCCGATGGTCATGGGCGCATCGTCGGCCGTCCAAGGCGCTTCGCCAACACCGGCGGCGCGATGATATCGCCGGCGGTGAGCGAGGAGATCGCCAAGACAGTCTGGCCGGATGCGGCTCACAACGCGGTTGCCCTCTCCGTCCCCCGCAAGAGCGAGCGGATCGTCCTGGTGACCACCCAGGCGAAGGCGCGCCTCGACGCGCCCGCAGCCGCGGCACGCCGGAGCGGCGTCCCGACAATCGCCGCGCCTCAACGGATGTTGCCAGTCTTCGAGAACCGCTTCTGGGCTTCGGCAAGCCCCATTGCCCGGGGAGTTCGGCGATGGCAATGGATATGGATGCGCAGGACGAGCGACAATCACCGTCCCGATCATCCCGATAGACGGGAAAGATGCCAGGGACCGATCAGTCCTTGCCTTTCGGCCGCAGCAGTCCTGCCGCCAAGCCCAACACCAGGGCCCCGAGCAAGGCGGTGGGCAGATGCGAATCTAGCGCGCTGGCCGTTTCCTGACGGGCCCGTTTCGCAGCGAGGTCCACCTGGCCCGCGACATCGATCGGCGGCATCGGCGCGCACGCCCGCCGACGTCCGACCGCGATGACGACCAGACCGACAAGGCCCAAGCTCCCTGCAATGGAAAGCGCGGCCAGATGCTCCGCCATGTGTAGGGACAGCCACATGTGTGTCGCAGCCAGAGCGAAGCCGACCGCGCAGGCGATAAAGATTGCACCCGCAGCAACAACCACTATCCCGGCGATCCGCTGCCGCATCGTTGCCTTGAGCCGCTCAACGGTGCCGCCGAGCAGCCCCATCCACATCATGGTGTTCATAACGGGATATGCCGGAGCGGCCGTCAGCGCCGCAGAAGCTGGGCAAGCAGAAGCCCCGCTCCGAACGCGGCGATCAAACTCTGGAACGGCCTTTCACGAACCGTCTTCTCCACCAGCTCGGCTGACTCCTTACCCTTGGTCCCGATATCGTCCGCCAGGTTACGCGCTGAATCGCGCAATGCCTCCGCCGTCTGGCCGGCCCGCGATTTCATGTCGTCGGCCACCGACTGGCTAAGGGCCGACACATCTTTCGACAGCTTGTCCAGGGACGCCCTAAGGTCCGCCATGTCTTTCCGGAGAGTATCGCTTTCAGTCGCCATCACTCCACCATCCTTTTTCAGTGGCGCCATGCGAGGGCAGGCGCCCGTTGCCGAAAGCGTAACGCGCCACGCGGGCATTCGGTTCCACGTGTCGCCTTTGCCTTGGTAACTCAACAGGGCTTCCGTAGGCCGGAAACGGAAAGCCGTCGCCTGCCCGCAAGGTTAACAGAGGCCAGGCCCAGCCGCCAAACACATTCCCGCGGGAATAGAATGGGCAGTCCCGGCAGTCTAGTTAGTGCGCTGGCCGCGGACGTCGGCTCGGCCGCCTCGTCAACAACCGTGAGGAGGTACATGATAATGAGATTTCCAAGGAAATTGGCGGCGACAGCCATGGCCGCGAGCGTTGTTCTGTTGGCCGCTTGCGAGTCGACCCCAACCCAGGAAAGCACCGGCGAATACATCGACAGCACGGTGATCAGCACCAAGGTTCGCGCGAAGATCGCCGACGATCCAACGGTCAGCATTGCCGACATCGACGTGAACGCCTTCAAGGATACCGTGCAACTGAGCGGCTTCGTGAACACGCCGGAGGAGAAGGCGCGGGCCGGTCGAATCGCCGCAAGCGTCGAGGGCGTCCGCAACGTCGAAAACAACATCACCGTGAAATAGTCGACACCGTCGGCGATCCGGGTGAGGAATACAGGTGAGGCGCCGGGGGAACCGGGCGCCCTCCCTCACTGGGTGCAAGCATCAGTTCCGTTCGTAACGCAGCCCGAGCCTGAGGTAAACCTGATAGTGGGCGACCTTTCCGGCGACGATGCGGCCACGCATTTGGCTGACCTCGAACCACTCGAGGTTCCGCAGTGTCGTCGCGGTAGTGGCGACGGCATTGTCGATGGCTGCCTCGATCGACTCTTGCGACGAGCCAACGACTTCGGTGATCGAATAGACAGGGTCGCTCATGGTGGGTCTCCTTCCACGTCAAACGGGTGGCCGGCGCCCGCGATATCCGAACAAAAGCGACAAGATAAAAAGAACGATGAAGACAAAGAACAGGATCTGCGCGATATCCGCCGCAGCTTCCGAAATGCCGCCGAAGCCAAAGACGCCGGCGATAATGGCGACAACAAAAAACACTACTGACCAGTACAACATCGCTTCGATCCTTTCGTTTCATGCTTGGCGGACGGGATGCCTCCACCCCCTTAGAACAGAACAGACAGAAATTGGTTCCGGAGTTGCACGGCAAATGTGGACCCTGCCCCCACAAGACTGTCGAGACCTGCTGCACCGGTGGCCGTTTGGCGCCCGTTCGTCTGGTCCAGACAAGGACGGAGATCGGCGCGCGGCAACCATCGTTGCCCTATTTGCGGGCCATCGCAGCATGCAGAAACCGCGACCGACCAATCAAGACGGCGCGCCAATTGCTCATGTCGATGCCGCCGGAGGGACCACGACCGTCGGATCGCCCTCGTGATGATAGCGGAGCAACGGCGTTTCACCGGGAATGGAAACGTCAAAAAAACGGTCAGCAGCACGGATCCGAGGAAGAGACGCGTAGGCACACACGCCATCAACCCCAGGAGAGGCTAATACCATGGGACAACGATTGTCGCCGCTTCATCAGGAAATCGTCTCGCTTCTGCCGTGGCTACGAGCCGTCGCGCGATCCCTGACCCACAACTCGGCGGAGGCCGACGACCTCGTTCAGGACACGTTGATGAAGGCGATTTCCAACGCCGAGCAGTTCTCGCCGGGAACGAATTTGCGTGCCTGGCTCTGCACCATCCAGCGAAACACGTTCTACACCAAGCGCCACAAGAGCGCCCGCGAACCGATCATCATGGTCGAGGAGTTGCCGGGTGTGCATGCGAAGGCGTCACAGGAATGGTCGCTGAAGTTAAAGGCGGTCGACGAGGCTCTGCGCAGACTGCCGGCAGATCAGCGAGAGGCGGTCATGTTGGTCGGCGGCGCAGGCGTCAGCTACGAGGAGGCCGCAGAGATCTGCAACTGCGCCATCGGCACCATCAAGAGCCGCGTCAGCCGCGGTCGGAGCACCCTACTGCGACTCCTCGATTCCGACGACGAGAACGATTTTTTCAATGACAGCAGCCGCCGAGCCGCCGGGTCGCCGCCGCATATGGGCCAGCGACAAACCTCTTCCGGCGCGGTCGCAATGCCGCTCGAACGCCCTCGGCTGGATTGAGCCTTGATCCTCGCCGGGCCGGTCGTCCGGCCGGCAAGGGGAGTCCTTCGGCTTCCTGTCTTCCCACCACAGAATAAAAAAAGCCGTCCTGGCCGATGAGAAAATCCTGAACGGCGCCGACAGCGTATCGGCCCACTACGCGGGTACCGCTGCCTCAACCAGTGGCCAACCAAGATCCTGGGAAGAGATGCAACTCACCGGCAAAGGCCACTCGATGCCGAGGGCCGGGTCGTTGTATCTCAGCCCGGCCCCGGCGCCGGGCGCATAGGCCGCCGAAACCAGGTAGTTAACCTCGCTGTCCGGCTGCAGGGTCTGGAAGCCGTGCGCGAAATCCACCGGCACGTAGAGCATGGTCAGGGTCTTGGGGGATAGCTCGACCCCAACCCATCGCCGAAAGGTGGGTGACTCGGGCCTGACATCAACAATAACGTCGTAAATGGCCCCGCGCACGCACCGAACCAGCTTGACCTCACCATGAGGCTGTCGCTGGTAGTGCATGCCACGCACGGTTCCGGCGTTCGGGTTCACGGAAACGTTGCCTTGGACGAAATCCGTCGCCAGCCCGTGGTTGCCGAACTCCTCGCGGCACCACGCACGGGCAAACTGGCCCCGCGCGTCGGTGTGCGGTTGCAGTTCGACGAGATAGGCGCCGGCAAGCGACAGTTCACGAAAAATCATGATGCTTCCACCTCAAATCAGGAGCCAACTGTTTGGTCGCCGTCAGATGCTTGAGTTGTTCCAGGCGCGTATGAGGCGGCGCCTTGAAGCCTTGTTCGGTCAGCCCGATGTGTTCGAACAGCGCGCGCAACTGAAATGCCCCGCGCCGCACGTCCCAACCGCATCGGAAGCCCGGCAGTCCTTGGCTGATTTTGGCAAAGGACACGCGATAGCTCCGGTTGTCGCCGTCGTTACGCCCGAAGGTGATCTCGCAGTTCGGGAAGGCTTCGCCCACCGCCTCGGCGATCTCGCGGATCCGGTAGTTCTGGGTGTCGCTTCCGACATTGAAGATTTCGCCGGCCACGGCCGACCGGGGAGCCCGCAAGGTGGCGATGATCGCCCCACAGATGTCCTGCACATGGACGAGCGGCCGCCAGGGCGAACCGTCGCTGATCATGGCGATCCGCCCCGTCGTCCAGGCCAAGCCGGCCAGGTTGTTGAGCACGATGTCGAATCGCATGGCAGGGGACGCCCCAAAAGCGGTGGCGTTGCGCAGGAACGTCGGGCAGAACCCGGCGTCGCCCAGCCTGGACACCTCCTCCTCGACCAGCACCTTGCACTTGGCATAGGGGGTCTGCGGATTGGTCGGCGCCTGTTCGTCCACTGCAGTGTCGCCGGCCCCTGCGCCATAAACGCTGCACGACGACGCGTAGACGAAGCGCTTGACCCCGGCGGCCTTGGCGTTGCGCGCCAGCGCCACCGACGCCTTGTGGTTGATCGCGAAAGTCAACTCCGGGTCCTGCGCGCAGAGCGGGTCGTTCGACAACTCGGCGAGATGCACCACGGCATCGAACCCTTCGAGGTCGGCCACGGTCAACGTGCGGACATCGCGGCTCAACAGCAGCGGCCGGTTCTTGCCGTCATTGTAAAGCCAGCCGGCCCGGTAATAACCGGTATCGGCGCCGACCACCTCGTATCCGCTCGCCATCAGCCGATGGCCGAGGACACTGCCGATATATCCTTCAGAACCCGTCACCAGAACGCGCGTCACAGTGCCTCCACCCCCGATCGATCTTTGCCCGATCGGTTCAAGCGTTACCAAATCTTCCACGGAGCCTCTCCATCCTTCCACAAGCCCTCAAGCACTTGCCTGTCGCGCAGGGTGTCCATGTTCTGCCAGAAGCCGGTATGGCGATAGGCGACCAGCTTGCCGTCGTTGGCCAGCCTTTCCAGGGGCTCGCGCTCCCACGACGTGTCGTCGCCGTCGATGTAGTCGATGACCCCGGGTTCAAGCACAAAGAAGCCGCCGTTGATGTAGCCGCCGTCCTCGTTGCCCTTCTCGCGGAAGCCGCCGACATGATCATCGCCCGGCATCAGGCGGAGCACGCCGAACCGGCCCGGCTGGCGGACCGCGGCAACCGTGGCCAAGGCGCCGGATTGCCGGTGGAATTCGATCTGCCGGGCGACGTCGACGGTGCCGACGCCGTCGCCATACGTGAGGCAAAACGTTTCGTCGTCGAGATAGGGACGGATCCGCTTGATGCGCCCGCCGGTCATGGTCGCTTCGCCGGTATCGACCAGCGTGACCTTCCAGGGTTCGACGCCGTTGCGATGCACTTTCATGCCGCCGCGGTGCAAGTCGAATGTGACGTCCGAGAGGGCAAGGGCGTAGTCGCGGAAGTAACGCTTGATCATGTCGCCACGGTAACCGCAACAGATCACGAAATCGTCGAGGCCGTAGGCCGAATAGATCTTCATGATGTGCCAAAGGATTGGTTTGCCGCCGATCTCGACAAGCGGTTTAGGCCTGATCGCGCTCTCTTCGCTGATACGGGTGCCGTAGCCGCCCGCAAGAATCACCACCTTCATGGCGTACCGGCCGGCTTTGAGGCCAACCCCTCCTGAATGACGTTGTTGAGGCCCTCGCCAACCAGTTTGTAGTTGAGCGGCATCGCCGCGGCGCAAGCCTCCCCTTGGAGCAGGCGATGGTAGAGATCGATATAGCGCGCGGCGACCTGATGGAGGTCGAAACAACGGATCACCTTGTTGCGCGCATTGATCTGCAGCCGATCGCTCTCGGCCGTCTGTTCCAGGCACCATGCAATCCCTGCGGCCAGATCGTCGGCCGAAAGGTTGCCCGCCAGATAGCCATTGACCCGATGATCGACGATATCCGGCATGCCGGTATTGTCGAAGGCTGCGACCGGCACGCCACAGGCCATCGACTCGATCGCGGTCTTGCCGAGATTCTCCTGGAGCGACGGCACAACCATGACGTCAGCACACGCATAGAGTTGCGCCAAACGGCGGTCTTCTTCGACCCAGCCTACGCTGCGCGTCTCCAGACGGGTATCCACGTCGATGCTGTCGGCCCCGAAGACCACCAGCATCAAGCGGTCTTGGCCTTCCGTCGCCGCCAATCGTGCCAAGGCGTCTTGCAGAAAGACATACCCTTTGCGCGGATCGGATGTCGCCTTGACGGCCCCGAACAACGCGATCCGCTTGTCGGCCGGCAGCCCCCAAGATGCCCTCGCCTTCGCCTTGTCCATCGGCGCGTACACGTCGGTGTCGACCCCGTTTGGAATGACCGAAACTTCGTTGCCGTGGACCAACGGGCTGCGCCTGGCATAGTCGGCGAGCCAGTTGCTCAGCGCGATGTAGGTAATGCACAGGTCCTTCCTGCTGCGGAACTTCCGAAACCATTGCCAACGGGCAAGATCGACCGGAAAGCTCGAACGGAGTTGTGGACAATCACGGCATTCGGTCAGGAACTTCTCGCACCCTGCGGTGTAATGGCAGCCACCGGTCAACGGCCACATATCTCGCAACGTCCACACGATGTGATAGGGGCGCAGCCGTTTCATGCTTTCAATGGCTGCGGCGCCTCGGCCGGCCCAATGAAACTGGACGATATCCGGCTTCAGGCGCGCCAACGCGGGGCTGACGTCAAACGGAATCCACCCCACCGTCCACCAGTTCTGGCCGCGCCAGCCGACGAACCCCAGCGGCAACCGGTCCAGGCGATCGCGCACCCGGTCGTGAAATTCGCTATGGGCACCGTGGATAGCGATGACGGAGGGATCATCGCTGTACTTCCGTTGAACCAGCAGCATGGAATCGACGCCGGCCCGCTGGAGGCCGCGGTGAAGGTTGTACGACCCCTTGGCTGCTCCGCCATCTATGTCCGTGGGCGAAACATGGATCACGCGCATCCGCTGAAACCCCCTGCTCCGAATTGCATTGCGTGTTTTTCGACTTTGCCGCACCCGCCATCGCAAATCGCCTTCCGCCCACCTTCACGCGGGCGGCCGAATCACCAAGTTCTTGCTGCCGGATCCCCCCGCACAGCCCCCCCCAAGCTATCAAAACCTTTTGCCAAATGCGGGAAGGCGATGCACGTGATCAATCGGTGACCACGGCCGCGAACGGATGACCCGGCAAGCAACCTCGCCCATACTGCATGAGGGTTTGGCTCCAGAGGGAGAGGCGGCGGCCGTGAACGGTTCAGCCTTCGTCAGCGTGGTAACGCCGGTCTACAATGGCGGCGAATTCCTCGACGAATGCATGGCGAGCGTAAGAGCTCAGTCTCATGCCCAGTTCGAACACGTCATCCTCGACAACGCCAGCACGGATGAAACACACGCCATAGCATCCCATCACGCGGCCCAGGACCCGCGGATCAGGTTGCACCGCAACGCCCATACGCTTCCGGTCATCGACAACTGGAATCGTGCGCTCGAACTGATGTCCGGTGACAGCCGCTATTGCCGCATACTGCATGCCGACGACACCATGCATCCTGAATGTCTGGAACGAACCGTGGAGGTTGCCGAGCGGCATCCAGCGGTCGGCATCGTTGGGTGTTTCCGCCTGCGCGGCAGGCACGTTCAGTGCGAGGGTCTGCCCGAGGACCGCGAGGCCTTCACCGGCCGCGAGATTGCCCGGCTGTTTCTGCGCCAGGAGGTATTTGCCTTTGCGCCGACATCCAACCTGCTGCGCGCCGATCTTGTCCGAAGCCGCCGGCCTTTCTATCCGTCGGCGTACCTGCACGCCGACCTCGCCATTTACCTCGACCTGTTGCAGAGCGTCGACTTCGGCTTCGTGCACGATGTATTGGCCTATTCGCGCGAGCATGGCGAGTCCATCACCATGACGGTGGCCGAACGCAACCAGACGCTGCTCAAGGAGTGGCTCCTACTGTTGCAGCGCTACGGACCGCGATTTTTTTCCGAAGCGGAAATGGCCGAGCTGGAGCGAAGCCACTTACGCCGCTACTACCGCAATCTCGTGCGGGGCTTCGTGAAGCGCCGGGAACGTGCATACTTCGACTACCACCTTGCAGGTTTGAAGGAGGCGGGGCGCCAGCCGACCGCGCTGGACCTGCTCGGCGCGGCCAGCCGCGAACTCCTCGCCGCCATCGCCCATCCCGGCAAGCTGCGCCGCCATTTAGGCATGTGAAACGTCAACCTAGCCTGCGACCGCCAAGTCTTGCGGGGCGGACGTCGCCGCGACAATCGGGAACATCCTGTCCTGCTCGGCCCGCAGCCGATCGATCAGCCGACCGGCCGGGATGTCCACATCGTCATAGGTCAGCACCCGATCGCGCGGAATATCGCGCCGCAACGTGCAGCCGCCCGCGATGCCCATAGGCAGCAACCGCCCGCGCCGTGCGACATCGGCATTCTCGCACTGGCCGTAGGTCATGTAGTGGCCGATGCCGTCCAGAATAGAGCCGGCCGAAAGATCAACCTTGGCGGTGGCGACGACCTCGACGGTCATCGGACCGGCCGGCGCGATGGCAGCATCGCCGAACAGCACGGCGCGCGCCAGCGTGTTCGGCACCTCGAAATGACACAGGTGGTAAGGCGTGTAGAAGCAATAGAGGGGGCCGCGACCGAGCTTGTAGAGATCGAGGTAATGGCGTTGGGTCGGGTGCTCTATGGTTCCCAGCACGAAGACGCCGGGGCCTGGGGCGGCACCCACCAGGTAATCGACGATGCCCGGCCCTTCCATGAACTGCTCAGCCGGCAGCGTCTCTGCGGCTTCCCGGATCGGCGTGCCGTCCGGCACGGTAGGCCCGAACATGCCTCGTTTCCCGACACGCATGCCGGTGGCGCTGGCAACAATGGCCTGCTCGAAGGAAATCTTGGTGCCGTCGGCAAACGAGGTGACCATGTGGACGTTCTGACCCCATTTCCGGGCAAACCCCTCCTGCGTCGTCGGGTTGCGGTAGGGATCCTGCAAGCCCTTGATGTTTCCGCACAGTACCGGGCGGACGCCGATTCCTTGGACGAACCGGTAGAGGTTCATCTCAACGCCGGGTTGGTCGCCGTCGACGTTGGTGTAGGTGACGCCCGCCGCATCCGCCCGACGTTTCAGCAATGGCCCGACCGTGCCATCGAGTTCGGCGTTCATTAGGACGACGTGCTTGCCGGCATCGATAGCCGCCGAAACCGCATGGACGGCATATTCGAGCGAACCGGTCACCTCGAGGATGACGTCGATGTGACCGGCCTCGCACAACAGCCGCCAATCTTCGGTGACCGCCGGAACGTCATGGGAGATGGCCGCATCGAGAGCCGCTGCGGTGTCGACCACCCTGACTTCGGCCGCCCCCGCCTCGACGTAGGCACGTCGCGCGCCTTCCACGTTCCGGCAGGCGATCGCCGAAACGCGCATGCCCCTGACCGCGGTAATGACTTGGAGCACGACGCCGCGCCCCATGAATCCGGCGCCAATCATCCCGACACGAATGGGACGTCCGGCCGCTTCGCGTTCCGCCAACGCCTTGTCAACAAGGATCATCTGTATTGCACCGGTCCCGTAGTGCCCATCTCGCCATTCTTGTAACACCGGCCTGCGCGGCTCCACCCGTGATCAATCGGTGATGACGTTAGATCGAAAGGAGTAAGCCCCTTGATTGACCAAGGAATGAACCGCACCTTGCAGGGGTCAAATTCATCGGTCCGCGGGCAACTGGGAGAAGGATGCGCAGCGACGGAATCCGTCACATCCCGCGCGATATCCAAGGAACCAGCCGCCTTGGGCCGGTTTGCAGCCGAGCCGCATATAAGACCGAGGAACCGACCTGGCGATGGTTTTTACATCGAAGGAATATCTGGTCTTCTTTCTTCTATGTGCCACGGGCTATTTTCTGCTGCGTTGGCGTTTCCGTTGGATTCTGATCCTCCTCGCGAGTTATGCGTTCTACGCAGCCGGCGAGGCTCAGCATCTTGTTTTGCTGATGGCCGTTTCACTCGCCACCTATTTCGCCGGACTCCTGCTCGACCGCATGCGTGACGGTCCGGCGCGGGCCACGGTGCTTACGGTCGCGATCGTCGCCTTGTTGGCGCCTCTGTTCATATACAAGTACCTGGGATTTGTCCTGCAATCGGCCCAAGGCTTTGTGGTGGACGGCGGCCAACCGGCGTCGCTCGGGTTCAGCCTTCTGCTGCCACTCGGCATTTCGTTCTTTACCTTCCAGGCACTCGGTTACCTCATCGACATCTATCGTCACGATTGCGGCGCCGAGCGACATCCCGGCATTCTTGCCCTCTACATCGCCTTCTTTCCGCAATTGATCGCTGGGCCGATCGAGCGAGCCAGGGGATTGCTGCCGCAGTTCCGCCGACACGCCCGGTTGGAACCGGACACACTGGTTTCCGGCGGCCGCCTGATCTTGTGGGGGGCATTCAAGAAACTCGTCATCGCCGACAACCTGTCGCCTTACGTCGACACCGTGTACGCCGCTCCGACCGCCCATACCGGCCTGACGCTGCTGATCGCCACGGTGTTCTTCGCCTTCCAGATCTATTGTGATTTCTCGGCCTACGTCGACATCGGACGCGGCTGTGCCCGTATCCTGGGCATCAACCTCATGCGCAACTTCGATCGTCCATACGGGGCCCGCTCGATCGCCGAGTTCTGGCGGCGTTGGCACATCTCGCTGACCAGTTGGTTCCGCGACTACGTCTACGTTTCCCTCGGCGGCAATCGCCGCGGCCTTGCCGTCAAATCGCGCAATGTCGCCATCGTTTTCCTGCTGAGCGGGTTATGGCACGGCGCCAACTGGACCTTCGTTGTGTGGGGCGGCCTGCACGGCCTGGCGCTCATCGTCCTGTTGTGGACGGCCGAACTGCGGACCCGCGTCATTTGCGCCAGCAGCCTTGACCGCCTGCCCTTGCTGCATGACATCCTATGCGTCGGCGCCACGTTCGGGTTCGTCTGTTTTGCCTGGATTTTCTTCCGGGCCACCTCGCTCGACGACGCGTTCTACGTGGCGACCCACCTGTTCACCGGGATCGCCCAGCAGATGGCTGACGGCCGGGCGGTGGCCGCCTTGATCGCCGACAGCGGCGGCTCGCCGGATGGCTTCCTTGCATTGATGCTCGCCATCGCGGCGCTGTTGGCGTCACAAATTCTAACCGACGACGCGATTAGGCGTTGGCTCGACCGGCGGGCGCGCTGGCAGCGATGGGGGGTCGACTATGCCCTGGCCCTCGGACTGCTGTTCCTGGCCGGGAACAGCGATGCCTTCATCTATTTTCGGTTTTAAGCCATGATGGCCAGCCTGATCCGCAAGTTCGTGCTGTTCTTCTCGGGTCTCGCCCTGTTTATGGTAGCGGCGAGCGTCTATTTCGAATTGCGGGTGCGTCGGACGGATGACTTCTACCGGCAGGTCGCTGAATTCCGAAATCCGGACGTACAGCCTTCCGTGCTGTTGGTGGGCGACTCACGGATGGCGATCAACGTCGATCCTTCCCGCCTCCCGGCGAGCGTCTACAACTTCAGCTACCCGGGCGAATCGATGCGCCACCTTTACCTCCGCGTGAAGTTCGCGCTGGAGACAAAGCCGAGCATCAAACACCTCGTCCTAGGTCTGGAGGACGTGCTCTTTTCCGACGCTCGCGCCCAGTTGCGCGACGCCGTTCCGCAAATGGCCTTTTCGGACCTCGTCGATCTGGCCGAGGTGTATCCAAGTTCCGCGCGCTTTCTGTTGCGCCACGCGGTGTTGCACTATCTGCCGCTGGTCAACGCCGACCAGCGGCGACGAACCTTCGACACCCTGATCAACGACTTGCGTGCCCTGATCACGGGTCGTCCCGCCGCGTCGGCGGTGGAATACAGCTGCGGTGGGCTCCGGTTCGTCCGCGAGGGACAGTGGTCCAAACTGGACAAGGAACAGCGCCACGCCCTGGCGTGGAACACCGTCGAGCGTCTTTTCGACGGCTCGACCTATAGCCCGGAAATGCGGGCCGTACTGATGCGGATCCTCGATCTGGCAAATCGTCACGGCGTTCGCGTCATCGGCCTGCGAAATCCTGTGTCGGGCTCCTATGCCCACGCGGCCTCCCGATATTCGGCCGACCCACGGCATGCCTTCTTCGACCCCAAGGATCTCTACGCGGTCCTCGACTATGAGACGGCGCTCGTCACCAGACCGCGTGACTTTCAGGATGCCGACCACCTGAATGCGCGGGGATCGGCCCGGTTCACCGAACGGCTGCTTGCTGATCTGCGAAAACTCGCGCCCATCGTGGATGGCGGTCCGCGCCGGTGCGATTCCAGCCGGAAGCCGGCCGTCCCGACATGGCCCTACCACGACGTCCTGTCGGAATGGCTGAAAACACCGTCCTGCCACAATCTGCGCGGAACATGCGGCAGCGCGGGACCCATCGAATCCCAATTGTACGAAGCAAACCGGCCATTGGACGGTGGTGAACTGCAAGATGTGAAGCAACGATCCGGCGAGGCCGATGCCGCACATGGAACGGGAGCCAAGGAGGGTGCGTGACGACATCAAGACCCGCAGTTTGAAAGGGCTGGTCTGGGCGACCGGCGAAAGCTTCGGCGTCGCCCTGATTTCGCTTGGCAGCTTCGTCGTCCTTGCCCGGCTGCTGTCCCCTCAGGACTTCGGCATCGTGGCGCTGGCCACCGTCTTCGTCTACTTCTGCAATGTGCTGACCGGCCACAGTTTCGCCGACGTCGTTGTGCAGCGGCCCGAAATGGAAGGCGATCACCTGGATACCGCCTTCTGGAGCACGCTGGCGATCGCGTCGGCGCTGGCGGCCGCCTGCCTGGCCGGGGCCGGCACGCTATCGTTGATGCTGGGCGAGCCTGCCTTGGCCGGTGCTTTGAGGTGGCTGTCCCTGGTCCCACCGCTCAGCGCGCTGAGCAGCGTGCAGATGGCGCTGCTTAGGCGGGGGATGCGTTTCGACGTCGTGGCCCGCGTGAGCCTGCTCGGACGCGCAATCGGCGCCATGCTTGGCATCGGCATGGCGCTGGCCGGCTTCGGGTTCTGGAGCCTGATCGGGCAGCAATTGGCCGGCCAAGCGGTAATGACCGCCGTCTTCGCCGCCGGTCCGTGGCGGCCGCGTTTCCGCTTTTCTGCACAGCGGCTGCGCGAGATGTGGGCCTTCGGTGCCCAGGTTTCCCTCAATCAGGTGGTGACCGGCGCCACCGAACAGACGTTCAACCTGCTGATCGGCACCTTTTTCGGCGCGACCGTCCTTGGCTATTTCACTCTCGCCTGGCGGGCCGTGCAACTCGTCAAGTCGCTGATCTCCAGCGCCGTCTATCACGTCGGGCTGAGCGCCTTCTCGCGGTTGCAGCAGGATCGCCAGGCGCTCGTTGAGGCCTTCCTCAACGCGACGCGCATCAGTTGCCTGGTCGGCTTCCCCATAGCCATCGGCATTGCCTTGGTCGCCGAGCCGCTGGTGGTGGGCGCCTTCGACGAACAGTGGCGGAGAAGTATCCCGCTGCTATCCCTGATGGCGCTGGAACTGATCCCGACGTTCTACGGCGTATTCCTCAGCGCGCTTTACCGCGCCATGGACCGGGCCGCTTGGGGATTGGCCATGGCCGTGGCCTATGCCGTGGTCGGCCTGGGCGGCGCGCTTGCGGTGGCGCCCTACGGCATCGAGGCCATGGTCGCCGTGTGGGTGGGGCGGGCCTTCCTGCTTATGCCACTGCATGTCATGCTCCTCCACCACCTGCTGGCAGTGCCATATAAACGGCTGGCGGGACCGGTCGTCGCCCCCCTTGCCGCCGCCGCAGTGATGGCGGGCGGGCTTGCCGTCATGGGGCTGGCGTTGCCGGCTCTGCCGCCACTGGCCACCCTCGTCCTGTTGGCGGCGGTCGGGGCGATCGTTTACGCCGCCGGCATCCGGCTCGTGTCTCCCCCCTTGTTCGGGTTGGCCCTGCGAACCGCCGGCCGGGCGGTCGCATCCACCCCGAAGGCACCGTGATGCGCCCATGCAGAAAAGCCCGCGACAAAGTCACGGGCTTTTCGCTTGCCGCAATGGGCGAACCCTTTCACCCCACGGGCAGTCCCAGGATAATCAGAAGCAGGGTGCGCACGGCCTCGGACTAGCCGCCGACAGTTCCTCATCCCCATAACGGCACAAGTACGGCGGCGGATAATCGCCGGTCGCCGACAACTCTTCGTCCGAAAAGCGACAGAATACCGGTGGCGGCACCACGGATTTCGATTCAGGCGACAGGATTTCGTCGAGGATGTGCTGCTTATCCATGATTGAGCGAACTCCCCTGCTGCGTGAGCGCCGGATCGACAACTCGGGGGTATCGCCCGGTCGCGATTTAAGGTTGAATGACCCTCCCAACGTGCAAATACCTTACACGGCCGCTTTGGTCATCCGCAAGCGACAAGAAACGGCAACCATGGACCATCCCCTGCTTGATAAGGTTGAGGCCCACCAGCCTCAACCCGCCACCGACGACCCCATCCTGACCCTGGCGCCCCATTTCTCGCTGCACCGTCTTCCCCAGGACAAATACCTCCTGCTGTCGGAGGAGCGCAGCGTCAAGCTGAACGACCCCTTTTACACCCATATCCTGCCCCTGCTGGACGGCCGATGGAGCGGACGCCAGATCGTCGAACGCCTTTCCGCGAAGGTGGGCTGCGAGCACGCCGAGTCAATCTCGGCGTTTCTTGCCGCGATGATCGACAAGGGTTATGTCGTCCCCTTCGAGCCGGGCGCCGACGCGGCGCGCGTAGCGTGGCTTTGCGCCTCGGGGCAGGATCCAGCGGCGACATCCCGCGCCCTTGCCGAACTGAAAGTGGCTGCCGTCGCGTTGAGCCCGGATGGAGCCGCCGCCGCAATCAATACGGCCGAGCTCGCCGCCATGCTGCTGGCCGAAGGAATCAGCATTGTCGACCCCGAATCGGCGACGTTGACCGTCGTCGTCGTCGAGGACTACCTGCAACCGGCTCTACGCGAATGGGCGACTCGGCGGGCCGCCGACGGGCGGCCTTGGATTCCCTTCAAGCCCGGCGGCGTGCAGGCCTGGATCGGGCCTCTGATCGCCCCGCGCGACAAGGGCGGCGCCTGCTATTTCTGCCTCGCGCGGCGCCTGGCCGAACACCGGCCAGGCGATGGGACCATCGACCCCGGGCCGCGCGGCGCGCGCCCAGCCAAAGGCTGGACCAAGGCGACCCTGGCTTTGGCCCATGCTTTGGCGGTCCGCGAGATCGTCGACTACGGGTTGGAGCGCCGCCAAGATCTGTGCGAAGGGCTGATTACCTGGCGCCTCGCCGACGCCGGTAAGGCAAGCCATCCGCTGCCCCGTTTCATGGATTGCCCGCACTGCGGCACCGCATTGACGGCCGGTCTCCAAGTCGAGCCGTCGCCCGTCCGGCTTTCCGAAAACGGCGACATAAAAGACCTGGACGGCGGTTGGCGCGCCCTTCAACCGGCTGACGCCCTGGCCCGGCTGGAAAAGATCGTCAGCCCGTTGACTGGTATCGTCGCCGCGAGGCAGCCGAACAATCCCGGAGAAGGACTTTATGTCTACACGGCCTCTCAGGGAACGAGCGTGCCCATCGATCCTCGAATGAACCGCCGCCTGGGTCGACCGGGCGGCGCCGCAGGCAAGGGGGTCTCGGAAATCCAGGCGAAGATCAGCTGTCTGGCCGAGGCGACCGAACGCTATGCCGCGCAGTGGAGCGGGCTGGAACCGCGCAGACAGGCCCGCTGGTCGGACATCGCTGGCGACGCACCGCACCCGAGCCTTTTCTTGCAGTTCAGCGAACGCCAGTACGAGCACCGCGAAACCCTCAATAAAAGCCTCGGCGCCATGAGCCGCATTCCGGAGCGATTTCGCGAGGATGCGGTGATCGACTGGACGCCGGCTTGGTCGCTCAGGGACGATGCGCCGCGCTGGCTGCCCAGCCGGTTCTGCTACTATGACTATCAAGGGGTGGACCTGCCCGGCGACCATCCGTTCTGCCACGCCGATTCTAACGGCTGTTCGTCAGGGGGCAGTCTGGAGGAGGCGATCCTCCAAGGTTTTTTCGAGGTCGTAGAGCGCGATGCGGTCAGCCTGTGGTGGTACAATCGCCTCAGGCGCCCCGCCATCGATCCGGCCGGGCTGGACGACGCCTTCCTGGCGCGCATGATGACGCATTACAGAAGCGTCGGACGGACGCTTCATGTGCTGGATCTGACCACCGACCTTGGCGTACCGGTAGCCGCCGCAGTATCGGCGACCACGGAAGGTGCGCGAATCCTGGTTGGCTTCGGGGCCCATCTCGACGCTTCCATCGCCGTGCTCCGCGCTCTTTCCGAACTCAACCAGATCCTCCTGTTTGACGGCGAAATCGATCGCCAGACCAACACCTCCGTCGATGACGCACTGTGGCGATGGCTCGATCACGAGACCCTGGCCGGCCATTCGTACCTGACGCCCGCCGACGGGCCGCCTCTCGCCGCGTCGTCAATGACAAAGCCGAGCTTCGCGACCCTGGCCGAGGCGGTGCGCCACTGCGTCGGGCTGGTGGCTGCCGAACACGACTTCATCGTGCACGACCACAGCCGACCGGACCTGCCGTTGAACTGCGTGCGGGTGGTGGTGCCCGGGCTGCGCCACTTCTGGAACCGGCGTGGCCCGGGGCGGCTTTTCGATATACCGGTAAAAATGGGCTGGCTGGCCCGCCCCCATGATGAAGGCGAGCTCAACCCGCTCAACTTCTTCCTCTGAAAACCGAGAAGCCCGCCACCGAGATGGCGCGGGCTTCTCTAAACTGCGGAATGAGGAAGATCGACCGCCGCCAGCGACGGACCGGCCTCGGGCGACAGAAGGTCGACGTCAGTTCCTCGTCGTTCACCGGCGGCAGTAAATACAAGGAGGCGCAATGTCG
>JAVEYE010000009.1:0-29634 GCA_034003665.1 Rhodospirillales bacterium | reverse complement strand
CGCTATCTGCCGTCCCTGGTCACGGAACTCGAAGAGGTGATGGAACGGGCCGGGCTCCGCGACGACGCCATCGTCATCCGCATGACCGGCTGCCCCAACGGCTGCGCCCGGCCCTACGTCGCCGAGATCGGCCTGGTCGGCCGCAACCCGGGCCGCTACAACCTTTACCTCGGAGCCGCCTTCAACGGCACGCGGCTCAACAAGCTGTACCGTGCCGACCTCGATCACGCCGGCATCGTCGCCGCGCTGACCCCGCTGATCGAGGCCTACGCCCGGGAACGAGAGGACGGCGAGCGGTTCGGCGATTTCGTCATCCGGCGGGGCCACATCAAGCCCACGAAGGCGGGGAATCGCTTCCACGCCGACCTGCCGGAGAGCGCCGGAAAGGCCTGACGGCGAAGCGCTTCAGACTTCCTTCCCGCGAAAAGGCTTCATGATCTCGCTGCGCAGCGAGGCCAAGCCGGCGCGATCTTGTTCGGTGAAGGGAATCGGCCGGCAGGCCTCAATGGCGATCAGCCCGAGGCGGGCGGTGCGCAGCGCGGTGAAGGCGCCCTGCCCGATCTTGTTCGATACCTTGCCGGCGATGCCGGCCCCGATGTGAGCCGTCAGGAGGTCGCCGAGGTAGTCAACGGCGCCCGCCATCGCCGCATTCTCCAATACCCTGCGCGTCAGGGCGAAGCGGCCGATGCGGCTCGGCCGGAAGCCATAGACCAAGGCGACGTCACGGATCATGCGGCTGGTCCGCCAGATCACCAGCACGGCATCGAGCAATCCGGCCGGGCTCAGCATCACACCGATACCGGTGTCGCGGGCGGCCCGCGAGACAACCCGATAGGCCTGGCGGTCCAGCGGCTGCAGGACGTCGCGCGCCAACAAAGACAGAACCTCGCGGCCGGCGTGCGCGGTGGTCACCGTCGTCTTGAAGCGCCGGATCCCGTCGGCCAACTCGGGCCGTTCCTCGTAGAGCGCGGTGATGCGGGCGGCAAGCATGCCGCCCCCTCCGGCATCGGCCGGCGCCTCGAGAACGGCGGCCGCCTCGCCACGAAGCTCGGCCACCTCGCGCAAGGCTCGCAACTGACGACGCAGCGCCACGACCTCCGCGCCGAACGCCACCATGCCGCTGGCGAAGACGACGGCGGCAAGCACGCCAAAAACGCCACCCAGGGCCGCGTTCCTTTCGAACAGCGCAAGCGCGTAGGAAACGGCCTCAACGGCCAGGGCGGAAAGGACGAACCCGGTGGCGGTCGCCAGGAACACGCGAAAAGCGCGGCGCTTGGTGCGGGGTGGCTTTATGGGTAGACCTTCGGCCCTCGGCTCGTCGCCCGGATGGCGGCGGACAAGCTCGGCCGGCAGTTCCAGCGGTCCCGGCAGGCCAACGGCATCGACCGGCGGCTCCCGCTCACCGACCCGCGGCCGGACTCGATCCGCGTCGAGTTCGAAGGGATCGGGGCGTCCCTCGATCATCGCAAGCGATCCCCCAGCAAGAATTCCAGCGCGTTGTCGAGACCGACGTGGGGAAGCCCGTCGGACTCGGCATGGCGCAACCCGTAGGGAAGGAACCGAAGGAAACGGAAGTTCACGGCGCCCCATCCGTCCACCTTCGGGAAGCGGGCGGGGACCTCGCCGGGATAGAGGGCAACCCGTTCGCCTCGCCCCTCGGGCAACCCCCGAACCATCGGTAGCGCCTTGCCGTCATGCTCACCGATGACGTTCTCCGTGCAGCGCACGGCGGCGATGGCGGCGGTCTGCGTGCTGGCTCCCTCGAATCGGATCTCGCCGGTGGCGTGGACGATCATTTCTTCCAGAAGAGTCTGCAGGTTGCCGTATTGGTCGAGCGGCACATGGTCGCACTTGGTGGCGGCGAACAGCACGCGGTCGATGCGGGGCGCGAAGATCCGCCTCAGCCAACCGGCGCTGCCATGATCGAAGCTGCGTAGAATGACGGTAAGGGCGTCGCGCATGTCGGCCAGAGTGTGGGGGCCGCCGGCCAGCGCCTTCAGCACGTCGACCAACACGATCTGACGGTCAGAGCGCGCAAAATGATCGCGGAACAACGGCTGCACGATGTGGTCCCGGTAGGCATCATAGCGGCGGGCCAGCACCTCCCGCAGCGTCCGCGGATCCCCGTTCGACCGAGTCGGTAGGGGGAAGAATGCCATCAACGGGGCATTCTCGGAAATTTCGCGACCCGGCTTGACAAAACGCCCTGGCTGCAGGAGCGTCAGCCCTTCCTCGGCGCAGGCGTTCAAAAAACGCCGGTAGAGGTCCGCGCCGCGCCCGATGGTGTCGTCGTCGGCCGGGCTGGCCGGGCCGAGCGCGGCGGCGAAGGCCTTGAAGTCGCCGGCCAGACCGTCGCGCGGCGGTCGGTCCAAGCGGTCGAACACGGCCCTCGACCATTCCTCGAAGGACTGGCCGAGCATCGGCAGGTCAAGCAGCCATTCGCCAGGATAGTCGACGATGTCGACATGAAGCGAAATCCGGTCCCGAGCCAGCCTGACCAGGCCGCTCGCCGGCCGGAAGCGCAAGGCAAGACGCGACCGGTTGATGCGGTCGGTCGATTCCGGCCAGACCGCGGGCTCGCCGGTCAGCAGCGCCAGGGATTCCCGATAGGGAAAACTGGGCAGGTGGAGGTCGGCCCGTTCGACCAGCCGAGCGCCGATCAGCCTGCGTTCAGAGGCGGCCGAAAGGAAAGGCAGCAGTTCCGGACGCTCGACGGCGCGAAGCAGGTTGTGGACGATCGACGTCGCCGCCACGGTCTTTCCACTGCGGCTGAGCCCGGTTATGGCCAACCGAACGGTACGCTCGGAGGCGCGCTCGAGGACATCCGATGTGATGTCGCCCAGCTGGTCGGCGGCACCCACGACCAAGCGCTCGATCTGCCGACCGGTTTCTCCGAGCATTCGACCCAACATGCCGGCCGCCTTTCCCCTCCAATCGATACCGAACCATCACCTTGGTTTTGTAACCCTGAAGTCGTCCCAACGCAAACGGAGGCCAGCGCCCCAGTCTGTCTCCGACAGGTTTTGGCGCCCGTCATCAACTCCGGTTTGAAAGCGACCCGTGACCTGCTAGAATGATTGGATGTTCAGACGAACCGCCCATAGGCCGAAATTTCCCCGGCAAGGCCAACTCAAGGTTGGCTTTTGGCCCCGGGTCGAAACGTTGTCGTACACTATGTTCGGCAATCCGGCCCGGGGGTAGCGGCGGCGTCGATCCACGCGTTTTGATCGAAGATTTCACCTCTCCGGACCGGTGATCCGGAGAACGACAACGTTGCGGTTATGGCGCCTAGGGCGCGACCGCTTGAAAAGGGATTCGGAAAGTCATGTCAAACAGGCTGCCACGGATCGTTATGACGAGCCGCGACCACGATCGCCTGTCCACCCTGGCGGAGGCCGTTCTTTCGAGGAGGCCGGACGTCGGCGAATTCCTCATGCGCGAACTCGATCGGGCACGGGTCGTGGACCCGGAGCGGATAGGCCCTGCGACCGTAACGATGGGCGCGCGGGTGGAGTTCGCCTACGGTCATTCCGACAAAAGGGAGGTCGCCTCCCTGGTTTTTCCCGGCGAGGAGAATATCGCGGCAGGCAGGATTTCGATCCTCACGCCGATCGGAGCGGCGCTGATCGGCCTTTCGGAAGGCCAGTCGATCGCATTCCGGACGTTGCGCGGCGAGGAGAGAACCCTCACCGTCCTCAAGGTCCACGCCACGCCGGATGCGTGACCGGAAGCGGCGCGGGCAGCGCGGCATGAAGCCGCGCCGCCCGTGCGCCTGGGTGTCAGGCGTTCGCCAGGTAGTCGAGGGCGGCCTGGGTCCCGCCCTTGGTGTGAGGCACACCAGCCACGACAAAGCCCATCTCGACCCCAGAGAGGGTGCCCATCAGCGTCAGGTCATTGAAATCCCCAAGATGGCCGATGCGGAAGACCTTGCCCTGCAGCTTGCTGAGGCCGTTGCCGAGCGACATGTTGAAGTGCTCCAGCACCGTCTTGCGGAAGGCGTCGGCGTTGTGGCCGTCGGGCATGCGCACGGCGGTCAGCACGCCGCTGTATTCGCGCTCGTCCAGGCATTGGATCTCCAGGCCCCACGCCCTGACCGCGCGCCGCGTCGCCTCGCCGTGGCGGGCGTGGCGGGCGAAGACGTTCTCCAACCCCTCCTCCAGCAGCATGTCGATGGCTTCCTTGAGGCCGTAGAGCAGGTTGGTGGCCGGGGTGTAGGGGAAAAAGCCGGTCTTGTTGGAGGCCAGCATGTCCTCCCAGTTCCAGTAGGAATGCTGAAGGCCCGCCTTCTTCGAGGCCGCCAAGGCCTTCTGGCTGATGGCATTGAAGCCGAGGCCGGGCGGCAGCATCAGTCCCTTCTGCGAGCAGCCGACCGTAACGTCGACGCCCCATTCGTCGTGACGGTAATCCAGCGACGCCAGCGACGAGATGGTGTCGACCAGGAGCAGGGCCGGATGGTTCGCGCGGTCCATGGCCTTGCGGACCTCGGCCACCCGCGAGGTGACGCCGGTCGACGTTTCGTTGTGCACCACGCAGACCGCCTTGATCTTATGGGCGCGATCCTCGGCCAGCTTGGCCTCGACCACGTCGGGATCGGCGCCGTGGCGCCAGTCGCCCGCCACGTAGTCGACGTCGAGACCGATCTTGCGGGCCATCTTCTCCCACAGCATGGAGAAGTGACCCGTCTCGAACATCAAGACCCTGTCGCCGGCCGACAGCGTGTTGGTCAGCGCCGCTTCCCAGGCGCCCGTCCCCGACGACGGGTAGATGATCACAGGCTGCTGGGTCTTGAACACTTGGCGCACGCGATCGAGGATGTCGCGACCAAGCTGCTGAAACTCGGGATCACGGTGACTGATGGTCGGCTTCGCCATCGCCCGCAGGATGCGGTCCGGGACGTTGGACGGTCCCGGGATCTGGAGGAAATGCCGGCCGGCCTGGTAACTGTTCTGCATCACACTCTCCATAAAAGACGGGAGGCCCCCGAAAATCGGCACGCCCGCCGGGGCATAATGGGGCCATCGCTTCCTAGAATGCATTATGAATGCATTTTTGCAAGCATTCTCTTTTCCAAGGCGTGAAATAACGCGACGGATTTTTTATTTTTATACAGCGTGTTATCAAAATATCCGGAAGGGGCCTCCCGGACGCATCATTCCACCCACGCATATTGAATGCATTTTATCGGTTTGGCAGACCTGATGCTTCCCGTCTGGTTCGATTAGGGCTATCGTTTTTCGCACAGGATACACGGAGGGCCATTAATCATGGCGATACGGGGAATCGTAGGTTGCCTGACGGCGACGATCGTTTTGGCGGCAGGAGCGGCCAACGCGCAGAGCGACATGATGGGCAAGGCGCGCGGTCTACTTGGCACCCTCGGCGGCAACCAGGGCGGCGCCCAGCAAACCACCGACATCGCGGCGGGTCTCAAGGAGGCGTTGCGCGTCGGCGTCGAGCGGGTGACCGCGCGGGTCGGCGCCGTCGATGGATTCAACCTCGACCCCGCCATCCACATTCCCCTGCCCGGCCAACTGCAGACGGTCCAGCAGTGGCTCGGCAGGGTCGGCATGTCGGGAATGGCCGACGACCTGGAGACGCGGATGAACCGCGCCGCCGAGATCGCCGCCGGCGACGCCAAGACGCTGCTTTGGGACGCCGTCGCCGAAATGACGCTCGACGACGCGAAACGCATCTTCAACGGTCCCCAGGATGCCGCCACCCAGTACTTCCGCAGCAAGATGACACCGGCCCTGAGCCAGCGCATGAGGCCGCTCGTGGACGACGCCATGGCCGAGGCCGGCGCCGTCAAGGCCTATGACGGCATGATGGGACGCTACCGCACCATCCCGATGGTCCCCGACGTCAAGGCGGACCTTTCCGGCTATGTCGTCGACAAGGGGCTGGACGGCATCTTCCATTACGTCGCCAAGGAGGAGGCGGCCATCCGCACCAACCCGGCGGCGCGGTCGACCGACCTGCTGCGCCGGGTCTTCGGCGGCGGCTGACCGGCTATAGATCGTTGATCTCGCGATCGAGTCGGAATTCGCGGGAAGTGACAAAAGTCTCGACGTCGCGCAGTCGCTTCTCCATGTCACGGAATTGGCGGCGCAGGCTGGACACCATGCCCGCCGGCTGGAGCCGCACGCGGGTCCAGAATGCCTCCTCCTCGGACGTCTCGTAAAGCCCGGCCGGCCGCGGCGGCACCACGTTGACCAGAACGAAATAGACGATGACGGTCGGTATCGTGAAGCTGAAGAAGAGGATCAGAGTCCCGAGACGGACCAGCCACGGCGCGACCCCGAAGTAATCCGCAACCCCGGCGCAGACCCCCTTGATCATCGCCTTGTCGAGATTGCGATAGAGCCGGCTGGGGCTGGGCCGGCCGGCAGCGTCCTCTTCCCACGGCGCCCGGTGGCCGTGCCGCCGGTGCCCGCCGAAGGGGGAATGACAGCCTCTCATACCGGCCACCTCCAGGCAGGGTTGCGGGCCAACAGGATGGCGGCCAACAGGTAAAGCACGACGGTGGTAAGCGGCGCCCAAAGGAGGGCCAGCAGCACCGCGCCACGCACCCACCAGGCGCCGATGCCGAAGCGGGTGGCCCCCGCCGCGCAAACGCCGAGAAGGACGGCACCCGGCCAGCGGTGCAATTGTGCGGCCCGGCGGCGCAGATTGCGGAATTCCCGGTGGGTCATAGCTGCTCCCTCCAATGCGGGACCTCGGCATCAAGGATGCGTTCGAGGTTCTTGATGCGGCCTTCCATCTTGGGGACGCTTTCCCACAGGTCGGCCAGGATCTTCTCGTCGTCGGCCGATAGCGTTCGGGTCGAACGCCAGCGCATCGTGTAATGAACGATGATCCAGAGCGGTGCCACGATCACCATGAAGACGATGACGGGCACGTGGATGAATTCAAAGAACGACATCAAGATCTCCCGCTCAGTCCTTCGGACCCCGGCGCTTGGCGAGGCGCGCCTTGAGGGCTGCCAGCTCTTCCTCGACAGCGCTCTCGTTTTCCAGTTCGGCGATTTCGTCCTTCAGCGACCGTGTCCGGCCCAAATCGAAAGCCTCGACTTCTCCCTCGGTGGCGTCAAGACGCTTTTCCATGTGCTCGAAACGGGCGAAGGCGTCCTCGATCTTGCCGTCGTAAAGCTGCCGGCGCACCCGCAGACGCGAAGATGCCGTATCCTGCCGCGCGACAATCGACTTCTGCTTGGCCTTGGCCTCGCGCAGCTTGTCCTGCAGCTTGACGATATCGTCCTGATTGCGGGCCAGGGCATCGTCGAGCGCGACGATCTCGGCCTTCAGCGCGGCGGCGTTTTCCGCCAGCTTGGCTTTTTCGGCCAGCGCCGCCTTGGCAAGGTCCTCGCGGCCCTTGGCAAGCGCCACTTCGGCCTTGCGCGCCCATTCGGCCTGGGCGTCCTCGTAGCGCGTCAGGCTTCGCTGGATTTCCTTCTTTTCGGCAATCGAGTGGGCCGCGGTGGCGCGGACCTCGACCAACGTCTCTTCCATTTCCTGGATGATGAGCCGGATGATCTTCTCCGGGTCTTCCGCACGGTCCAGGATACCGTTGACGTTCGAATTGATGATGTCCGCAAGGCGCGAGAAGATACCCATGGATTCTGCCTTTCCTTTTCCGATTGGTGGTCTTTCCATGCCTCGTAGGAGCAGGGATCGTGCCATTCCACGGAAACCCGTCAACGGATTGATTTTGAAGGCCTTTCGGTATCACACGGACTAACGTCGATTGCCGTTATAACCAACTATTGGTTTTTTATGCCGTTTTTTGGTATATTTTTTCAATGACTGCGCAACGTGATCTGCCGCCACTCATCGGCCAGTCCCCCGCTTTCCTCGAAGTCATGGAGCAGGCATCGCGGGCGGCCCCCCTGGAACGCCCGGTGTTGGTCATCGGCGAGCGCGGCACCGGCAAGGAATTGATCGCCCAGCGCCTGCATTTCCTGTCGGGCCGCTGGGATAGGCCGCTCGTCAAGGTCAACTGCGCCGCCCTTCCCGAAACGCTCCTGGAGACCGAGCTGTTCGGCCACGAGGCGGGCGCATTCACCGGCGCGGCAAGGCGGCGGGCCGGACGGTTCGAACGGGCCGACGGCGGCTCGTTGTTCATGGACGAGATTGCCGGCGCCAGCTTGGCGGCCCAGGAAAAAATCCTTCGTGTCGTCGAATACGGCGAGATGGAACGCGTCGGCAGCAGCGCGACGTTGCGGGTCGACGTTCGCGTCATTGCCGCCACCAACGTCGACCTGCCGGCCGAAGCGGCCGCGGGGCGATTTCGCAACGACCTGCTGGACCGCCTGTCCTTCGAGGTAATCACCGTCCCGCCGCTGAGAGCGCGAAGCGAGGACATTGCCCTGCTGGCTGAACATTTCGCCAGGGCCATGGCGCGTGAATTGGGCTGGCTGACTTTTCCGGGGTTTTCAGCGCATGCGCTGGCCGCGCTGTTGGACCACCCGTGGCCTGGCAATGTCCGCGAGATCAAGAACGTCGCCGAACGGGCCGTCTATCGCTGGGCGGACGAAACCGCGCCCATCGACGACATCCCGTTCGACCCGTTTGACTCGCCGTTCCGACCGCCGGCGGCAAGGCCGCCAACCGGCGCGGCACCGACCGAAACCCCGGCCGCCCCACACCGTCCACCCGACGCCCCATTACGGCTGGACCTGCGGGCCGAACTCGCCCACACGGAACGGCGGCTGCTCGAGGAGGCTTTGGGCTCCGCGCGCTTCAACCAGAAGGCGGCGGCACGACGCCTGGGGCTCAGCTACGACCAGCTTCGCAACCGGCTGCGCAAGTACGACATGCTCGAGTCGCGCTGAAGGCGACTGTGAACGGGGATGTGTGGGGCGGGACGGCCGCGTCGCCCGTGGCCAGCCTCCGGCGGGCCTTCAGACGACGATCAGGCCGACCATGCAGGAGAGCGTCGAAAGCTTGAAGAAGGCGGCCACTTCGATGATGTACTTCATAACCCCTCCCTCGGTTGGATTTCGCTTGGGACGGGCGCTTCATGGCAGAAAATTACCCACATGTCCTATGCGGATATTGCGGGTCTGATATTCGGAAACCGTGCCTCTTCTACACCCCCCGCTCAGAGCCATTTTTTTAGGATTTTTCACCATAACAAACCGCGGCTTCCGTACTGCGGAAACCACGGTTTGTCGATTACGGGGTCGACGGACCAGCCTCCGCCGCCGGGCCGGGCTCGTGACGGACGATCTCGACCCGCTTCTTTCGCCCGAACAGGCGATAGACCACCACGAAGAAGACCGGCACGAAGAAAATCGCCAGCACGGTCGCCGCGATCATGCCGCCGACAACGCCGACGCCGATGGCGTTCTGGCTGGCCGAACCGGCCCCGGTGGCGACCGCCAGCGGAGTGACGCCGAAAATGAACGCCATCGACGTCATGATGATCGGCCGCAGGCGCAGCCGAGACGCCTCGACGACGGCGTCGATCAGGGCCATCCCTTCCTCGTACAGCGCCTTGGCGAACTCCACGATGAGAATGGCGTTCTTGGCCGACAGGCCGATGGTGGTCAGCAGGCCGACCTGGAAGTAGATGTCATTGGGCAGGCCGCGCAGGGTGACGGCGGCGACGGCGCCAACCACGCCCAACGGAACCACCAGCATGACGGCGGCCGGTACCGACCAGCTTTCGTAGAGGGCGGCGAGACTGAGGAAAACCACCAGAATGGAAATGGCGTAAAGGGCCGGAGCCTGAGAGCCGGTCAGCTTCTCCTCGAACGAGATCCCGGTCCACTCGTAGCCGATGCCCGGCGGCAGTTGCGCCACCATGGACTCCATCGCGGCCATCGCCTCCCCCGAACTGACGCCCGGGGCGGCGGAGCCCTGGATATTCATCGAGGGGTTGCCATTGTAACGCTCCAGCTTGGGCGAACCCGACGTCCACTCGGCGCTTGCAAAGGACGAAAACGGAACCATGCCGCCGGCCGCATTGCGTACATACCAACGGTCGATGTCGGTGGGCAGCATGCGGAACGGCGCATCGGCCTGCACGTAGACCTTCTTCACCCGGCCGTTATGGGTGAAATCGTTGACGTAGGAACCGCCCCAGGCGGTCGACAGCGTCTCGTTGACCTCGGTGAGCGAGAGGCCCAAGGCACGGGCCTTTTCACGATCGACTTCGAGGCGGTACTGTGCGGTATCGTCCATGCCGTTCGGGCGCACGCCCATGACCCGTGGGTTTTGCGCCGCCATTCCCAACAACTGGTTGCGCGCCTGAAGCAGGGCCGCGTGGCCCAACCCGCCCCGATCGAGGAGTTGCAGATCGAAACCGGTCGCGGTTCCCAATCCCGGCACCGATGGCGGCAGGATGGTGAAGACCATGGCGTCCTTCAGCTTCAAAAGGGTGCCCATGGCCCGCCCGGCAATGGCTTCGGCCGATTGGCCCGGCCCCTCGCGCTCGCTCCAGTCCTTGAGGTTGACGAAGGCCATGGCCTGATTCTGGCCGCGACCGACGAAGCTGAATCCGTTGATGGTGAAGACCGCCTTGACGTTGTCGGCCTCTTCCTTGAGAAAATAGTTGCGCACGGTTTCCGTCGTCACCCGGGACCGCTCGAGCGTGGCGCCCGGAGGCGCCGACTGAAGGACAAAAAGGGCGCCGCGATCCTCTGTCGGCAGGAACGACGAGGGGATCCGGGCGAACAGGAAGGCGAGACCGCCAAGGATCAGGACATAGGCGACCCCATAGCGGCGCAGGCGGGCCGTCGAGCCGCGCACGCTTCGCTGATATCTGTCCCGGCTGGCGTCGAACCCGCGGTTGAACCATCCGAAGAAGCCGCGCCCCGTCGCGCCTTCCTGCTTGGTCACGGGCTTGAGAAGGGTCGCGCACATGGCGGGAGTCAGAATCAGGGCCACCACCACCGACAGGACCATGGCCGAAACGATGGTGATGGAGAACTGCCGGTAGATGGCGCCGGCCGAACCGCCGAAGAACGCCATCGGGACGAAAACCGCCGACAGCACCAGGGCAATGCCGATCAGGGCGCCGGTGATCTGGCCCATCGATTTGCGCGTGGCCTCGCGGGGGGACAACCCCTCTTCGTGCATCACCCGTTCAACGTTTTCGACCACGACGATGGCGTCGTCGACCAGCAACCCGATGGCCAGAACCATGGCGAACATGGTCAGCGTATTGATGGAAAACCCGAAGGCGGAGAGAACGCCGAATGTGCCGAGCAGGACGACCGGAACCGCAATGGTCGGAATCAGCGTGGCGCGGAAGTTCTGCAGGAACAGGAACATGACCAGGAAGACAAGCCCGATCGCCTCGACCAGCGTCTCGACGACCCCGGTGATCGACAGCTTGACGTAGGGCGTCGAATCGTATGGGAAGACATAGTCCAGCCCCGGCGGAAAGAAGGACGACAGTTCAGCCACCTTCGCCTTCACCGCGTCGCCGGTGTCCAGGGCGTTGGCGCCGGTCGCCAGCTTGATGCCGAGGCCGGCGGCCGGCCGGCCGTTGTAGCGGACGACGAATTCGTAGCGTTCGGCCCCGACCTCGATGCGCGCGATGTCGCGCAGGCGTACCTGGGAGCCGTCAGGGTTGACGCGCAACAGGATGTCGGCGAATTCATCGGCCGTTTGCATGCGGGCCTGGGCGACGATGGTGGCCTGGAGCTGCTGCCCCGACACCGCGGGCGCTCCGCCGAACTCGCCGGCCGAAACCTGAACGTTTTCGGCCCGGATCGCGGCGAGGACATCGGTCACCGTCATCCCGCGACTGTTCAGCTTGTCCGGGTCCAGCCAGATACGCATGGCCTTCGGCAAACCGAAGAGCATGACGTCGCCGACGCCGGCCACCCTGCTCAGGGTTTCCTGGAGGTTGGCGGCAAGATAGTCGGCGATGTCGTCCTGCGACATGCTGCCATCCTTGGACACAAACCCCACCACCATCAAAAAGTCGTTGGTGGACTTCGTCACCGTCAAGCCGCGTTGCTGGACCTCCTGGGGCAAGAGAGGGGTGGCCAACTGCAGCTTGTTCTGCACCTGCACCTGCGCGATGTCGGGATCGGCTTCCGGCTCGAACGTCAGCGTGATGGCGACATTGCCCGTCGAATCGCTGCTGGACGCCATGTAGCGCAGGTGGTCGAGGCCGGTCATCTTCTGCTCGATGACCTGGGTCACGCTGTCTTCGACGATCTTGGCCGAGGCGCCGGGATAGCTGGCGCTGATCGACACCGCGGGAGGGGCGATCTGGGGATACTGCTCGACCGGAAGGCGCAGGATCGACAGGGCGCCCGCCAGCATGATGGTGATGGCGATCACCCAGGCGAAAACCGGGCGGTCGATGAAAAACTTCGACATTATCGGCGGATCCTCAGCGGGAGTGCGGTGCCCCGGCGGCCAAGCCGGCCGTCGTCTTTTGGGTCATGGGAACGGCGGTCACCGGGCTGCCGGGCCTGATTTTCTGAAACCCCTCGACGACGATGCGCTCGCCGCCCTGCAACCCAGCCGAGATCAGCCAGTCGGTACCGATCACTCGCTCGGCCTCGACTGGGCGCGGCGACACGGTTTCGTCCGCGCCGACCACCCAAACCTGCGGCTTGCCGTCGGCGGCACGGGTCACCGCCCTCTGCGCCACCAGGATGGCGTCCGGTCGCACGCCCTGCTCGACCCGGGCCTTCACGAAAAGGCCGGGCAGGAGAAGCCCTTCCTCGTTGGGAAAGACCGCCCGCAGTTGGACCGTGCCGGTGCCCTGATCGACCGTGACGTCCGAAAATTTCAGCGCCCCCGCGCGATGATAGACCTCGTCGCCGATCAACAGCGTCACCGGCGCATGCTCGGCGGTCGCGGTCAGGCGGCCTTCGGCGATGTCCCGGCGCATGCGAAGGAGGTCCGATGCCGGCTGGGTCACGTCGACGTAGATCGGATCAAGCTGTTGGACGACGGCCAGTGCGGCGGCCTGATTGGCGGTGACCAGCGCGCCCTCGGTGATTGCCGACTTGCCGATGCGCCCGGAAATCGGCGACTTCACATTGGTGTAGGCGAGGTTGATTTCCGACGCCGCAACCGCCGCCTTGGCGGCCGCCACCTGGGCCTCGCCCTGCCTGAGGGCGGCCATGGCGTCGTCATAGTTCTGGCGGCTGACCGCATCGACGCTCACCAGTTTGTTGTAGCGTTCGGCCTTGACCCGCGCCGCCCACAGCGTGGCTTCCGCCCTCTGCACCTCGGCCCGCGCGCTGGCCAGCGCGGCTTCGTACGGCGCGGCGTCGATCTGGTAAAGGGTCTGGCCGGCGGCAACCAGGCTGCCCTCCTCGAACATCCGCTTCTTGACGATGCCGGTGACCTGGGGCCTTACCTCGGAAATGCGGAAGGCCGATGTTCGACCGGGCAATTCCACGGTGATTGGCACCGCTTGCCTATCGACCGTCACAACCGAAACCTCCACGGGTTGCGGCTTCTGTTGCGACGGCGCCGAAGCCTGCGTCTGGCCGTCGCAGGCGGCGAGGCTCAGAGTCAGAACGACAGCCAGCAGGGAAGCATGCTTAGCGGACATACACATCATCTTTTCCAGGCAACTGGGGCGAATGGCCCGTGAGGTTTCGGCTTATTTCCCCGCCGTTGTCAAGGACGCCGCCCACCTCGGCCAAGCGACCGCCGCTTGACAGGGCTGTACCGAGCAGTACATATACCTCGATACCGGATCGGTCAAGAGGGTGAGCCATGGAAATTGCGCAATGCGCGCCGGAAACGAAGATCGGACCGCGCGGCCAAGCGCGCCGCCGCCGACTGCTGGAGGCGGCGGTTCGGCTGTTTGCCGAAAAGGGATTCGAGGCGACGACCCTGACCGACCTCGTAAATGAGGCCGGTGGCTCGCGCACTTCGCTCTACGAGTATTTCGGGGACAAGGAAGGCTTGCTCCGGGCGGTGATGGCCGAACAATGCGACCACCTGTTGTCGGATCTGGCGGCGTTGCGTCCAGATCCGTCGATGACGCCGGAAGCGGCTCTGTCGCGGATGGGCATGCGTTTCGTCGAAGGATTGACGGACGACGCCGCAATGTCGGCGCTTCGCGTCCTGATCGCCGAGGGCGACAAGTTTCCCGAGATGGGTGCCTTCGTTCTCCGCCGCGGTCCCGACAGCGTCGTTGCCCGCACCGCGGAGTATCTCCTCGAACTGGCCGAGGCCGGGAAGCTGCGCATCGACGATCCGCACGATGCCGCCCGCGCCTTCATCGGCCTGCTGATCGGCGACATGCTGCTGAGGTGCCTGATTTCGCCGGCAGCTTGCGTCTCGCGCCAGGACATGGAGAACCATGTCAGCCGCTCGGTCCAGATCTTCCTGACCGGGGCACGGCAGCCGTCGTGACGGCCCAAAAAGAAGACGGCGGCGACCGTTCGCTTGGCCGCCGCCGTTAGGCTGGATCAGGCTTATTATCCGTCAATAAACCATGCCGGGTTCCGCGATGACGACTTCCGCCGACGGAACCGCCTTGCGCACCGCATCCGCGAAGGTCGACCAGGGCGCCGACGTGGCCCCCATCATTTCGTGGAATTTCTCGTGCGGGGGATAGAGGATCACCGTTTTGGGCGACAACGCGGCGGCGCCACGGGCGACGTCGTCCATGAAGTACAACTGCATGCCGGCCAGCAGGATGTCCGTCCGGAACCGGCTTCCGAGTTCATTGATCTCCTGGTCCGTCATCTTGCTGTTGAAACCCTCGTTGTAGTTGAGGATCGTCGTGCCGTCCGGCAGTTCCACGTGGAAGCCGACATAGGGGGCATAGAACGGCGCCTGCGTCGCGCTGCTCCAGGCCCATTTCAGCTGGGTGGTGTTGCCCTTGAGAACAGCCAGCGGCATCGCCTTGAACAGATTGATGTCGCGGTGCTTCCAGTCGAAGGTCGTGATCTTGAAACCGTTGATCTCGACCGGTTCGAAGTAGGGTGTCGGTCGAAGCTGGTCCTGCGGGATGCCGCGGCGCTTTGCCAGGAAGCGACATGCCCGTTCCGAGGAGACGACGGTGGCCCCCGTCTTTTGCACCACCTCGGGCGCATCGAGGAAATGCTCCTCATGGCCGTGGGTAATGCAGACCACATTCGCCCCCAGGTAATCCTCGAGCGAAGACCATTTGGCGCCGCAGTACTTGCGGAAGAACGGATCGAAAAACAGTGTGTTCGGCCCCGCCTCGATGGCCAGGCTCGACCATCCGAAGTACTTGATCTTGTAAGTTTTTTCGGACATGGCGTCCTCCTGGACTAGAACTTCCGATTTGCCTTAAGACTTAATCTCGAACAGGCCGTCCACTTCGACGGCGACGCCGGCGGGAAGAGAGGCGACGCAGACCGCAAACCTGGCGTGCGGCCCCTTCTCAGGCCCAAACACTTCCGCCATCAGGTCCGACGCCCCATTGACGCATTTGGGCGCATCATTGAAGTCCGGCGTCCCATTGACGAATCCGCCAAGCTTGACCACGCGCACGACACGGTCGAGATCGCCGCCGCACGCTTCGCGCAACTGGGAAAGAATGTTCAGGGCGCACACGCGGGCCGCCTCGTAGCCTTCCTTCTCGGTGAAGTCCTTGCCGAGTTTCCCCTTGAAGCGCAGTTCGCCGTTCCAGGCCGGAACCTGACCCGAAACGTGAACGAGGTTGCCGGTGCGCACGTAGCCAACATAGTTGCCCACCGGCTTTGCCGGCTGCGGCAGTTCGATCTTCTTTTCCGTCAGTACCTTGTCGATGGTCGACATCGTTTTCCCCTTGTATGTCTTAATCAAAAACAGGACCAGTTCGCCCCCTGGGGGCGCTTACGATTTGCCGCGGCCCCTGGAACCATCGCCGCCGGATGCGTTCGGGCCGACGACGATGATCAAGGCTTTGGCGTCCCCGGCGACGGATTCTCCCCGATGGGGAAGCGTCGCATCGAAGAACAGGCTGTCGCCGGTTTGAAGCAGGAACACCTCGTCGGCGACGGTAAAACGGACGCGCCCGCTCACCACGAAGATGAGCTCCTCGCCCTCGTGCTCGAACAGGACGTCTTCGCTGATCGAATTGGGAAAGGTGGCGATGAACGGTTCCATCTGGCGCTTGAAAGTGCCGTGAACCAAACTCTGATAGTCGTATCCGAAGGACGAGCCGCCGGCGACGGCCGGCCGGCGGTCGTCGAAGCGGACCAAGCTGATCCGGCGCCCGCTCGCGCCGGGGCCCCCGGCACCATCGAACAGACCCGATATATCGGTTTCCAGCGCCTTTGCGATGCGGATGAGGGAGGCAATCGGCGGCACTTTCCTGGAGTTCTCGATCTTCGACAGGTAACTCTTGGTGAAACCGGTCCGCTCGGCCAGCCCGTCCAGCGTCATGCCGCGCTGGCGCCGGAGGTCGCGCAGGCGTGTCCCGATGACGACGAGGATGCGTTCCTCCGGCCCGACCACCGACATCGGGCCGGTGGCCTTGTCGGGGGCGGTCGCCTGTTGAGCCATCGCGGGCGGCTTCCGATCGGGTTTCATGGCTCTATCTCGACATCAGACCGGGCAACCAGAGCGACAGTTCCGGATACATGACGATGGCGGTAAGTCCGATCAGTTGAAGCACCACGAAAGGAACGCAGCCCTTGTAGATCTGCTGCATCCTCACGCTGTCGGGCGAGCCGCCCTTGATGAAGAAGAGGGCGTAACCGAACGGCGGCGTCAGATAGGAGGTCTGCAGATTGACGGCGATGATGATGGCGAACCAGGTCAGGAAATCGCCCTGCGCCACATGGCTGGAAAAATCGATGTTTTCGATGATCGGCGTGAAGACAGGCACGGCGATCAGAATGATCTCCAGCCAATCGAAAAAGAACCCCATGGCGAACACCGCGGCCATCATCAGGAAGACGACGCCGGCCGGTCCGATGCCCAGCGAGTCGAAAAAGTCGGCGATGATGTCGTCGCCGCCCAGCGCCCGGAAGACGTAGGAAAACGCCGTCGCCCCAATGAAGATCATGAAGATCATCACGTTGGTGCCGGCAAACCGCCGGACGACGTCCTTGAGGATCGAAAGGCTCAGGTTCCCCTTGATGGCCGACAGCAGGATGGCCCCGAACGCCCCGACGCCCCCGGCTTCGGTCGGCGTCGCCCAACCCAGAAAG
Organism: Rhodospirillales bacterium; assembly: GCA_034003665.1. GTDB lineage: Bacteria > Pseudomonadota > Alphaproteobacteria > Rhodospirillales > Shumkoniaceae > Shumkonia. The sequence continues at coordinate 12,536 of JAVEYE010000009.1, read as the reverse complement.
ATCGAGCCGAGGACGAGAAAAATCAGAAAAACCGGCCCCACGAAACTCTTCAGTAGCAGCCCCACGAACTCGGCCGTGCTGTGAGGCCGATCCTCATCGCCCAGCGGCGGCGCCAGTTCCGGCTTGATGATGCAAGCGGTCAAAATGCCGCCGACGTAAAGCGACGACAAAATCAGACCTGGAACGACGGCGGCCATGAACAGGGTGCCCACCGGCAGCGTCAGCATGTCGGCGAGAATGACCAGCATGATGCTGGGCGGGATCAGGATGCCCAACGTTCCGGATGCGGCGATGGTGCCCGCCGCCAAGCGCGGATCGTACCTGCGGTTGAGCATGACGGGCATGGCCAGCAGCGTCATCATGATCACCGAGGCCCCGACGATGCCGGTGGTGGCGGCCATGATGGTGCCCATCACGGTGACGGCGATGGCGAGGCCGCCCGGAACGCGGCGCAGCAACACCTGCAACGTATACAGAAGGTCGGTGGCGATGCCGCTCTTCTCCAGCATCGTTCCCATGAAGATGAACATCGGAATGGCCACCAGGATCGGCTTTTCGGCGACGCTTCCCCAGACCCGGGCGACGATGTTGTAGAATTCGATGAAGGAAAAGACCTCGAAGTACATGCCGATGAAACCGAAGATCAGCGACGTTCCACCAAGCACGAAGGCGACCGGATAACCGGTGAACATCACCGCCGTCAGGAAGACGAACATAATGATCGGCAGCATGTCGACGAGGTACATGGGTTTTTATCCTTCCCTAGGCCGCACGCAACGGCCTATTGGTTTCCCATTTTGCGCAGATTTGCGATGGTGCGGCAGAAGACGCCGATGCCGGCCAGCAACAGAAGGATGGAGCCGAAGGGAATGGTCGCCTTGATCGCCCATCGGTACGAAAGACCGGTGGTCGCAGCGGAGATCTCGCCCTTGGCGAACGAGTCGGCCATGAGCTGCCAGCCGAAGAAAATCAGGATCGCGACGAAGGGAAACAGGAAGAACAGGCAGCCGATGATCTCGATCCAGAGCTGCGTCCGCGGACTGAACTTTTCCCAGATGACGCCGATGCGCACGTGTGCCCCGGCGAAGTACCCCCACCCCAGGCAGAACATGAAGACGATGGTGTGCAGGTGCCATTCGAGCTCCTGCAGCTTCGACGACCCGATGTTGAAGAACCGTCGGCCGACGACGTCGAAGATGATGAGGAAGACCAACAGGACGGCGACCCAGGCCCCTACCATGGCGATCTTGCCGGTAAGCTTCTCCAGCCCCCGCGCAATCTTTTCCAGTGTCTCTGTCACGCCCGTATCCCCTCGTCACCTTCGGCTTCTTGACCGGAGCGGCATGGGGGACCCGCCGCGGCGGGTCCCCGCACCGCCAAACGGCTACTTCACGTACGCCATGTCGTTCCACACCTTGTACTTGTTGCGGAACGCAACGTAGTGGTCATAGGCCTTCTTGAAGTCGGGCGACTTGGCCGACTCTTCCGCGGCAACCTCTTCCCAGGCCTTGCGGAACACCTCGATCATTTCGGGCGGCCACTGGTGAACCGTGACGCCCTTCGCCTTCAGTTCGGCGAGCGGCTCAAGCTGCTTGGCCTCGCCTTCCGCGATGGCCTGGCGGACGTTATCGCCGCACACCATCTCGAACTGCATCTGCTGCGCTGGCGACAGTTTGTTCCAACGCTCCATGTTGATCAGCAGGTGATAGAGCGTGGCCGGCTGATGCCAACCGGGCCAATAGTAGTGCTTGGCCACCTGATAGAAGCCGAGCTTGAGATCGATGGCCGGCATGGCGAACTCGGTGGCGTCGATGGTTCCGAGTTCGAGGGCCGGGAAAATGTCGCCGGCCGGCAGCAGCTGCGACTGGGTGCCGAGCTTCTCGAGTGTCCGCGCCGCAAGACCCATGATGCGGAACTTCATACCCTTGAAGTCATCCGCCGAGTTGACTTCCTTGCGAGTCCACGCCGAACCCTCGGCGACGGTGCCGCCGCACACCAGCGGTTTGATGTTGTCCTTGGCGTAGAACTCCTCATACATCTCCTTGCCGCCGCCATAGTAGAAGTAGGCGAGCAGTTCCGGCCATTCGGGGCCGAACGGCAGGGCCGAGAAGACGACGAGGGCCGGGTTCTTGCCGTAGTCGTAGGCCGAAACGCTCCAGCACACGTCGAGCGCGCCCTTCGACACCCCGTCGAAGCACTCGGTCGGCGGCACCAGCGCGCCCGGCTCGAAGGCCTTCAACTGAATGTTGCCACCGGACACCTTCTCCAGCTTCTCGCCGATGTCGAGGATCTGCTGGCCGACATGCGGCAGCTTAAGCGGGAACCAGCTCTGCGCCTTCCAGCGGATCGGTTTGTCGGCTCCCATGGCGGTTGATGTCCCCGCCAACGCCAAGCCGCCAAGAGCCAGGCCGACCGCCAAGAACTTGGTGAGTTTGGTTGTCTTCAGCATCGATAATTCCTCCCACGGGCGCCTTGCCCAAAAACCAACCCCAAACTTGCCTAAATGAAAATGAGTATCACTTACGCAAGTGCACTTCCGTCAGAAAGTTTCTTGACGGTCAACATCATAGAAAAACGCCACTGGAACGGCAATCGGAAAATTAAATACATGTTTTCATTTAATATTCCACCTCTATTAGTTTGTTTAAAATAATTCAATTTTACAACTTGTCGGCAATCGACGAGCGATCGTCGATCTGGTCAACTTTTTCGGGGTTTTGTTGCCCATATGGACCTACACCTTCCGGTGGCGGCCGAATGGCCGCGCCGGTCCAGTTTTGAGAACGGTCATTCGGAAATGCGAGGACGAAACGGCCCGGCGATTCAGGTGGCCGGGCCATAGGGACGACGTACGGCGTTTTCGTGTCTAGCGCCTACGCCAGTCCCACGGCGCTCGGCATTCTGTTTCGCCCGACCACACGCCCAACCGCCGGGCGCGCGCGGTGGCTTCGTCGTCGGCGTAAATACCGTGTCCCTGACGCGGGAAGTCCCAAGCGAAGCCGGCCGCCACCATGGCGCGGCCGAGGTCGTCGGCGGCCGCCGCGCGGCATCTCGCCACCACGTACCCCCGCGTCTGCCTGGTCACCGGATGGCAGGTCACCTCGCCGCGACCGATCAGGCGACGCAGCGTCTCAGCCGCCCAGATGCCGATCGGCGCCTCGCTGCCGATGAGCGAACAGGTCTGCTCCGCCTCCGGGGCGTCGATCCCGTAGAGCCTGACCTGCAATCCGCCGATTCCCAAGGTATCGCCGTCGATCACGTAGGGAATGCCGCTGATTTCCTGGGCAGAAGCCATCACCGCCGCCGCCCCCGACACCATCACAAGCGCCGCGGCGCCCGCCACGGCCCGACAAAGGTGACGCAAAGCGACGGACGACAGCCCCATCAATGCAGCCGCGGCCGCTTGAGCAGGAGGTTGCGGTCGAACGATTGAACGCCGAGCATGATCACTTCACCGTCTCGCCAGAGGGTAAGAGGAACCTCGGCACCGGCAACCCCCGCCGCCCATACGGCACGGAACAGGTTGGCAAGGCTGTCGACCGGCCGGCCGTCCACCTCGACGACGCGATCGCCCACCTCGACGCCGGCCTTGTCGGCAGGGCCATCCTCGGCCACGCCAACGATGATGAACTGATCCTCGGCCTCGGCCACATAGATGCCAAGCCAGGGCCGCGGCGGCGCCGTCGTCTTGCCGAACCGCAACAGGTCATGGCGGATCGGGGCGAGCAAATCGATGGGCACCACCATATTGCCCTCGATCGCCCCCTTGCCGGCCTGCGGCAGTTGCACGAACAGCGAACCGATGCCGACCAGACGGCCATCGCCGTCGATGAGCGCGCCGCCTCCCCAGTTGGGGTGGGCCGGGGCCGTGAACAGGGCCTCGTCGAGAACGTACTCCCAATATCCGGCGAACTCGCGCTTGGCGACGACGGCGGCCCGCGTGGCGTACGGACGACCGCCGAATCCGGCAAAAACCACGGGCGCCCCGACATCGACAGTCGCCGCCGAACCCAGCGGCAGCGGCGGCAGCCGCAGGTCTTCCAGCGCCTGCACCAAACCGAATCCGGTCGCCTGGTCATAGGCGACGACATGGCCCTGGGTCGCCTGGCCTCCGGCCCCCATCAACCACACCGATTCCGCCTCGGTGATCAGATAGCCGATGGTCAGCACCAGACCGCCTTCATCGATGATCACGCCGTTGCCCGCCCGCTCGGTTCCCAGGATGCCGGCGGTGAAGGCATCGTCCGGAATCTCGGCACGCACCGAAACCACAGACGAGAGCGCCCTGTCCAGGTCGTAGGTGACATCCTGGGGCCGGGGCCGCCGGGATTCCTGGATTTCAGTGTTCTGGGATTCACTCATGACTCTCGCCTCCGGTCGGCGCAACGTCCCGTCAATCGGCCGCCCGCATCATCTGGGCAGCCTTCCAGACTCTTTCAAATTCGGCGGCACACGGCAACCCCAGCAAACTGAAAACGGGAAATGCCGACGACGTATTCCCATCTATGGATGGTTGAACCACCTGGATGAGCGCCTATGGGTGCGCTATGGTGCGCGCACCCTCATGCGCCGGGATTGCGGCACACCGCACGCGGAAAGGAACGATGCACATCGATATGAATTTCGGACGGGGGACCATGCCCGTCAACCTCGACAATGCCTGGCGGGTAACCGTCATCCGCAAGCCGGAAATGCCGGTCGCCCAGGACCCCGTCGGCGCTACCGTGAACGCGGTGGCCAACCCGGTCGGTTGCGCGCCGCTGGCCGAACTGGCCAGGAAGGCCCGGACCGCCTGCATCCTGATCTGCGACATCACCCGCCCGGTCCCCAACGGCACGGTCTTGCCGGTCTTGCTGCGAACCCTGCTTGACGCCGGCATGCGTGCCGAGAACATCCGCATCCTCGTCGCCACCGGCCTGCATCGCCCCAACGAGGGCGACGAACTCGCCGAACTGGTTGGCGATTCGTGGGTCATGGAAACAGTGCGCGTCGAGAACCATTTCGCCCGCAACGACGCCGACCACGTTTATCTCGGCAAAACCCGGCGCGGCACCGTGGTGCGGCTGGATCGACGTTTCGTCGAGGCCGACCTGCGCATCGCCACCGGGCTAGTGGAGCCGCACTTCATGGCCGGCTTCTCGGGCGGCCGCAAGGTTATCACTCCCGGCGTCGCCCATGCCGAAACCATCACCACGCTGCACACGGCCCCTTTCATGGAGCACCGCAACGCCGCCAACCTGGTGCTCGAAGGCAACCCGCTGCATGAAGAACAGCTGGAGGTCGTCGACCTGCTGGGCGGCGCCTACGCGGTCAATACCGTAATCGACGAATTCCGGCGCCTTTCCTTCGTCAATTTCGGCGAAATCACCCGAAGCCATCTTGAGGCCGTCGACTTCATGAACCGGTACGCGGTGGTCCACGTACCGGAGCGATTCTCGACGGTGCTCAGCAGCAGCGCCGGCTACCCGCTCGACAAGACCTATTACCAGACGGTCAAGGGCATGGTGTCGCCCATCGACATCCTCAATCCGGGCGGCGACATCATCATGGTTTCCGAAATTTCCGAGGGATTTGGTTCGCCGGAATACCTGGAGGCCCAGAAAGAGCTGATCGCCAAGGGCGAGGACGGCTTCATCGAGGGCCTGTTCGGAAAGAGCCACGCCGCCGTCGACGAATGGCAGACGGAATACCAGATCAAGGCCATGCGGGTGGGACGCATCCAACTCTACACTCACGGGCTGACGCCCGAGGAGCGGGCGCTGACCGGAGTCGAGATCATACCGTCGGTCGAGGAAGCGGTGCGCCAGAGCGTCGCGCGCCACAACGATCCGCGTATCGCGGTGGTGCCCGAGGGACCCTATGTGGTTCCGATTTACCGGCCCGAAGCGGCCGCCGCCAAATAAGACCTATGCGTCGGCCGATGAGACTTGGCGTGTCGCGCGGAGGATACGCAACGCGGCGCACGCGGCGCCATAGCCATTGTCGATATTGGCCACCAGAATGCCCGGCGCGCAACTAGCCAGCGCCGCCCGCAGCGCCGTTTCGCCCTTGGCGGACATTCCGTAGCCGGTCGACGTCGGCACCGCGATGATGGCGCCCGGCAACAGGCCACCGATCACAGAGAACAGGGCGCCGTCCATCCCGGCCACCACGATGACCACCGGGAATCGCTTCAGTTCGTCGAGCCGTTCGAGCAGGCGCCACAGGCCGGCCACCCCGATGTCGGACCATTCTGTGGCGGTTTCACCGTATGCGGCCAGGGTGCGCACCGCCTCGCGCGATACCCCGAGATCGGAAGTGCCGGCCGTCACCACGGCGACACGACCCGATCCGGCCGCCGCCGGCGGCCGGCCGAGAAGAGCGGTCCGCGACAGGGCGTCGTAGTCGGTTTCGCCGCGGAGGTTGGGCGGCAGCGCAGCGAACGTCGCCGAATCGAGGCGGGTCAGCAGGACCGGGTGGCCGTCCTTGCGCGCTTCCACGCAGATGGCGGCGATCTGGGCCGGCGTTTTGCCCTCGCAGAGGATGGCCTCGGCCAAACCGATGCGGGTCCGCCGGGCCGCGTCCCATACCGATTCCGGGCTCATGGGTTGCCGGCCTTGAGGAAGGCGCTGCCCATGCGATAAGGGCCGAACGGCAGCTCGGTGCCATAGCCGCGCGCCGCCGCTAGATCGGCGATCTCACCGCGCAGGGCATCGGCCTCGGGCGTCCGCATCATGGCGAGGCTGGCGGCATCCAGTTCGACCGCCGGGCCGTCCCGGCGGATGCGGCAACGCACCGCGCCGGGGAATCCGCCACGATCGGCCAGCCAATCGCTGATGCGGCTCTCCACGGCATGCACGAAATCAAGGGCCTCGGGCGTCACCGGGATGCCGGTTTCGATACGGCTCGACAGGCAGGGAGACGCCGGCAGTTCCGCAATGCCGTCAAGCTCAAGGGTGCGGGCCACCGCCCGCACGCCCGCCTTGCCGATGCCGGCCTCGACGAACGGGTGGCGCACGCCGTGGTCGGCGGCCGCCTGCATGCCGGGGCGATAATCGCCGAGATCGTCGGTGTTGGCGCCCGACACCACTTGGCGATCGGTCATCGCCGCCAGGCTGCGGTAAAGCGACGATTTGCAGAAGAAGCAGCGGTTGACCGGATTGGCCAGATAATCCTTGTCGGCGAACTCCCCGGCATCGATGACGTGAAGGGTCCATCCCTCGCGTGCCGCCAGGGCACGGGTGCGCGCCGTCGCCTCGGCAGGCACCGCTGGCGAGGTGGCATGGATCATCTCGACCCCGGCCCCCAGCCGCCGGTGGGCGGCCTGGGCGAGCGTCAGGCTGTCGACGCCGCCGCTGACGGCCACGGCGACGGAGCCAAGGGAATCGAGAACGGCGTTCAGGGCCTCTAGCGAGGCGACGTCAAAATCGTTCATGCGTCGTCAATCTTCCGTTTTCCTATCGCGCACGGCATCCGCTTCAGCGGCGTCGCGGACTGCCGCGCGTGCCGGATGGCCGCCCGGAATCTCGCGAATGTCATCCATCTCGGCCTTGGCGGTCGGCCCGCCCGGCCGCGACGCCACCTTTACCCGAACGCCGCCCGCGGTCACTGTCCGGCGATCCAGTTCGAACCGGCGGGCCAGATGCCAGCGCAGCCCGATGGTCGTCGTTTCGGCGAAACAGGCGGCCGCCACCCGTTCGACGGCCGGCGCCCGGCACAGGATCTGCACGGCCGCCATCATCCGTCCTTTCTTGCCGAGAACCGCCGCCTGGGTCACGTCCAAGACGTCGGCCTCGGCGCGCAGCTTGTCAAGTCCGGCGGCGAGGTCCTCGGGCGTCTGGTCGTCGACCTCGAACGCCACGACCGCCACCTCGCTTTCGCGGCCGGGAATGGTCCGCTCAACGGCGTCGGTTTCGAACATAAGGGCGCGCAGGATGTTGGGCAGGCCCGACAGGACGCGCGTGCCGAAGCCGGTGCCGCTGGCGGCCAGGACGGCGCCTGAGGGCATATGGCGGGTCGGCGCCAAGGCCTTGAGGATGGCCGCGCCGGTCGGCGTGATGCGCTCGCCGGCAATGCCGTCGTCGACCGTCTCGAAGCCCTCGAGCAGACGCGCGGTAGCCGGGGCCGGCACCGGCAGGATGCCGTGCGCCGTCTTGACGCGGCCGCCGCCCAGGGGCAGCGCCGAGACCGACCAGGTGGCGCCGCCCAGCGCCTCGATGACAAAGGCCGCGCCCACGATGTCGGCCACCGAATCCCAGTCGGCCACCTCGTGGAAATGCACGTCCTCGGGGTCCTTGCCGTGGACGGCGCCCTCGGCCTCGGCCAGCAGCCGGAAGACGGCGACGGCGCGTGCCTTCACGCCCTCGTCGAGAGCGCTCCTTACGATCATCGCCCGGATGTCGCGGAAGGCGACGTGGTGATGGTGGGGCTCGTGCGGGTGATCGTGGTGACGAACGCCATGCGCCGGCGGCAGGACGTGGAAGCGTCGGCCGGACAGTCCGTCGGCAAGATGGTCGACGGCCTCGGCCGTCCATCCTTTCGGCAGGCCGGCGGCTCGAATCGCCTTGAGCACGCCCCCCGTCAGATCGGGCCGGGCGTCCAGCAGAGCGGCCAGGAACATATCGCCGGCGACGCCGCCTATGGCGTCCAGATGAACGTGCACGCGGGACACCTCCTTGACTCTCCGTTCCGGTGGCCCTCTCGTACCCGCTCACACGGCCAAGGGCAACGAATTTCAGGAGTCGCGGCGCGGCGCGGCCCTTCGGCCCGACAAGGGGTCGGGGCCGAAGCGGTTGAAGCCCGGCGTTCCGCGTTTGCAGGCCCAGACGATCAAGACGATCATCCCGACAAGAGGAACGAACCACAGGAGCAGCCACCATCCGGACCTGTCGATGTCGTGAAGGCGCCGCGCGCCGACGGCAAGGCTCGGCAGCAGGATCGCCAGGCTGAAAACGGTGCTGAAAAAGCCGCCGTCCGGATCGATGCCCACCGCCGACTCGGCCAGCCCGATCACCAGACTTCCCAGCATCCCGAACAGGATAAACCACCAGTATTCGGATCGGCGGGCTCGGTCTCGGAAATTGGCATATCCCCTCAACGCCGAGGTGATCGCCTCGACAAACCCCATTGAGACTCCTTTCCAGCCGTTCGTGGTCGGCCGGGAACGCAACTAAAGACGGCGCTCGACGATCTCGGCGATTTCATCCTTGGCCAGCATCACGGGATTGGTCTTCATGCTGTTGCCCCCGCTGGCCTCCACCACCCGGGCCACGTCGGCCATCGCCATGCCGAACCCGCCCAAGCGAGGAATTTGCAGGCGTTCGACCCACCCGGACAATGTCTCGACCAGAAGGCCGAGCGTGCGTTGGGGAGCCAGATCGTCGCGCCCCGAGAGCAGCCGCCCGGCCTCGACGTACTTGGCCAGCGCCGGGCCGCCAGGGTCGCTGCGGCTGAGCGCCCGGATGTTGACCTCGGTGGCAACGGCCAGCAGGGTGCCGCAGGCAACGCCATGAGGGATCGGAAAAAAGGCGCCGAGCGGCGAGGCCAATCCATGAACCGCCCCCAGGCCGGTCTGGGCCAGCGTGATGCCCGACATCAGCGAGGCATAGGCCGCGCAGGCGCGGCCCTGCTCGGCGGCGGGGTCGGCGCGCCCGGCCCGTTCCCAGGCGACGAAGAAGCCGTTGCGGAAAGCCTGCAGGCCCGACCACGCCAAGGCGTCGGTCGTCGGGTTGGCGCGCGGCGAAACGTAGGATTCGAGGAGCTGGGTCAACGCGTCCATGCCGTTTGCCGCCATCTGGGCGGCCGGACAACCGATCAAAAGCGCCGGATCGACGATGGCGACGCTGGCCACCAACCGTTCGTCGCGAAACGATTTTTTGAAACCTTCCGGGCCGCGCCGGCCGAGCACGGCGTTCTTGGTCGCCTCGCTGCCGGTGCCGGCCGTCGTCGGCACCGCGATGAACGGCACCGAAGGCCCCCGATAGGGTATGCCGCGCCCAACCCCCTCCAAGTGATCCATCACCGAGTTGCCCGGCCTCAAAAGGCCGGCGACGGCCTTGGCGGCGTCAAGCGCGCTGCCGCCGCCGATGCCGATGACGGCCTCGATGTCGGCGGCTCGATAGCGGGCCACCGTTTCGTCGATCAGCTCCGGAGACGGTTCGCCCGCGACCGTCACCACCTCGAAATCGATGCCGGCCTGGCTGCAGGCCCCTTCGAAGGCCGTCCACCCAGGCGATTGGCGGAAGGAGCGGTGACCGGTCACCACCAGGGCGCGGGTCCCGAAAAGCCGCGCCTCCTTGGCGACGTTGGCGCTGCTTCCCTCCCCGAAGACGATCCGCGGCAGGGGCGCGGTGGAAAAGGGCGCTATTCCCGTCATGTCCTAGTCGACTGGGAACAGCCCGTTGTAAGGCACGCCGTCGCGCGGCTTCGCCATCATGCCGGCAACGGCGTCACGCCACTCCCGATAGTGCGGCGTTTCCTTGTGGGCGGCAGCCTGTTCGGCGGTAACGTACGCCTCGTAGAGGATGAACCTGGTCGGATCGCGGGTGTCCTGGAGCACATCGAAGCGGCGATTGCCCGGCTCCTCGATCGAACCAACGTGGTTGACCCGGCTGGCTTCGATGAAGTCGTCGACCCGATCCGGTTTCACCTGGATGTGAACCAGCGTAACGTGCATGGCTTCCCCTTTTTTGCATGACTGGATGAATGGCGGAAGTTTCGCAGGTTGGAGGCGGTGCCGCAACGCGCCTGAAGTGCGCCGGCCGCGGACTTTCTCATCGTGGGAATTCGAGGATGGCGCGCAAGCCGCCTTCTTGCCGGTTCTCGAGCCGGACCCGACCGCCATGGGCATCGGCGACGGCTTGCACGATACTGAGCCCGAGGCCGACACCGCCAGGACCGCTTCCGCGCGACTTTTCGACCCGATAGAACGGCGCAAAGACGTTCTCCAATTCGTCGATTGGGAGACCCGGCCCGTCGTCCTCGACAACGATCGCCACCCCTCCCTCGCCGGAACCAACAACGATCGACACCCGGGCGCAACCGCCGTACTTGACCGCATTTTCGACTAGGTTCGCCACCGCCCGCTTGAGGGCCGCCGGCCGGCAGGTCACGGCGATCTTTTCGGTCGCCTGGAAGAAGACCGGCTTGCCGGCATCGGCCAAATCGTCGCACAGGCTGCCGACCAGGGCGGGAAGATCAACCGTGCGCGGCGCTTCCGTAAGGGCGTCGTCCCTGGCAAAGGTCAGCGTCGAGGCGATCATTGCCTCCATGTCTTCCAGCGTCGCCAGGGTCTTGGCCTGCTCTTCGACATCGTCGATGAACTCGGCGCGCAGCCGCAACTGGGTGATCGGCGTGCGCAGGTCGTGCGAAATGGCCGCCAGCATCCGCGTGCGGTTCTCGACCAGGCGCCTGAGGCGCGCCTGCATGCCGTTGAAGGCCCGCGCCGCCTGGCGGATCTCGACCGGCCCGGATTCGGCCAGCGGCGGCGCCTTAACGTCGCGGCCCAGGCGGTCGGCCGCCTGGGCGAAAGTGCGGATGGGGCCGGTCAGCCGGCGGACCGCCCACAGCGAGAACGCCACCACCGTCACAACCATCAGCCCGAGCGACAGTATGGCCGGCGCCGACCACAGGCGCGGGGGATCGGGGATCGCCGCCGCGAAGTTGAGCCACTGACCGTCGCTGAGGCGGACCGAAGCCTGGAGGGCGGCACCGATCGGCCAGTCCTCGACCATGCGGGGGGAGAACCACCCCATGTGCATATGGCGTTGCTGGCCCCCCATCATCGAGTTCATCATACCGGACGGCACGGGCGGTTCCGCCAGCCCCTCGAGGCGGACGACGACGTCGCCCTCGGCCGCCTGCATCTCGCGCGCCAGGAATCGCCGGATGAGGCCGCCGCGCCAGTCCTCGGAAGGCTGAGGCACCAGCGCGCCGTCTCCGCCCAGCGCGACCCGCAAGGTGGGGCTCTGCACGGTGTCCAGTATTCGGTCCCGCCATTCGGGCGGCACCTGGTCGATCAGTCGGGCGATCGAGGCGATACGTCGGGCCGTCTCCTCGCCACCGGAAAGGGTCAGGACCTCCACCCGATCGCTCGAATAGACGGCCATGCTGACCAGATGCGAAACGGTCAGCCCGATCAGCAGGACGAGCACGGTCTGCCCGAACAGGCTCTTGGGCAGCAGGCGCCTCATCCTCTGCTCACCTCCGGCGTGAAGACGTACCCGCCGCCCCACACCGTCTTGATGATCTGCGGGTCCTTGGCGTCCTTCTCGATCTTGCGGCGCAGGCGGCTGACCTGGGTATCGATGCTGCGATCGAACGGCGCCGCCTCGCGCCCGCGCGTCAGGTCCAGAAGCTGGTCGCGGCTGAGCACGTGGCGGGGATGCGCAACGAAGGTGGCCAGCAGGTCGAACTCGCCGGTGCTGAGGGGAACCGCTACCCCGTCCTCCGACACGATCTCGCGCCGAGCCATATCGAAGGTCCAGCCGGCGAAACACAGCACCGTCTGCTCGGGTACCTTTCCCTGTTCGGGCAGGGACCGGGCGCGGCGCAGCACC